>JBIQJS010000147.1:0-6460 GCA_044507405.1 Rubrivivax sp. | reverse complement strand
TGCCGCCCGGCGCCTGGCCGCTCCAGCGCGCGTTGCAGTTCCTGCACCACCCGACGCCGGAGGTGAGCCTCGCGACGCTCGAGGACAGGACGCACCCAGCCTGGCAGCGGCTCAAGTTCGAGGAGCTGCTCGCGCAGCAGATCTCGCAGCTCGAGGCCAAGCACGAGCGCGCGCTGCAGCGCGCGCCTGCCTTCGCGACGGCGCGAGACGGCCTGCAGGAACGGCTGCTCGCCGCCCTGCCCTTCCCGCTCACGGGGGCGCAGCGGCGCGTGACCGAAGAGATCGCCCTCGACCTGCAGCGCGAAGTACCCATGCACCGGCTGCTGCAAGGCGACGTGGGTGCGGGCAAGACGGTGGTGGCCGCGCTCGCCGCCGCACTCGTGATGCAGCACGGCTGGCAGTGCGCGCTGATGGCGCCCACCGAGATCCTGGCCGAGCAGCATTTCCGCAAGCTCGTGGACTGGCTCGCGCCGCTGGGCATCCAGACCGCCTGGCTCACCGGCAGCCGCAAGGGCAAGGCGCGGCGCGAGATGCTGGCGCGCGTGGCCTCGGGCGAGGCCTTGCTGGTCGTGGGCACGCACGCGGTGATCCAGGACGAAGTGCAGTTCGCGAAGCTCGGGCTGGCCATCATCGACGAGCAGCACCGCTTCGGCGTGGCGCAGCGCCTGGCCCTGCGCGAGAAGCTGCAGCAGCAGTCGCTGGAGCCGCACCTGCTGATGATGAGCGCCACGCCCATCCCGCGCACGCTGGCCATGACGCTCTTTGCCGACCTCGACATCAGCACCCTCGACGAGCTGCCGCCCGGGCGCACGCCCATCGTCACCAAGGTCTTCAGCGACGCCAGGCGCGACGGCGTGATCGCGACCATCGCGGAGGAAGCCGCCCGCGGCCGGCAGGTCTACTGGGTGTGCCCGCTGATCGAGGAATCGGAGACGCTGGACCTGCAGAACGCCACCGCCACCCACGAGCAGCTGAGCGCGGCGCTCGCCGGCCACACGGTGGGCCTGCTGCACGGGCGCATGCCAGCGGCGGAGAAGGCCGCCGTGATGGACCAGTTCAAGGCCGGCACGCTGCAGGTGCTGGTCAGCACCACCGTGATCGAGGTGGGCGTGGACGTGCCCAACGCCAGCCTCATGGTCATCGAGCACGCGGAGCGCTTCGGCCTCTCGCAGCTGCACCAGCTGCGCGGGCGCGTGGGCCGCGGCTCGGTGGCGAGCGTGTGCGTGCTGCTCTACACCGCGCCGCTCTCCGACACCGGCAAGGCGCGGCTCAAGGCGATGGTGGAGACGCAGGACGGCTTCGAGATCGCGCGCCGCGACCTGGAGATCCGCGGGCCGGGCGAGTTCCTCGGCGCGCGCCAGTCGGGAGCGCCGCTGCTGCGCTTCGCCGATCTCAACGAAGACGCCGGCCTCGTGCCGCCCGCACGCCGCGCCGCCGAGCGCTGGCTGGCCACGCAGCCCGAGCGTGCGCGGCAGCACGTGGCGCGCTGGCTGGGCAGCAAGGCCGAGTACCTGAAGGCCTGAGCGCGCGGCCCGGGTCGGGCGGATGTGACGTTGGTCGTTAGCCAAGCCGCGCCGCCGCCACTAGATTCGCGCATCTCGCCACATGGCGCGCCCTCATCAGGAGTACCCCATGAACCTCATCCAGCGCGTGCAGGACATCCTGCTGCGACCCAGGACCACCTGGCCGGCCATCGAGCAGGAGCCGGCCGACGTGGCCACGATCTACACCCGCTGGGTGCTGATCCTCGCCGCCATTCCCGCGGTCGCCGGCTTCATCGGCATGACGCTCATCGGCGTGAGCGGCTTCGGCATGAGCGTGCGCATGCCGTTCGGCTGGGGCCTGGCCCAGATGGTCGTGGGCTACGTGCTCTCGCTGGTGGTGGTGTTCGTGCTCGCGCTGATCGTGAACGCGCTTGCGCCGAGCTTCGGCGGCAGCAAGCACCAGGTCCAGGCGCTCAAGGTCGTGGCCTACGGCATGACCGCCGCCTTCGTGGGCGGCATCTTCAACCTGCTGCCCGCGCTGGGCGTGCTCGCCCTGCTCGCGGCCCTCTACTCCATCTACCTGCTCTACACCGGCCTGCCGGTGCTGATGAAGTGCCCGCCCGAGAAAGCCGCGGCCTACACCGCGGTGGTGGTGGTGTGCGGCATCGTCGCGATGGTGGTGATCGGCGCGATCACCGCTGCGCTCACGCCCACGCCGGGCCTGGGCATGGCCGGCTCGCGCGGTGGCGAGGTGACGCTCAGCACGCCCGACGGCAAGGTGACGATCGACACCGGCAAGCTCGACGAGATGGCCCGCCGGATGGAAGACGCCGGCAAGCGCATGGAAGCCGCGCAGAAGTCGGGCGACACGGCGGCGGCCGGCAAGGCACTCTCCGAGATGATGGGCGCGATGGCCGGCGCGAGTGGCGCGGCGCTCCCGCCGCAGGAGCTCAAGGCGATGCTGCCCGAGCAGCTGGGCACCCTGCGCCGCACCGCCATCGAGGCCCAGGGCAACCAGGCCATGGGGCTGGCCGGCTCGTCGGCCCGCGCGGAGTACGAAGCGGACGCCAGCAGCGTGGAGATCACCATCACCGACCTCGGCGGCATGGCCGGCCTGGCCGCACTGGCCGGCTGGGCCGGCACAACGCTCGACAAGGAGACCGACACCGAGGTGGAGCGTGTCTACAAGCAGGGCGAGCGCACGGTGCGCGAGCAGTACCAGAAGACCGGCGACGATGCCGAGGTGACGGTGGTGCTCGCCAACGGGGTGGTGGTCGAAGCCCATGGACGCGACCTCAAGATCCAGGCGCTCAAGGCGCTGCTCGACAAGCTGGACCTCGCACGGCTGGAGTCGATGAAGCGGCCGGCCAAGGGCTGACCGGCCTCGCCTCCGCGGCGGCGCTCAGCCGCCGAAGTGCATCTGGTACTTCGCCCCGTCGGAGAAGAGGCAGGCGCCGGTGCCCAGGGTGGGGCCGGTGATCAGGTACTCGCACTGCACGCTCACGCCCTTGGCGCCGTAGGCATTGGCGATGCCGCGCCGGCCGCTGTAGCTGCGCTGCGGGTTGGCGCCCAGCACCTCCTGGTGCACCCGGCCATAGGCGACGTAGCCGGCGTCCACGCGCGAGGCCTCGCCCTGCAGCGCATCGCCCTGGTAGCTCAGCGTGAAGGTGCCGCGGCCGGTGTGGTTGTCCACCACCATCGCCGTGAGCATGCCGCCCTTGTTGGCCTGCGGGTTGAGCGGGTAAAGGCGCGCGCTCAGCACGCTGGGTTGCGGCGGCGCGGGCGAAGCGGGCGGCGTGACGATGGCCACGCTCGGCGCCGGGTGACTGCCCTCACGCGACGGCGGATAGGGCTGGCCGGTGCGCGGGTCGACCGGCACCACGTAGCAGGCCGACAGGGTGGCCGCGACCAGCAGGCTCGCGGCAAGGGCGGAAATGCGGGTGGGAGTCATACGGTTTTTGGCTGCGCGGCACATGCCGCGGCGGGAGAATCCGCGAAGCGCCACCGCCCCTCAAGCGCACCGCCATGAGGTATCGCAAGGTGATGCCGCAAGGCGCATGACGCGGCACGCCGCCTCCCGTATCCTGCGCACCATGACCCTCACCGAACTGCGCTACATCGTCGCGGTCGCCCGCGAGAAGCACTTCGGCCGTGCGGCCGAAGCCTGCTTCGTCTCGCAGCCCACGCTGAGCGTGGCGATCAAGAAGCTGGAAGAAGAACTCGACGTGAAGATCTTCGAGCGCGGCGCGAGCGAGGTGAGCGTCACGCCGCTGGGCGAGGAGATCGTGCGCCAGGCGCAGTCGGTGATCGAGCAGGCGCAGGGCATCAAGGAGATCGCCAAGCGCGGCAAGGACCCGGTGTCCGGCCCGCTGCGCCTGGGCGTGATCTACACCATCGGCCCCTACCTGCTGCCCGACCTGGTCAAGGCGGCGATCGAACGCGTGCCGCAGATGCCGCTCATGCTGCAGGAGAACTTCACCGTCAAGCTGCTGGACATGCTGCGCACCGGCGAGCTCGACTGCGCCATCGTGGCCGAGCCCTTCCCGGACACGGGCCTGGCCGTCGCGCCGCTCTACGACGAGCCGTTCATGGTGGCCGTGCCGGTGTCGCACCCGATGGCCGCCCGCGAGAGCATCACCGCCGAGGAGCTCAAACAGGAGACCATGCTGCTGCTCGGCACCGGCCACTGCTTCCGCGACCACGTGCTGGAGGTCTGCCCCGAATACGCGCGCTTCTCCAGCAACGCCGAAGGCATCCGCAAGAGCTTCGAGGGCTCGTCGCTGGAGACGATCAAGTACATGGTCGCCTCGGGCATGGGCGTGACCGTCGTGCCGCAGCTCTCGGTGCCCAAGGACCCCCAGCCGCACGTGCGCTACATCCCCTTCAGCGACCCGGCGCCCACGCGCCGCGTGGTGCTGGCCTGGCGGCGCACCTTCACCCGCTACGAAGCCATCGCGGCCCTGCGCAACGCGATCTACGCCTGCCCGCTCGAAGGCGTGCGGCGCGTGTCCTGAAACCCCCTCTTCCTTCTCACCCCCCACGGAGCACACCATGGCCAAGAACAAGATCGCCGCACCCACCGGCGCCCCCCAGATCAACATCGGCATCGGCGAGAAGGACCGCAAGGCCATCGCCGACGGCCTGTCGCGCCTGCTGGCCGACACCTACACGCTCTACCTCACCACGCACAACTTCCACTGGAACGTGACGGGGCCGATGTTCAACACGCTGCACACCATGTTCATGGAGCAGTACACCGAGCTCTGGGGCGCGGTCGATCCGATCGCGGAGCGCATCCGCTCGCTCGGCCACACGGCGCCGGGCTCCTATGCGCAATTCGGCAAGCTCGCCTCGGTGCCCGACGCGCCCGCCGCGCCGCCCAAGGCGCTGGAGATGGTGCGCATCCTCGTCACCGGCCACGAGGCCGTGGCCCGCACCGCGCGCGGCCTCTTCCCGCTGGCCGACAAGGCCGGCGACGAGCCGACGGCCGACCTGCTCACCCAGCGCCTCACGGTGCACGAGCAGACGGCGTGGATGCTGCGCAGCCTGCTGGAAGACTGATGGCCGTCAGCACGGCGGTCCCGGCCTCCACGCGGGTGGCCATCGTGACCTTCGATGGCTACAACGAGCTCGACTCGTTCATCGCGCTCGGCCTGCTCAACCGGCTGCGCGCGCACGGCGTCACGGCCGAGATCACCGGGCCGGGGCTGAAGCTCACCTCGATGAACGGCGTGAGCGTGGACGTGCAGCAGCCGCTCGAATTCGCCAACGAGGCCGACGTGGTGCTCTTCGGCAGCGGCATCTACACCCGCGCCGTCGCCGAGGACGCGGCCCTCATGGACCGCCTCACGCTCGACCCGGTGCGCCAGCTCATCGGCGCGCAGTGCTCGGGCACGCTGCTGCTCGCGCGCCTCGGCCTCATCGGCAACATGCCCGCCTGCACCGACCTCACGACCAAGCCCTGGGTGGTGGAAGCCGGCGTGCGCGTGGTCGACGAGCCCTTCCACGCGCGCGGCCCGGTGGCCACCGCCGGCGGCTGCATGGCCTCGCAGTACCTGGCCGCGTGGGTGATGCTGCGCCGCGTCGGCCGGCAGGCGGCCGAGGAGGCACTGCGCTACGTGGCGCCGGTCGGGCAGAAGACGCAATACGTCGAGCAGGTGCTCGGCGTGGTGTCGCCCTTCGTGCCGGACGACACGCCGGCCTGAGCCGGCCTTCGCGGCCGACCCGACGGCACCGCCGCCTTCACTCCTGCGGCGGCGTCACCGACCAGCGGCGCTGCACCTCGCCCGCGCCGTTGACGCTCTCCAGGTGCACGCCGAAGCCCCACAGCCGCGCCACGTGCTTGAGCACCTCGTTGGCGCTGTCGTGCAGGGGCCGGTCGTTGTGCTGGGCGTGGCGCAAGGTGAGCGACCGGTCGCCGCGCAGGTTGACGCTCCACACCTGGATGTTGGGCTCGCGTGCACCCAGGTCGTACTGGTGCGACAGCGCCTCGCGCACGCGGCGGTAGCCGCTCTCGTCGTGGATGGCCGACACCTCCAGCTCGTCTTCCTTCTCGTCGTCGAGGATGGAGAAGAAGCGGAATTCGCGCATGAGGTGCGGCGAGAGGTACTGGCCCACGAAGCTCTCGTCCTTGAAGTTGCGCATGGCGTGGTCGAGCGTCTCCAGCCAGTCGCGGCCGGCGATCTCGGGGAACCAGTGCCGGTCTTCGTCGGTGGGGTTCTCGCAGATGCGCTTGATGTCGGTGTACATCGCGAAGCCGAGCGCATAGGGATTGATGCCGCTGTAGTGGCGGTCGGTCACCTTGGGCTGGTACACGACGTTGGTGTGCGACTTCAGCCACTCGATCATCATGCCGTCCGACAGGTGCCCGTCGTCGTACATGGTGTTGAGCAGCTTGTGGTGCCAGAAGGTGGCCCAGCCTTCGTTCATCACCTGCGTCTGGCGCTGCGGGTAGAAGTACTGCGCGATCTTGCGCA
>JBIQJS010000146.1:0-6465 GCA_044507405.1 Rubrivivax sp. | reverse complement strand
ACCACAGGCCGTTGTACATGTTGCCGGTGGCCGCCACGATCGCGAAGGCGGTGGTCGGCAGCAGGCCGCCGAACCAGCCGTTGCCGATGTGGTACGGCAGGCTCATCGAGGTGTAGCGGATGCGCGTCGGGAAGAGCTCCACCAGCATCGCCGCGATCGGGCCGTAGACCATGGTCACGTAGAGCACGAGCACCGTGAGGATGGCCACGATGGTCCACCACTGCCCGCTCATGAAGGGGATCGGTGCAGCCTTCGCTGGGTAGCCCGCGGCACGCAGCGTGTCGGTCACGTCCTTCTTGAAGGCCGCGATCGCCTTGGCGCTGGCCTCGTCGAACTTCTGGTTCGCGACCGTGCCCACGGGCGCGGTCAGGACCTTGTCACCCACGGTGATGGTGGCCGGGCCGGTGCCGGCCTTGTTCTCGTAGCTGACCGAGTTCTGCGCGAGGTAGCGCTTGGCGATGTCGCACGAGCTGCGGAAGTCGATCTCGCGCGCGATCGGGCTGCCCTGGAAGGAGCAGTCCTTCGGATCGGCGGTCACGATCACCTGGGTCTTCTCCTGCGCGGCGGCCAGCTCGGGGTTGGCGGCCTTGGTGAGCGCGTTGAAGAGCGGGAAGTAGGTGAGCGCGGCCAGCAGGCAGCCCGCCATGATGATGGGCTTGCGGCCGATCCGGTCCGACAGCGTGCCGAACACGATGAAGAACGGCGTGCCGATGAGCAGCGACACCGCGATCAGGATGTTGGCCGTCGCGGCGTCGACCTTGAGCGCCTGCGTCAGGAAGAAGAGCGCGTAGAACTGGCCGGTGTACCAGACCACCGCCTGGCCGGCGGTGAGGCCCACGAGCGCGAGGATCACGATCTTCAGGTTCTTCCACTGGCCGAAGGACTCGGTCAGCGGCGCCTTGGACGTGCGGCCTTCTTCCTTCATCTTCTTGAAGGCCGGCGATTCGTTCATCGAGAGCCGGATCCACACGCTGATGGCGAGCAGGAAGATCGACACCAGGAAGGGGATGCGCCAGCCCCAGTCGCCGAACTTCTCTTCGCCCATCCAGGTGCGGGTGCCCAGGATGACGATCAGCGAGAGGAAGAGGCCGAGCGTCGCCGTGGTCTGGATCCACGAGGTGTAGGCGCCGCGCTTGCCGTGCGGCGAGTGCTCGGCCACGTAGGTGGCCGCGCCGCCGTATTCACCGCCGAGGGCCAGGCCCTGCAGCAGCCGCAGGCCGATCAGGATGACCGGTGCGGCCACGCCGATGGTGGCGTAGGTGGGCAGCACGCCGACGATGAACGTCGACAGGCCCATGATGAGGATGGTCACCAGGAAGGTGTACTTGCGGCCGATCATGTCGCCCAGGCGGCCGAAGAAGATCGCGCCGAAGGGCCGCACCAGGAAGCCGGCGGCGAAGGCCAGCAGCGCGAAGATGAACGCCGACGTCGGGTCCAGCCCCGCGAAGAACTGCTTGGCGATGATGGGCGCCAGCGAACCGTACAGGTAGAAGTCGTACCACTCGAACACGGTGCCCAGGCTCGAGGCGAAGATGACCTTCTTCTCCTCCGCGGTCATGGGCGCCTTCGAAGCGCTTGCAGTTGCCATGAATGTCTCCTCGTATGAGCCCCAACGATGGCTGGGGACCACGAATCTTCACGGCGTGCTCTGACCGCGTGCTGACGCGACGCTGAAACGAAGCTGACAAACTCAGGTGCAACCCTGAGGTCCGGTTTCTCGATGCGAGAAGCTGCGGGCTGGCGAGATCAGTGTTTTCGCTGAATGCCCGTCGGCACCGCTGCGGCGGCGCCCCAGGCCGGGCCGTCGAACCACGCGTCGCCGCGCAACCAGGCCGAGAGCAGCTCCAGCCCTTCCAGGCCCCAGAAGAGCCGGCCATCGACCTCGACCGTGGGCACCCCGAAGACGCCGCGTGCGGCCGCTGCGGCGGTCAGGGCCCTGAGTTCGTCCTTGACCTCGGGGCTCGACGGATCTCGCCGCGGTGCGAGCTGCGTCGTGAGCGCGGCCAGCCGCTCGGCGTCGGCCGGATCGCCGCCCCCGCGCCACACGTGGTGCAGCACCTGCTCGCAGGCCCAGCGGTTGGGCGAGCCGCCGGCCTCGGCGGTCGCCAGCAGCAGGCGCGACAGTGCGAGCGGGTTGAACGGGTGCGCCGCGGGCATCTGCAGCGGCACGCCCAGGCGATGGGCCTGCCAGAGGACGTGGCGGTAGGTCCAGTCGCGCTTGGGTGCGATCTCGGCCGGCCCCTTCTGCCCCCAGTGCTGCAGCAGCGCACCCAGCACCACCGGCTCGTATTGCACGGCGTAGCTCAGGCCTTCGAGCACCTGCGGCAGCCGTTCGAAGGCGAGGCAGGCGTAAGGCGAGACGGGGTCGAAGCTGAAGCGCAGGAAGTTCATGGTGCAGGAGCGGCAGGGGTCGTGGGGTCCGCACGGCGCAGCTCGATCAGGCGCCACACCGCGCGACGAGCGTCGTCGTCCATCGTGGACCAGGCGGTGATCTCGTCGAGCGTGCGCAGGCAGCCCACGCACACACCGCGCCCGGCATCCATGCGGCACACGTTGATGCACGGGCTGGGCACGGACGCCTCGCGCGGCATCATTCAGGAGGGCGTGACGTCGGCCATGGGCGCGCCCGTCATCGACTGCAGCTGTGCGGGCGTGAGCCTGAACACGCCGTTGGGATGGCCGGCCGCAGCCCAGATCTCGTCGAAGCGCGCGAGCTCACGGTCGATCAGCATCACCGGCGGCGTGAGGTGGCCGATGGGCGAGACGCCGCCGATCGAGTAGCCGGTGGCGGCCTTCACGAACTCGGCGTCGGCGCGGCCCACGGGACCGGCGAGCGCGGCCACCTTCTCCACGTCCACGCGCAGGTCGCCCGAGGTCACGACCAGCACCGGCATGCCGTCGTGCTTGCGCCTGAAGATCACGCTCTTGGCGATCTGTCCGAGCTGCACGCCGAGCGCATCGGCCGCCTCCTGTGCGGTGCGCGCGGTCACCTCCAGGTACACCGGCGCGTGCGGATGGCCCTTCTCGGCCAGCAGCGCCGCCACGCGGCGAAAGCCTTCCGGCTTGTCGGCCAGTGCGGCATCGGGGTCGCGTGCGCTCATGCGGTCTCCTTCACACGTCTCGCCAGCAGCGCGCGCCCCACACGCGATGCCGGCGGGCGGCCAAGCACGCCGGAGATGTAGGCCCCGGCGTCGACCAGGGCGTCGAGGTCGATGCCGGTGTCGATGCCGAGCCCGTCGAGCATGAAGAGCACGTCTTCGGTGGCGACGTTGCCGGTCGCGCCCTTGGCATAGGGGCAGCCGCCCAGCCCCGCCACGCTCGCATCGAAGGTGTGCACGCCGAGCTCCAGGCAGGCGTAGATGTTGGAGAGCGCCTGGCCGTAGGTGTCGTGGAAATGGCCGCTCACCTCGGCGAGCGGGTAGTGCCTGAGCGCCCGCTCCATCGCGTGCTGCACGCGGCGCGGCGTGCCCACGCCGATGGTGTCGGCCACGCCGCAGTGGTCCACGCCGATGCCCTTCATGAGCACCACCACGCGCTCCACCTCGTCGGCGCTCACCTCACCCTGGTAGGGGCAACCGAGCGCGCAGGAGATCGCGCCGCGCACCTTGAGGCCGGCCGCGTGTGCGGCATCCACCACCGGCGCGAAGCGCTCGATGCTCTCGGCGATGCTGCAGTTGATGTTGCGCTGGCTGAAGGCCTCGCTCGCCGCACCGAAGACCACCACCTCGTCGGGGCGCGTGGGCAGCGCGGCCTCCAGGCCCTTCATGTTGGGCACGAGCACCGAGTAGCGCACGCCGTCGCGGCGTGCAATGCCCGCCATCACCTCGGCGTTGTCGGCCATCTGCGGCACCCACTTCGGG
This sequence comes from Rubrivivax sp., assembly GCA_044507405.1. Lineage (GTDB taxonomy): Bacteria > Pseudomonadota > Gammaproteobacteria > Burkholderiales > Burkholderiaceae_C > Rhizobacter. The sequence continues at coordinate 2,605 of JBIQJS010000146.1, read as the reverse complement.
CTCACGAAGCTGGTGGTCTCGATCTCGCGCAGGCCGGCCGTCTGCAGCCGGTGCACGAGCTCCACCTTGTGCAGGGCCGCCACGGGCTGCTTCTCGTTCTGCAGGCCGTCGCGCGGCCCCACTTCCACCAGCGTCACCCGGCTCGGAAACATGACTTATTCCTCACGATGAATGACGGAAGTCACTCACCCCCGCGTGTGGGGATGGGCGGCCTGTCCGCACGGGATGAAGATACTCCAACTGCCGGAGCGCACCGTGTCCAACCCCGTCCAACTTCGCATCGCCACACGCATCCATTTCCTCCTCAAGCGCGACCTGGGGGAAGGCATCGACGTGGCCGCGATGCTGTGCGATCCGGACGAGGCGCGCGAGGTGCTCTTCGTCTGCCAGGCCTCGGGCAACCCCGAGCTGATGTCGCTCGCGCGGCAGTTCGTGCAGGCCGGCAAGCTCGCGGCCCCGGAGGTCGCCGCGAAGGCCGACGCACCGCAAGACGCCGCCTGGGCACGCCACACCTCGGGCTTCGGCCTCCCGCAGCTGCCCGCTGCGCCCTCCCCGCCGGTGCCGCAGGAGCGCAGCTGGCGCAGCGCCACCGAGTGGCTGCGCCGGGGCGCGCGCAGCGCGCTGCGCTGAGGCCGCGTCAGCCCGCCGACAGGCGCAGCAGCTCGCCACCTTCGGGCACCTGATCGCCGGGCGCGTAGAGCAGCGCCTCCACCTGCCCGGCGCGCGGCGAGACGATGGTGTGCTCCATCTTCATCGCCTCCATCACCGCGAGCGCCTGGCCGGCGCGCACCGCCTGCCCCGCCTGCACGAGGAAGCCGATGACCTTGCCCGGCATCGGCGCGGTGAGCCGGCCGGTCTCGGCCGCCCCGTCGCCCGCATGGGCCAGCACGTCGACCTCCGACACCGTGGCCGACCCCTCGGGCGCGAACACGCTCACGCGTTCGCCCACGGCATAGACGGCGAGCGTCAACCGGCGCGAGCCCAGCTGCACGTCGTGGCGATCTCCGCCGCGCGCGGTCGCGGCGAACGTCAGCCGCTGCTCGCCAATCACCAGCGTCATCGCGCCGCCGCGGTGATCGCGCTCCAGCACCACGGTCTGGTGCTGGCCGTGCAGTTCGAGTTCGAAGCGGCGCCGGGCGCCGCCGAAGAGGCGCCAGCCGTCGCGCTTCGACCACGGATCGTCGTCCTGCAGCGCCTGCTCGGCCGCAAGCGCATGCGCCACCACGCCAGCGGCCGCCAGCTCGGGGGCGAGCGGCGCGGCGTTGAAGAGCGTCGCCTTCTCGCGCTCGATGAGCGCCGTGTCGAGATCGGCATGGGCAAACGCGCGGCTCTGCACCACGCGGCGCAGGAAGGCGACGTTGGTGTGCAGGCCCACGATGTGCGTCTGCGCGAGCGCCGCATCGAGCCGCGCCAGCGCCTGCGCCCGGTCGGCGCCCCACACGATGAGCTTGGCGATCATGGAGTCGTAGTAGGGCGAGATCACGTCGCCCTCGCGCACGCCGGCGTCGATGCGCACGTCGCCACGCGCGAAGGCGGTGGCCTCGGGCGTGCGGTAGACCTGCAGCCGGCCGGTGGCGGGCATGAACTGCTTGTCGGGGTTTTCCGCGCAGATGCGCGCCTCGATCGCATGGCCGTGGAGGCGCAACTCATCCTGCCGCACGGGCAACGGCTCGCCGGCCGCCACGCGCAGCTGCCACTCCACCAGGTCATGGCCGGTGATGGCTTCGGTCACCGGGTGTTCGACCTGCAGGCGGGTGTTCATCTCCATGAAGTAGAAGCGCAGGCCGCCGTCGTTCGCGGGCTCGGCGATGAACTCCACCGTGCCCGCGCCCACGTAGCCGACCGCCCTCGCGGCGGCCACCGCGGCCTCGCCCATCTGGCGGCGCAGCGCCTCGGTCATGCCGGGCGCCGGGGCTTCTTCCAGCACCTTCTGGTGGCGGCGCTGCACCGAGCAGTCGCGCTCGTAGAGGTAGACGCAGTTCCCTTGCGTGTCACCGAACACCTGGATCTCGATGTGGCGCGGCCGGGTCACGTAGCGCTCGATCAGCACGGCCGCGTCGCCGAAGCTGTTCTGCGCCTCGCGCTGGCACGAGGCGAGCGCCTGCGCGAACTCGGCCGGCGCGTTGACGATGCGCATGCCCTTGCCGCCCCCACCCGCGCTCGCCTTGATGAGCACCGGGTAGCCGATGGCCTCGGCCTCGCGTTGCAGCAGGGCCGGGTCCTGGTCGGCGCCGTGGTAGCCGGGCACCAGCGGCACGCCGGCGGTCGCCATCAGCCGCTTGCTCTCGGCCTTGAGGCCCATGGCGCGGATGGCCGAGGCCGGCGGGCCGATGAAGACGAGGCCCGCATCGGCACAGGCCTGCGCGAAGTCTTCGTTCTCGCTCAGGAAGCCGTAGCCGGGATGGATGGCTTCGGCGCCGGTGGCACGCGCGGCCTCGAGGATGCGCTCGATGCGCAGGTAGCTCTCGCGCGGCGAGGCGGGGCCGATGTGCACCGCCTCGTCGCAGGCGGCGACGTGCTTCGCGTTCGCATCGGCATCCGAATAGACCGCGACCGTGCGCATGCCCAGGCGGCGCGCAGTGGCCGCGACCCGGCAGGCGATCTC
>JBIQJS010000021.1:0-41770 GCA_044507405.1 Rubrivivax sp. | reverse complement strand
CGAAGATCGACTGGACCTTCGCCAAGGCGCTGCGCGCCTTCCTGCGCGCCGACCCGGACGTCATCATGGTGGGCGAAATGCGCGACGAGGAAACCGCGCAGATGGGCATCGAGGCCTCGCTCACCGGCCACCTCGTGCTCAGCACGCTGCACACCAACAGCGCGCCCGAGACCGTGACGCGGCTGCTCGACATGGGCCTGGACCCGTTCAACTTCGCCGACTCGCTGCTGGGCGTGCTGGCGCAGCGCCTGGTGCGCCGGCTGTGCAACCACTGCCGCACGGCACGCCCGCTGGCCGACGGCGAGCTCGACGAGCTGCTCGAGGACTACCTGCACGCCTGCCCGGCCGACCACGAGACGCTGAACCGCAAGGCCCTGCTCGCCGACTGGACGACGCGCTTCGGGCGCGAGGGCCGGCTGATGCATTTCCACAGCCCGGGCTGCGAGCACTGCGGCACCACCGGCTACAAGGGCCGGGCGGGGCTGCACGAGTTCATGGTCGTCTCGCGCGAGCTGCGCCGGCTGGTGCAGACCGGCGCGCGCGCCGAAGAGCTGCAGCGCACCGCCATCCTGGAAGGCATGCGCACGCTGCGCCAGGACGGCATCGAGAAGGTGCTGCAGGGCGTCACCAGCCTGGCCGAAGTGCGGGCGACCAGCAACGCCTGAGCGGCACCGTGCCGCGGAAGGCTCAGCCTTCCAGCATCGCGATCAGCTTTGCGTCCACCGCGTCGGGCGCCTGCGCCTGCCGCTGGCGCAGGCGCTCCAGCACCGAGCCTTCGGGCGCGAACTCCCAGGCATTGCCCGGCCACTCGCCGTGGAGGTACATGTCGTCGTAGTTCGGCTGCCAGCGCCCGCTCACCGCCACGGCCGTGGCGTCGCGCGAAGCGCCGTGCTGCAGCAGCAGCTCGACGAGCGGCAGGCACAGCGGCCGCAGATCACTGCCGCGGCCGCAGAGCAGGCAGGCGATGGCCCCGAGCAGCGGGCCGCGGTAGCGCACCGGCGGGTAGCGGGTGTCCGGGCCACGGAAGCCGAGCACCATGGCCTTGAAGGTCACCTCCAGGTCGGCATCGAGGCCACGCGCCAACAGGCCGCGCATGAACTCGACGACGAGGCCGCCGTCGCGCGCCACCTCGAAATGCTCCGAACCCTCGGGCGCGAACCGCCGCCAGGCGATGCGGCCCGTCGCATTGAAGAGCGGCTCCAGCACCTCGCGCCTGAACCCGTCGGGTTGCAGGAAGACGTCGGCCGAGGCGCCTGCCTGCAGCAGCTCGTTGGCCATGGTGAGCATGCGCGCGCCCCCGGAATAGGGATGCCGCAGCAGCGAGCGCAGCAGGGTGTCGCCGCGACCCAAGGGGGAGTCCAGGTTCACACCGGAGGCCACCAGTTGCGCAACCGTGTCGGCATCGCGCGACCCCATGAGGGTGCGATGGAGGCGGGTTTCGTCCGGCATGTCCGGTTGCACGATCGAGCGGGCGCCATGTCGGGTGAGCACGGCCAGCACGGCCGGATCGTCTTCGAAGAGCTCGCGGCTGTTGAAGAGCAGGCTGCCCATCTCCATGTGCGGTTCCTCGTCGCTCACCAGCATGGCGTTCACATCCACGCCGTCCCGGGCCAGGAGTTTCGCCAGCACCTTCGGGTACTTGCACAGCGTGGCCACCACGCCGGCCGAGCGCCACAGCGCGGCGGGGTCGGCACCCTCGGCTTCAATGAGCGCCTGCAGCCAGGCCTCGCTCTTCTTGCCACCGTAGCTCCCGATCGCCGCGGCCACCTCGTGGGCCCACGGCAGGCACGGCGTGAGCGCGGCCTTGGCCATCATCAGCGCCTGCAGCGATTTCTCCAGGTGCGCCTCGGCCACATGGACCACCAGAGGCTTGCCGTCCACCACCTCGTCGGGCGAGGCCCCCGCCTTGATCTCCTTGGCGAGCGCGGCGTCCTTCTGGTCGAGCACCAGCTCGTACAGACGCTCGCCTTCGGTGAGCGTCGGCGCCGGAAAGAGCTTGGCCGACGCGCGCCTGCCGCCGTGAAAGTACAGCGTCTGCGTCTCGCCGACCTGGCCGAAGAAGATGCGCACGCGGATGTGCTCGGCACCGGCCGCGTGCAAGGCCTGGCAGTGGTGCTTCTCCAGGTGGTCGCTCGAGGCGGTGTCCATCAGGAAGCGCAGCGTCTGGCCGCGCAGCGAGGCGCTCAGGACCGAGGGCTCGTTCCAGTCATCGAAAGCGGCCTGCAGCGGCGCGGCCCATTGGTCGCAGTCCATGCCGATGGCGGCTTGCAGCTGTCGATGAAGTGTTTCGAGGGCTTGCGCATCGTTGCCGATGCAGGTGAAGTTCAGCGTGTTGGATGACATGGACGATGCACGAGTAAGGTCGGCGGCGAGCATAGAGGCTACACGGCACCCCCGCCGGGCTGGCTCGGTTGTGCTTCCCCTAAGTGACAGACAGCCCACTGCACTGGCGCAGAATGGCGCCGCCCGGCCGGCCACCCCTGTGCGCGGCCCCTCGAAGGAGACATTCATGGACCGACACGCCGCCGCACACACGCTTGCGCGAGGTGCCAGCCCCTTCGCGCTCGCACACGGTCCCGATCACGTCCATGCCATCGAGCAGTCGCACGAACGCTGCCGTGCCCTCGGACTCGACGAAGACACGGTGCCCGAGCTGCACCCACTCTCGGCCTACGGCGCGCGGCTCATGCGCGAGGCGCACCAGCGGCTGCTGGAGCACGCCACGCCGGTGATGGAGCTGCTCTTCGAGCAGATCGTCTCGACCAAGAGCGCCGTGGGCCTCACCGACACCGAGGGCAGCATCCTGCAGGCCGTGGGCGACAGCAGCTTTCTCGAGCGCGTGCAGCAGATCGCGATCGCACCGGGGGTGAACTGGTCCGAGGCCTCCAAGGGCACCAACGCGGTCGGCACCGCGCTCTTCACCGAAGCGCCCACGCTCGTGCACGGCAACGAGCACTTCCTGGCGGCCAACCGCTTTCTCACGTGCTCGGCCTCGCCCATCTTCGACCACACCGGGCAGATGATCGGCGTGCTCGACGTGAGCGGGCACCACTCCTCGTACCACCCGCACACGCTGGCGATGGTCACGATGTCGGCGCGCATGATCGAGAACCAGTGGTTCGCCGACCGCTTCCGCCAGGGCCTGCGGCTGCACTTCCATCCGCAACCGCGCATGCTGGGCACGCTGCGCGAGGCCATGGTCGCGCTCTCGCCCGACGGCAGCATCCTCGGCGCCAACCGCGCCGCGCGCGAGCACCTGGGCCTGAGCATGCCGGCGATGCGCCGGTCCGGCCTGGAGGGCCTCTTCGGCACGACGGTCGCCGCCATCGCCGACCATTTCCGCGGCCGCACCGACGACACCATGACGCTCCATGTACAGCAAGGCGCGCTCGCCGGCACGCCCGTGATCGCGCGCGCCCTCTTCAACATGCCGACGCTCTGGCCGAGCGTCTCGCTCGCGACCGGCGTGTCGCTGGCGAGCCCGCCGCGCCCCGTGCCGGCGAGGTGCATCACCCCCGAAGCCGAAACCCCCGCCGCCCCGGCCACGCTGCAGGCGCAGGAGATGGCCGCGATCCGCCGTGCGGTCGATGCCGCCGGCGGCAACATCTCGCGCGCCGCGCGGCAGCTCGGCGTGGCGCGCAACACCATCTACCGCAAGCTGCGCGCCGCCTCGGCCACCGCCACGACTCCCGCTGTCTCCGAGAGCCCGGGCTGATGCACGGCCGCGAGGGCCGCCGCTAAGATGCCCGGATGACCCAGCCCGTGCCGAGCGCCCTCGCCCATGCGCCCCATGCGCCGGCGTCCGCTCGCACCGCCACGGCCCTCGCGGCGCGCCCCGAGCTCCTGGTCTGCCACGAATGCGACGCGGTGCATGAACGCATCGAGCTCGCCCGCGGCACGGTCGCCCGCTGCACCCGCTGCAACGCGCTCCTCGGGCGCGGCCACGTCATCGGCACGGAGAAGCTGCTGGCCTTCGCCGTCGCCTCGCTGCTGCTCATCGTCATCGGCAACAGCGCCCCCATCGTGACGCTCGACTTCCGCGGCGTGGTGGTGCAGGCCACGCTGCCCGAGGCGATCGAGGCCACCTGGGCCGCCGGCCAGCCGCTGATGGCCGTGCTGACCGCCGCCACCGCGCTCGTCTTTCCGCTCGTCCTGACGATGCTGCGCCTGTACCTGCTGGGCTCCCTGGTGCGGGGCATCGTGCCGCGCGGCTTCGTGCCGGCGATGCACATGCTCGGCTTCGTCACGCGCTGGGGGATGGTGGAGGTCTTCCTCATGGGCACGCTGGTTGCCGTGGTGCGGTGTGCCTCCCTCACCAGCACCACCCCCGGCATCGGCCTCTTCGCCTACGCGGCTGTCACGCTGCTCATCACCGCCATCACCGCGGCGGGCACGCACACGCTGTGGAAACGCGCGAGCGAGCTCGGAGGCACGGCATGAGCGAGGCGCCGGTGCAGCCTGAGGCCGCCGCCCCCGCGACCACCGGCGCGCAGCTCCAGCTGTACGGCTGCACCACCTGCGGCCTCGTCTCGCAGCGGCTGCACGCGCTGGCGAGCGACCCGCCCCCGGCCTGCCCGCGCTGCGCAAGCCCGCTCCACCATCGCCACCCGCGCAGCCTGCAGCGCACCTGGGCGTACCTGGTGGCCGCGGCCATCCTGTACATCCCGGCCAACCTGCTGCCCATCATGTCGACGAGCAACGTGCTCGAAGGCGAGTCGATGCACACCATCCTGGGCGGCATCGAGGAGCTGCGCGTGGGCGGCGACTGGATGCTCGCCCTCATCGTCTTCATCGCGAGCATCGCCGTGCCCATGCTCAAGATCGGGGTGCTGCTGGTGCTCGCCGTCACCTCGCAGCGCCGTTCGCGCTGGAAGCAGGCCGAGCGCGCCCGGCTCTACCGCATGGTCGAGGCCGTGGGGCACTGGTCGATGCTCGACGTCTACGTGGTCGTGCTGCTGGTGGGCACCATCCGCTTCGGCCCGCTGGGCGGCGTGCAGCCCGAGCCCGGCCTGCTCGCCTTCGGCGCGGTGGTCGTGCTCACCATGCTCGCCGCCGGCAGCTTCGACCCCCGCCTGATCTGGCCCGACGACACACAAGACGCACAAGACCGCCGACCATGAGCGACGACACCCCTGCCGTGCCCCCGCCACCCGCGCCGGCGCCACCGCCGCTGGCGCCCACACCCGTCACCCGCAAGTGGCACGGGCCCTCGCTCGTGTGGCTGGTGCCCATCGTGGCGCTGGCCGTGGGCGTGGCGCTGCTGATCCGCGCGGTGCTCTCCACCGGGCCGCAGGTGGTCATCGACTTCCCTTCCGCCACCGGCCTGCGGCCGGGCAAGACGGAGGTCCGCTACAAGGAGGTGGTGGTCGGGCGCGTGGAAGCCGTGAAGCTCAGCGAAAAACGCGACCATGTGCAGGCGACCGTGCGGCTCGATCGATCGGTGGCCAACATCGCCGTCGAAGACACACGCTTCTGGGTGGTGCGCCCGCGCATCGACACCGCCGGCGTGAGCGGCATCGAGACGCTCTTCTCCGGCGCGTACATCGGCGTGGACGCGGGGGAGTCGACCAAGCAGCAGCGCCGCTTCAAGGGCCTGGAGAACCCGCCCCACGTGCTGCGCGGCGAGCCGGGCCGCGGCTTCGTGCTGCGCACCGACGACCTGGGCTCGCTCGACGTGGGCTCGCCCGTCTACTACAAGCGCAACCGCGTGGGCCGCGTGGTGGGCTACAACCTCGACCCGCTGGTCGACGAGCTGTGGGTGCAGGTCTTCATCGAGGCGCCGTACGACAAGCTCGTCAACAACCAGACCCGCTTCTACAACGCGAGCGGCGTGGAGGTCACGCTCAACAGCAGCGGCCTCAAGGTCGACACGCAGACGCTCGCCTCCATGATCGCCGGCGGCATCTCCTTCGAGCGCCCGGCCGGCACGCAGGGCCTGCCCGAAGCGGCTGACGGCGCGCGCTTCAAGCTCTTCCCCGACCGCGGCACGGCGCTCGCGCCGCCCGACGGCCCGCCGCTGCGCGTGCGCATGGTGTTCGACCAGTCGGTGCGCGGGCTCGACATCGACGCCCCGGTGGATTTCCTCGGCATCGAGATCGGCTCCATCAAGGCCATCCACCTCGACTACGACAACAGGCGCAAGCGCTTCCCGGTGGAGGTGGAGGCGGAGATCTTCCCGACGCGCCTGGGCGCCGTGCGCGAGGCGCTGCGCCAGGAAGGCGATGACGAGCGCCTGCGCGACACGCTGCTCCTGCACCGCCTGGTGCAAAGCGGCCTGCGCGCCCAGGCGCGCACCGGCAACCTGCTCACCGGGCAGATGTACGTGGCGCTCGATTTCCCCGGCAGGGTGAGCAAGGCCGAGCTCGACACGTCCACCGCCATCCCGGCGATCCCGACCGTGCCGGGCACGCTCGCCGACGTGCAGCCTCAGATCGCCGAGATCGTGGCCAAGATCAACAAGGTGCCTTTCGACGAGATCGGCCGCAACCTCAACGACACGCTCGCCCAGGCGCGCACCACGATCGAGAACCTGCGCCCCGAGGCCCAGGCGTCGCTCGCGGAGGTGCGACGCACGCTCATCGCCGTGCAGGAGACGCTCGCCCGCGCGGACCGCAGCCTCTTCGACCCGTCGGCGCCCGTGCAGCGCAACGCCGAGCAGACCATGCTCGACCTGCAGCGCGCCGCACAGTCGCTGCGCGTGCTGACCGACTACCTGCAACGCCATCCCGAATCGCTGCTGCGCGGCAAGCCCGACGACGCGGCCATTCCTTCGTCACCGCCACGACGCTGAACGCATGAAGCTTCCAGTCGCCTCCCTCGTGCTCGCCGCCGTGCTCGCCGGCTGCTCCTCCACGCCGGCGCCGCGCTTTCACAGCCTGCTCGCCACGCAGCCCGAGCGCGCCGAAGCGGTGAGCAGCGCGCCGCTGCCGGTCGACCTCGGGCCGGTCGCCGTGCCGCCGGCGGTGGACCAGCAGCAGTGGGTGGTGCGCCTGCCCGACGACAGCCTGCGCATCCTCGAGCAGGAGCAGTGGGTCGCACCGCTGCGCGACGAGCTGCGCGCCGCGCTCTTCGACCGACTGGCGCGGCGCTTCGGCGCGGTCGATGCCCGCACCGCGCCCGCACCCGAGTTCATCCGGGTGAAGGTCGACGTGCAGCGCTTCGAATCCATGGCCGCGCGCGAGGTGTGGATCGAAGCCGTGTGGACCGCCACCCCCACCGCCCGCGGCAGCACGCCGCTCGTGTGCCGCAGCAGCGTGCGCGAGCCGGTGCAGGGTGACCTCGCCGCGCTCGCCGCGGCCCACCGCCGCGCGGTGTATGCGCTCGCCGACCTCATCGGCCAGCGGCTGCTCGCGCTTGCAAGCGGCGCGGGCGCGCGCTGCCCGTAGACGCTACAGCGCGACGCTGCGAAAACCGGTGAAGGCGGCGTCGACCTCCGGACGCAGGAAACGGCGGAAGCACGGATGCCGCACCCGTTCGCGCGTGGCGAACGAGCCGCCGCGCAGCACTTTGTGCGCACCGTCGAAGCCGGCCTGCGAATAACCCGCGTCCGGCCCCGGCACGTGGCCGGGATAGGGGCGGAAGCTCCCGGCCGTCCATTCCCACACCTGGCCGTAGCGCAGGCCGCGTGAGAGGCCCTGGTGGGCGGCGAGCTCCCACTCGAGCTCGGTCGGCAGACGGCGCCCGGCCCAGCGGCACCAGGCATCGGCCTCGTACCAGCTCACGTGCATGGCCGGCTGCCCCATGGGCACGCGCGTGGTCTTGCCGAAGCGCTGCACGAGCACGCTCTGGCGCATCTGCTCCACCGGCTGCGGCGTGCGGCGGCCTTCGCGCTGCACCCAGGCCCAGCCCTCGGGCGACCAGTGGCGCTCGTCGTCGTAGCCACCGTCTTCCACGAATTCGCAGTACTGCGCCCAGGTGACCGGCTGCGCGTCGATCTCCAGCTCGGGCACGGCGTGCTCGTGCGCCGGTTGCTCGTTGTCGTAGGCGAAGCCGCCCGGCGGCGAGCCGAGCGACCAGCGCGTGGCCGGAAAGGCGACCGGCGGGCGCGCGGCCAGCGTCTCGAGCGTGGGCAGCAGGTCGCTCTCGAAGCCCACCGCCTGCGCGAACTCGGCAAAGGCCTCGGCCTGCAGGTCTTCGTGGAAGAGCGCGAGCCGGAAGAAGTACAGCCCGCCGTCGTCTTCGGTGGCGTGCTCCAGCAGATCGAGCGTGGTCTCCAGCGTGTCCGCGAGGTACTGGCGGATCGCCTGCGGCTCGGGCAGCGCGAGCCGCCAGCGGGCCTCCTGCGGGACGAGCGAGGGGTCGAAGAGCTGGTCGGCCGTGGGCTCGATGGAGGCCAGGCGCAGCGACTTGCCCTCCGCCTGCACGCCGCGGTGCCGCTGCACGTTGCGCGCGATCCAGTGCTCCTGGTACCACGCCAGGCGGCCGAGCGTCCACAGCGGCGGGTCGAGCCGCGCGCGGGCGTCCTCGGGCACGGCGAACGCGGGCAGCGCCGCCTCGATGGCGCTCATCCAGCGCAGGCTGTGGTTGCGCGCGTCCATGAGCGCGAGCGACAGGAGCTCGCGGCCGGCGCGCCGCATCTGCGACGACTCGATGGGTGGGGCTTCGAAGTCGAGCACGGCGTGGTTCCTTTCAGGCGCCCGGGGGCACGTGGCCCTCTGCATGCTGCGGAAGGCTGTCGCCGATCTCGTACCAGCTCGCCTTGCTTGCCACGTAGGCATGGAAGGCGGGGCGCGCTGCCACGGGCTCGTCGATCAGCCCGGCGCGGATGCGCAGCACGCCCGGCAGGCTCACACGCCGGCTGTAGATGGGCGAGCCGCAGCGGCGGCAGAAGACACGCTCCTTGCCCGGTGTGGCCTCGTACGCGCTCAGGAGCTCGGTGCCGGCGTCGAACCGCACCGCAGATTCGGCCACCGGGATGTTGGCCGCGAAGGCGGCGCCCTGGGCCCGGCGGCATTGCGAGCAGTGGCAGATCTGGATCGGCGCCAGCTCGCCCTCGATCCGGAAGCGGATTCCTCCGCAGAGGCATTGCGCGTGGATGGTCATCGGGCGATGGTAAGGACTGCCATGCTGGATGAAAATACAGCCCGTGCCCCGCCTGATCGCCCACCTCGACATGGACGCCTTCTACGCGTCCGTGGAGCTGCTGCGCTACCCGGAGCTCAAGGGCCTGCCGGTGGTGATCGGCGGCGGGCGGCGCCACGAGCCGGTGCTGCGCGAGGACGGCACGCGCGAGTTCCACCGGCTGCGCGACTACACCGGCCGCGGCGTGCTCACGACGAGCACGTACGAGGCGCGCAAGCTGGGCGTCTTCTCGGCCATGCCGACCATGAAGGCGGCCCGGCTCGCGCCCGAGGCCATCCTGCTGCCGGTGGATTTCGATCAGTACCGCGCCTATTCGCGGCGCTTCAAGGCCGCGGTGCGCAGCATCGCGCCGCTGGTCGAAGACCGCGGCATCGACGAGATCTACATCGACCTCAGCGAGCTGCCCGGCGTGCACGACGACGGCGGCCGGGCCGTGGGCCTCGCGCTCAAGGAGGCCGTGCGAGAGGCCACCGGCGGGCTCACCTGCTCGGTGGGCATCACGCCGAACAAGCTGCTCTCCAAGCTCTGCTCCGAGTTCGACAAGCCCGACGGGCTCACCCTGCTGCGCGCCGACGAGATCCCGGCGCGGGTGTGGCCGCTGGCCGCGCGCAAGCTCAACGGCATCGGCCCCAAGGCAAGCGAGAAGCTTGCGGGCCACGGGCTGCACACCATCGGCGACATCGCGGCCTGCGACCCGGCGTTTCTCGTCACCCACTTCGGCCGCAGCTACGGCGCCTGGCTGCACCGCGCCTCGCACGGCATCGACGACCGCCCGGTGGTCACGCACAGCGAGCCGGTCTCCATGAGCCGCGAGACCACCTTCGAGCGCGACCTGCACGCGGTGCGCGACCGGGCGCAGCTCTCGGCCATCTTCACCGAGCTGTGCGTGGAACTCGCCGACGACCTCTCGCGCAAGGGCTACGCGGCGCGCACCATCGGCATCAAGCTGCGCTTCGATGATTTCAAGATCGTGACGCGCGACCAGACGCTGCCCGCCCACACCCTGGACGCCAGGACCATCCGCCGTGCCGCGGGCGAGTGCCTGAAGCGCGTCGATTTCACGCGGCGCATGCGGCTCCTGGGCGTGCGCGCCGGCAACCTCGCCAGGCTCACCGACCTGGTCGACCCCCGCGCCGCCACCGACGCCGTGGTCGCGCAGGAGCCGCCGGCCCCGTATGCGGTGCCCATGCCACTCTTCGACGAACCCGGCGCGCCGCGGGGATAAGCTTGGCCCCCATGACCCCCATCACCTGCATCGAAGACCTGCGCGTGCTCGCCAAGCGCCGCGTGCCGCGCATGTTCTACGACTACGCCGACTCCGGCTCCTGGACCGAATCCACCTACCGTGCCAACGAGGCCGATTTCCAGAAGATCCTGCTGCGCCAGCGCGTGGCGGTGAACATGGACAACCGCTCGCTGCACACCACCATGGCCGGGCAGCCGACCGTGATGCCGGTGGCCATCGCCCCGACCGGCCTCACCGGCATGCAGCACGCCGACGGCGAGATCCTCGCGGCGCGCGCGGCCGAGAAGTTCGGCGTGCCCTTCACGCTCTCGACCATGAGCATCTGCTCGATCGAGGACATCCGTGCGCACACCAAGTCGCCGTTCTGGTTCCAGCTCTACTGGATGCGCGACCGCGACTTCATGGAGCGGCTGATGGACCGCGCCAAGGCCGCGGGCGTGTCGGCCCTCATGCTCACGCTGGACCTGCAGGTCCTGGGCCAGCGGCACAAGGACGTGAAGAACGGCCTCACCACGCCGCCCAAGCCCACGCTCACCAACCTCCTCAACCTCATGACCAAGCCGCGCTGGTGCTGGGGCATGCTGGGCACCAAGCGCCACGGCTTCGGCAACCTCATCGGCCACGCCAAGGGCGTGAGCGACGTCACTTCGCTGTCGGTCTGGACGCGCGAGCAGTTCGATCCCTGCCTCGACTGGAACGACGTCGAGTGGATCAAGAAGCGCTGGGGCGGCAAGCTGATCCTCAAGGGGATCATGGACGTCGAAGACGCGCGCTACGCCGCCAGCAGCGGCGCCGACGCGCTCATCGTCTCCAACCACGGCGGCCGGCAGCTCGACGGCGCGCCCTCGTCCATCGCCGCGCTCCCCGAGATCGCCCGCGAGGTGGGCTCGCGCATCGAGGTCTGGATGGACGGCGGCATCCGCTCGGGGCAGGACGTGCTCAAGGCGGTGGCCCTGGGCGCCCGCGGCACGCTCATCGGCCGCGCCTTCCTCTACGGGCTGGGCGCCCTGGGCGAGGCGGGTGTCACCCGAAGCCTCGAGATCCTCGAGAAGGAGCTCGACTTGAGCATGGCCTTCTGCGGCCACACCGACATCCAGAACGTCGACCGCCGCATCCTCATCCCCGGCACCGCGCCGGGCTGAGCGGCCGACGCACGACCCCGCACACCGGCCCGATGGCGATCGACCACCTGATCTACCTCTACGACCCGCTGTGCGGCTGGTGCTACGGCGCCATGCCCGCCATCCACGGGCTGGCCGATCTGGGCGGCTGCATCGTGGAGCCGGTGCCCAGCGGCCTCTTCGCCACCCCCGGCAAGACGCTGGACCCCGACCTCGCACGCCACATCGAGCAGGCCGATGCCCGCATCGCCGCCATGAGCGGCCAGCGCTTCAGCGACCTCTACCGCCGCAAGGTGCTCGGCAACCCCGCGCTGCCCTTCGACAGCACCGTCGCGACCGAAGCGCTCACGGCCGTGTCGCTGTGGAACGTGCGGCGCGAGCTCGACGCGCTGCACGCCCTGCAGCGCGAGCGCTTCGTCGCCGGGCGCGACATCAGCGACCGCGGCGTGATCGCCCAGGCGCTCGCCGCCACGCTCGGCGACGACGCCGGGACCTGGACCGAGCGGCTCGCAAGCCGCGAGGTCGTCGCCCTCACCGCCACGCGCATCGATCGCGCGCGCCGGGTGATGAAGTCGGTCGGCATGCACGGCGTGCCGGCGCTCGTGTGGCCGAGCGAGCAGGGCATGCGCCTGCTGCCCGGGCAATGGCTCTTCGGCGACAAGCCGCTCGCGGAGCAACTTGCGCTCCTCGCGTAGACCAGGGGTTTGACCCACGACAAGGCACCACCCTCGCCTCGGTGGTGTGATCTCGGGTGTACTGCCTGAACGTCTGGAGGTTCCCATGCTCAAGTCCAAGGTCGCGCTCGTCACGGGTGCAGCATCCGGCATCGGGCGCGCGATCGCGCTCGCCTATGCCCGCGAAGGCGCTCGCGTGCTCGTGTCCGATCTCGACGCCGCCGGTGGCGAGGAAACCGTGCGCCAGGTGCAGGCCGCCGGTGGCGAGGCCCGCTTCCAGCGCGCCGACGTGGCCCGGCCGGACGACGCCCGCCAGCTCGTCGAGGCCTGTGTCTCCGCCTGGGGCCGCCTCGACATCGCCTGCAACAACGCCGGCATCGGCGGCGAGCAGGCGCTGACCGCCGACTACACCATCGAGGGCTGGCAGCGCGTGATCGAGGTGAACCTCTCCGGCGTCTTCTACGGCATGAAGCACCAGATCGCGCAGATGCTGCGCAACGGCGGCGGCGCCATCGTCAACGTGGCCTCCATCCTCGGCCAGGTGGGCTTTGCGACCGCGCCGGCGTACACCGCCGCCAAGCACGGCGTCGTCGGCCTGACCAAGACCGCTGCGATGGAGTACGCCGCGCAGGGCGTGCGCGTCACGGCCGTGGGGCCGGCCTTCATCCACACGCCCATGATCGCCAGGCTCGAGGCCGACCAGGCCGTGGAGCAGATGCTGGTGTCGCAGCACCCGATCGGGCGGCTGGGCACGTCGGAGGAAGTGGCCGAGCTCGTGCTCTGGCTGAGCTCGCCCAAGGCGAGCTTCGTGACCGGCAGCTACCACGCGGTGGACGGCGGCTACCTGTCGCGCTGAACCGCTGCGCGCCCCGGGCGCACGCTAGAGCGTGCGCGCCTCGAAGGTGTTGCACTGGCTCACGCTGCCGGTCTCCAGGCCGCGCTTGAACCAGGTGACGCGCTGCGCACTCGTGCCGTGGGTGAAGCTCTCGGGGCGCACCGTGCCGCTCGACTTGCGCTGCAGCGTGTCGTCGCCGATCTGGCTGGCGGCGTTGAGCGCTTCCTCGATGTCGCCCTGCTCCAGGATCTGCCGGGCGTTGTGGGCGTGGTGCGCCCACACGCCGGCGAAGCAGTCGGCCTGCAGTTCCAGGCGCACCGACATCTCGTTCTGCTGCGCCTCGGAGACGCGCCCGCGCAGGCCGTCGACCTTGGCCGTCAGGCCCATGAGGTTCTGCACGTGGTGGCCCACCTCGTGCGCGATCACGTAGGCCTGGGCGAAGTCGCCCGGCGCGCCCAGCCGGGTGCGCAGGGTCTCGTAGAAGTCGAGGTCGATGTAGACCTTCATGTCGCCCGGGCAGTAGAAAGGACCCATCGCCGACTGGCCCATGCCGCAGGCCGTGGGCTCGCTGCCGCGAAAGAGCCTGAGCTTGGGCTCGCGGTAGGTGCCGCCCTGCTTCTGGAACTGCTCGCGCCACACGTCTTCGGTGTCGGCCAGCACCACCGAGACGAAGCGCGCCAGCGTGTCGTCGGCCGGGGGTTTGCCGGCCGGTGCCTGCTGCACCTGCGCCGGGCCGCCCTCGCCGCCCATCAGGCCCAGCAGGGTGAGCGGGTTGATGCCGAAGATCCATCCGACGACGAGCGCGATCACCACCGTGCCGAGGCTCAGCCCCCGGCCGCCGCCGAACGAGATGCCGCGCCCGCCCCCGGCGCGGGCGTCCTCGACGTTGTCGCTTTCGCGATTGCCTTGCCACTTCATGTTGCGCTCCCGGCCGTGAACCGGCTGCCATCGTAGCCAGAGCCGGCCGGCGCTGCAGGGCGTATCGGCGCGCCGCGCTGTCGGACGGCGCCGCAGTTCAGGCCATCAGGTCTTGGGGAGCGTCACGCCGCGCTGGCCCTGGTACTTGCCGCCACGGTCCTTGTAGCTCGTCTCGCAGACCTCGTCGCTCTCGAAGAAGAGCACCTGCGCGCAGCCCTCGCCGGCGTAGATCTTGGCCGGCAGCGGCGTGGTGTTGCTGAACTCGAGCGTCACGTAGCCTTCCCATTCGGGCTCGAAGGGCGTCACGTTGACGATGATCCCGCAGCGCGCATACGTGCTCTTGCCGAGGCAGATGGTGAGCACGTTGCGCGGGATGCGGAAGTACTCCACCGTGCGCGCGAGCGCGAAGCTGTTCGGCGGGATGATGCAGACATCGGCGTGGATGTCGACGAAGCTCTTCTCGTCGAAGTTCTTCGGGTCGACCACCGTGCTGTGGATGTTGGTGAAGACCTTGAATTCGGGCGCGCAGCGGATGTCGTAGCCGTAGCTGCTGGTGCCGTAGCTCACGATCTTGTGGCCGTCGGGCGCGTGGCGCACCTGCCCGGGCTCGTAGGGCTCGATCATGCCGTGCTGCTCGGCCATGCGGCGGATCCACTTGTCGCTCTTGATGCTCATGCCGGTCTCACCTGTAGGAGGGCTGCGATTGTAGGGAGGCTCACCGCGCCGCAGCATCCAGCCGGGCGGCCAGTTCGACGAGCTTCGGGCGGATCGCCTCGCCCATGCGGATCTGCGGGTTGGAGTAGCCGTCGCGCTTGCCGGCCTCCTGCTCGCGCCGCGCGATCACCTCGCGCGCCGTGGCGTGCGCCGCCTCGAAGGAGCGCGTGCTGCGCAGCGCTTCGGCGTACAGCGCCCGGCCGAAGAACGTGAGCTCGGAGCCGCGGCCGCAGCCGTAGGAGGTGTGCGTGGCGTCGGCGGCGGTCATCACGAGCGTCGCCGGCTCGGTGAGCGCGGGCAGCCAGGAGCCGGAATAGCAGGCCGAGATCGAGATCACCCGCCAGCGAACGCCGGCCTCGTCGAGCCAGGCGCGCAGCTGCTCGGGCGTGATGGCCTCCACCTCCAGCGGGTCGAAGGCCGCGGCGAGCTGGCCGTCGCGCGCGCCGTGGGAGGTGAGATGCAGGAACAGCACGTCCTCGTCGCGGTCCATGAGGCTGGCGGCGCGCAGGATGGCGCGGCGCAGGTTGAGCCCGGTCGCCCAGGGCAGCGCGGAGGCCGTGTCGGCATGGTTGATCAACGAGAGCGTGCGGCCCTGCGCGTCGAAGCGCTCCGCCATGAGCTCGGCCACCAGCCGGCTCTCGCGGCGGAACACCTCCTCGCCGGCGTAGGGCGCGAACGTGATGGCATAGACGTCGGTCACGCCCGGCCGCTGCGGCGCGAGGTCGTGCAGCGTGGAGACGACCGCGGCCGACTGGGCCTCGATCAGCTCCTGGGTGAGCGCCAGGCGGCGGTCCTCCACATCCTCGGCATGCGCCGTGCGCTCGGGGTACCAGAAGTAGCCCTGCGGAAAGTAGATGCCCGCCAGCACCGCCACCGCGACGGCGGCCACCGCCCCCGCACGCCAGCGCACCGCCTCGGCCTGCCGCGCGAGGAAGACGGCTGCCGCCACGCCCAGCCAGGCCACCATCGCCCAGCTCACGATCGTGCCGTGTTCGGCCAGGGCGTCGGGCCACCAGCGTTGGGCTGCGGAGTAAGCACCAAACCACGTCCAGCCGATCAGGGTCTGCTGCAGCCACAGCACACCCAGCAGCACAGACGCGCCTTGCACGCGGCCCTGCACCGCCACCCAGCAGGCGAAGACGAAGAGCAGCGTGTCGAGCCAGCCGCGCCCGAGGTCCTGCCAGTGGAAGAGCGCGGGCCCCTCCACGTAGAGGCGCTGCAGGGCGACACCACCTGCGAACAGGGTGAGCACCAGCAGGGCAAGCACCAGCGGGCCGATGCGCAGGCCCGTCAAGTCGGGCCGCAGCAGCACGGCACTGCGCAGGCTGGCGACCACCCAGCGGCCGAAGGTGTTCATCCTGGTGCGGTTTTGCTCAGCCACTTCCTGCATCGGTTCCTTCCCGTGACACCATGCGTCCCTGTGTAACTACCATGTTCACACCGGCTGCGGTCCGGCCCAGAATGTGACCCAACCGCTACGCGGAGAACGCCATGAACGCACATCGCAGCACGCTGGACCTCCTCGTCCAGTACGCCCGTTACCACCGCGACCAGCGCAACATCGTCACCCATTGTGTGGGCATCCCGCTCATCGTCTTCGGGCTCGGCGTGCTGCTCGCGCGCCTGCACCTCACCCTGCCGCACCTCGAGCTGACCGCCGCCTGGGTCGCCTTCTGCTTTGCCGGCGCCTGGTACCTGAGCCGCCGCGGCCCGCTGGCCCTCGGCGCCACGGTCACGCTGGCGGTGGGCGCGCTGGTCGCGCTGGCGCATGGCGCCGCCGGAGGCAGCACCGCGAGCTGGCTGGCCTGGGGCGCCGGCAGCTTCCTCGTCGGCTGGGCGGTGCAGTTCCTCGGGCACTACTACGAAGGCCGCAAGCCGGCCTTCGTCGACGACCTCTTCGGCCTCCTGGTCGGCCCGATGTTCGTGGCGGCGGAGGCGATGTTCTCGCTCGGCTGGAACAAGCCCCTGCTGGCCGAGATCGAGCGCCGCGCCGGCCCCACGCACCTGCGTGACCTGGCCCATCCGGCCTGAACGGCAGGCGACAAGGAGAACGAAGGAGACGACATGCGCAACGCCACCGAGCTGATGGTCCAGTACGCCCAGTACCACCGCGACCGCCGCAACATCGCCACCCACTTCGTCGGCATCCCGCTGATCGTGTTCTCGATCGGCGTGCTGCTGTCGCGGCCGGAGCTGTTCAGCCTCGGCGGCTTTCCGGTCACGCCGGCCTGGGTGCTGTGGCTCGCGTCCACCGCCTGGTACCTCACGCGCGGCAACCTCACGCTCGGCGCGGCGGTGAGCGTGACCAACGGCGTGCTCATCCTGCTGGCCCACGGCCTCGCGCTCGACACCACCGCGGCCTGGCTCGCCTGGGGCATCGGCAGCTTCGTGCTCGGCTGGGTGATCCAGTTCATCGGCCACTACTACGAGGGCCGCAAGCCGGCCTTCGTCGACGACCTGATCGGGCTCCTGGTCGGGCCGATGTTCGTGACCGGCGAAGGCCTCTTCGCCCTGGGCTGGGGCAAGCCGCTGCTGGCCGAAATCGAGCGCCGCGCCGGGCCCACCGTGCTGCGCGACCTCTCGGCCACCGCGCCCCGGTGACCGGGCGCGGGCTCGCGCGGCTCGCCCTCGCGCTGCTGGCCGCCCTGCTGCTGGCCGCGACCTATGGGGTGGTGCAGTTCAACCGCCGACCGCCCGTCGAGCCCTACCTCGCCCTGACCTTGCCCGCCGCGCCTGCGGCCCACGCCGCGGGCGCGGTGCGCGTGCGCTTCGCCGGCGTCTCCACCCTCGTCTTCGACGACGGCGAAACGGCGTGGATGACCGACGGCTTCTTCTCCCGCCCGCCGCCATTGCGCACGCTCCTGTCCCGCATCGGGCCGGACGCGGCGGTGGTGGACGCATCGCTCGCGCGCCTGGGCGTCACCCGCCTCGCCGCGGTCATTCCGGTGCATGCCCACTACGACCACGCGATGGATGCACCGCTCGTCGCACAGCGCACCGGCGCATTGCTGGTGGGCGGCAACTCGGTGATGCAGATCGGCCGCGGCGCAGGCCTCGCTCGGGCGCAGCTGCGCGCCGTGCAGGCGGGCGACACGCTGCGGCTCGGCCGCTTCACGCTGCGCTTCATCGCGAGCCGCCACAGCCCCACGCCCTACAGCAGCGGCGAGGGCGGCGAGCACATCACCGAGCCGCTCGTCACGCCCGCACGCGCCACGCAATGGCACGAAGGCGAGGTGTGGTCGATCGCCGTCACGCATGCCTCAGGCCGCAGCTTCCTCGTGCAGGGCAGCGCCGGCATCGTGCCCGGCGCCCTGGCAGGCGTGCGCGCCGAGACGGTCTTCCTCGGCACCGGCACCCTCGGCAAGAAGGACGAGGCCTACCGCAGCGCCTATTGGCGCGAGACGGTGCAGGCGACCGGTGCCCGGCGCGTGATCCCGATCCACTGGGACGACTTCACGCAACCCATGCTCGACGCACCGCTCGTGGCCACGCCCTATCTCGTGGACGACCTGCGCGTGGTGATGGACGACCTGCAGCAGCGCGGGCGCCAAGGCGGCGTCGAGGTCCGCATGCCGCCGCTCTTCGAGCCCTTCGTGCCCTGACGCGGCCTCAGGTGCTCTTCGACACCGTGATGGTCGGGAACTTGGACGAGAAGTCCTTGGAGCGCTGGGCGATCTTGACCGCCACCTGCCGCGCCATCGCCTTGTAGAGGCCGGCGATCTCGCCGTCGGGCTCGGCCACGACGGTCGGCGTGCCCGAATCGGCCTGCTCGCGGATGCCCATCGCGAGCGGCATGGCGCCGAGGTAGTCGACCCCGAACTCGGCCGCCATCTTCTTGCCGCCTTCGGCGCCGAAGATGTGCTCGACGTGGCCGCAGTTGCTGCACACGTGCATGGCCATGTTCTCCACCACGCCGAGGATGGGCACTCCCACCTTCTCGAACATGCGGACGCCGCGGCGGGCGTCGATGAGGGCGATGTCCTGCGGCGTGGTCACGATCACGGCGCCGGTGAGCGGCACGCGCTGCGCGAGCGTGAGCGCGATGTCGCCGGTGCCGGGCGGCATGTCGACGATGAGGTAGTCGAGCTCGCGCCAGTGGGTCTGGCGCAGCAATTGATCCAGCGCCTGCGTGGCCATGGGGCCGCGCCAGATCATGGCGTTGTCGGGCTCGACCAGGAAGCCGATCGACATCACCTGCACGCCGTGGTTCTCCATCGGCGCCATGGTCTTGCCGTCGGTGCTCTCCGGGCGGCCGTGCACGCCCAGCATGGTGGGCTGGCTCGGGCCGTAGATGTCGGCGTCGAGCACGCCCACGATCGCGCCTTCGGCAGCGAGCGCGAGCGCAAGGTTCACGGCCGTGGTGCTCTTGCCCACGCCGCCCTTGCCGGAGGCCACCGCCACGATGTTCTTCACGCCGGGCAGGAGCTGCACGCCGCGCTGCACCGCATGCGGCACGATCTTCGTCACGATGCGCGGCTCGACCGTGGCCACGCCCGGCACGCCGCGCACCGCCAGCGTGAGCGCATGCGCGAGCGCCGCTTCCTGGCTCTTCGCCGGATAACCGAGCTCCACCTCGAAGGACACCGCACCGCCCGAGATGCGCAGGTCGCGGAGCTGACGGGTGCTCACGAAATCGCGCTGGGTGTTGGGGTCGATCACCCCGGCGATGGCCGCCGTGACCGCCTGCTCGCTGATGGACATGGGACTCTTGCCGTGTAGGGACATGAAGCCGACGAGTCTACTGCCCGCCCTGCTTCGCCCCCGCGCAGGTTGCGGCTATTGGCGGCACGCCCGCGCCCGCGCCCGGGCCGGGAAAGGGCGGAAAACCTAGAATCCGCGCCATGACCCGCAAGCTCTTCGTCACCACCGCCCTGCCCTACGCCAACGCGCCCTTCCACATCGGCCACATGATGGAGTACATCCAGGCCGACATCTGGGTGCGCGCGCAACGCATGCAGGGGCACGAGGTTCACTTCGTGGGCGCCGACGATGCGCACGGCGCGCCGATCATGATCGCGGCCGAGAAGGCGGGCAAGACGCCGCAGCAGTTCGTGGCGGAAATCGCCGCCGGCCGCAAGCAGTACCTCGACGGCTTCCACATCGCCTTCGACAACTGGCACTCCACCGACGGCCCGGAGAACCACGCGCTCGCGCAGGACATCTACCGCGCGTTGCGCAAGGAAGGCCTGATCGCCGAGCGCGTGATCGAGCAGTTCTTCGACCCGGTGAAGAACATGTTCCTGCCCGATCGCTACATCAAGGGCACCTGCCCGCGCTGCAGCACGCCCGACCAGTACGGCGACAACTGCGAGAGCTGCGGCGCCGTCTACTCGCCCACCGAGCTCAAGAACCCGTACTCGGCGCTCACGGGCGCGACGCCGGTGCTCAAGAGCAGCTCGCACCACTTCTTCCAGCTGTCGTCCGAACGCTGCATCGAGTTCCTGAAGGAATGGACCACCACCGCCGGGCGCCTGCAGCCGGAGGTGCTCAACAAGATCAAGGAGTGGTTCACCGTCGACGAACTCGGCCACGTGGGCCTGGCCGACTGGGACATCAGCCGCGATGCGCCCTACTTCGGCATCGAGATCCCCGATGCCCCGGGCAAGTACTTCTACGTGTGGCTGGATGCGCCGGTGGGCTACCTCGCGTCGCTGAAGAACCTCTTCGACCGCAGCGGCCGCGATTTCGAGGCCTTCCTCGCCGACCCCGAGGTGGAGCAGATCCACTTCATCGGCAAGGACATCATCACCTTCCACACGCTCTTCTGGCCGGCGATGCTGCACTTCAGCGGCCGCAAGACGCCCAGCCACATCTTCGTGCACGGCTTCCTCTCGCTGGGCGGCGAGAAGATGAGCAAGAGCCGCGGCACGGGCCTGTCGCCGCTCAGGTACCTGCAGCTCGGCATGAACGCCGAGTGGCTGCGCTACTACCTCGCGGCCAAGCTCAACGCGCGAGTGGAAGACGTGGAGTTCAACCCCGATGACTTCGTCGCGCGCGTCAACAGCGACCTCGTCGGCAAGTACATCAACATCGCGAGCCGCGCCGCCGGCTTCATCAGCAAGCGCTTCGAAGGCCGCCTCTCGGCCGACATCGGCGTGGAGGGCCGCGCCCTGCTCGACGGCCTGCGCGCGCACCGCGACACGGTGGTGGCGCTCTACAACGAGCGCGAGCTCGGCAAGGCGCTGCGCGAGATCATGCTGCTCGCCGACCGCGTGAACGAGTACGTCGACCAGCACAAGCCCTGGGAGCTCGCCAAGCAGGCGGGCCGCGAGCAGGTGCTGCACGACGTGTGCACGGTGTGCATCGAGGCGTTCCGTGTGCTCACCATCTACCTGAAGCCGGTGCTGCCGGCGCTGGCCGCCAAGGTCGAAGCGTTCCTGCGGGTGGCGCCCATGGACTACGCCGACGCGTCGCGGGCCCTCGGCGCCCACACCATCGGCGAGTACCAGCACCTGATGCAGCGTGTCGACCCGAAGCTGCTGGACGCCCTCTTCGAGGCGCCTGCGCCCGCCGCGCCGCCGGCCCCGGGCGGCGAGCCGCTCGCGCCCGAGATCGGCATCGCCGACTTCGCCAAGGTCGACCTGCGCATCGCCAGGATCGTGAAGGCCGAGCACGTGGAGGGCTCCGACAAGCTGCTGCGGCTCACCCTCGACGTCGGTGAAGGCAAGACGCGCAACGTCTTCAGCGGCATCAAGTCCGCCTACAAGCCCGAGGAGCTGGAAGGCAAGTACACCGTGATGGTGGCCAATCTCGCCCCGCGCAAGATGAAGTTCGGCGTCAGCGAGGGCATGGTCCTTGCAGCGTCCCACGCCGACGAAAAGGCCCATCCCGGGCTCTATGTGCTTGAACCCTGGCCCGGCGCCACGCCGGGGCTGAGGGTGCGCTGACCGACGACACCCACCCGCCTCCATGCTGCCCTTCATCCGTGGTTGGACCGATGTGCAGCGCACGCCGCGGACCAACCGGCGGCTGGGGGCGACACTGGCCTTCGTGGCCGGCGCGGCCAACGCCGGCGGTTTCCTCGCGGTGGGCCAGTACACCTCGCACATGACGGGCCTGGTGTCGGCGCTGGCCGACCACCTGGCGCTGGGCCAGTTCCTGCTGGCCGGAGCCGCGCTGGCGGCGGTCGTCACCTTCACCGCGGGCGCCATGAGCACCGCGCTGCTCGTCAACTGGGCGCAGCGCCGCGACCTGCACAGCAGCTACAGCCTGCCGCTGCTGCTGGAGGCGAGCCTGCTGATGCTCTTTGGCGTGATGGGCGCGAGCCTCGGGCTGCACTCGGCGCTGCTGCTGCCGGCCACCGTGCTGCTGCTCTGCTACACCATGGGCGTGCAGAACGCGGTCATCACCAAGATCTCGCACGCCGAGATCCGCACCACGCACGTCACCGGCCTCGTGACCGACCTCGGCATCGAGCTGGGCAAGCTTTTCTACGTGAACCGCAGCGCGTCGCTCGGCAAGGTGCGCGCCAACCGCGAACGGCTGCGCACCCATGGGCTGCTCATCACCTGCTTCTTCGTGGGCGGGCTGCTGGGCGCGCTCGGGTTCAAGTGGCTGGGCTATGCCACCACGGTGCCGCTGGCGACCCTGCTGGTGCTGCTCAGCGTGCGTCCGGTGTGGCGTGACGTGCAGGCACGGCTCGTCGCTGCAAGGAACGCCGCACCGTGAAGCTCGCCGGCATCGAACTCGCGGTCTTCAGGCCCCGGATCGTCGATGCACTGGACGGCTACGACCGGCGTCGCTTCCTGAGCGACCTGGGCGCCGGCGTCACCGTGGGCGTGGTCGCGCTGCCGCTGGCGATGGCGTTCGCGATCGCCTCGGGCGTGAAGCCCGAGCAGGGCCTGATCACCGCCATCGTCGGCGGCTTCATCGTCTCGCTGCTGGGCGGCTCCAATGTGCAGATCGGCGGCCCGGCGGGCGCCTTCATCGTGATCGTCTATGGCATCGTGCAGCGCTACGGGCTGACCAACCTGCTGATCGCCACCGCGCTGGCCGGCGTGCTGATGTTCGCGATGGGGCTCTTCCGGCTGGGCGTGCTGGTGCGCTACATCCCGATCACCATCGTCATCGGCTTCACCAACGGAATCGCGGTGCTGATCGCCTTCTCGCAGCTCAAGGACCTGCTGGGCCTGGCGATCGAGAAGCTCCCGAGCGACTTCTTCGCCCAACTGCATGCTCTGGGCACCCACCTGGCCACGCTCAATCCCTACGCACTGATGCTGGGTGCGGGGACCGTGCTCCTGCTCTTCCTCTGGCCGCGGCTCTTCGGCCAGCGCTCGGTGCTGCCGGCCACGCTGCTCGAAGGGCGCACGCTGCGCACCGCCGCGCGCGTGCCGGGGCCCATCGTGGCGTTGGTGCTGCTGTCGGCGCTCGCGGGGTGGTTCCAGCTGCCGGTGGACACCATCGGCTCGCGCTTCGGCGGCATCCCGCAGAGCCTGCCCAGGCTGGAACTGCCGCCCTTCAGCTGGCAAAGCGCCAAGGAGCTGCTCTTCCCGACCCTCACCATCGCGCTGCTCGGCGCGGTGGAGTCGCTGCTGTGCGCGCGCATCGCCGACAACCTGATCGACCGGCCGCGACACGACCCCAACCAGGAGCTGATGGCGCAGGGCGTGGCCAACATGGTGGTGCCGCTCTTCGGCGGCCTGCCCGTCACCGGCACCATCGCCCGCACGGTGACGAGCGTGCGCGCCGGCGCCGGCACACCGATCGCAGGCCTGGTGCACGCCTGCACGCTCCTGGCCATCGTGCTGATCGCCGCGCCGCTCGCCATGAACGTGCCGCTGGCCGTGCTCGCGGGCATCGTGCTCTTCGCCGCCTGGAACATGGGCGAATGGCACGAGTTCGCACGCCTGCGCCGCTTCAGCGTGCCCTATCGCACCGTGCTGCTGGGCACCTTCTTCCTCACCGTGGTGTTCGACCTCACGATCGCGGTGCAGGTCGGGCTGGTGCTCGCCTGCGGCTTCTTCATCTACCGCATGGGAACGCTCTTCCGGGCCGACGGCGTGCCCGACAACCCGCCCGGCGTGCAGGTGTACCGCCTGTACGGCGCCCTCTTCTTCGGCGCAGTCGGCAAGGTCGAGGCCGTGGCGCAAGGCCTGTTGCCCGGCACGCGCGCGGTGGTGCTGGACCTGCACCAGGTGATCGCCGTCGACACCTCGGGCCTGGACGCCCTGCGCCAGCTGCATGGCCTGCTCGCCCGGCAGGGCGTGCGGCTGCTGCTGTGCGACGTCAATGCGCAGCCGCGCGACCTGATGCACCGCGCCGGCTTCGACGCCGAACTCGGGCTGGAAAACATCACGCCGCACCTCCACGCGGCGCTGGCACGTGCGACCCAGCCCTGAGCGGCAGGGAATGGGGCCGGCGGGCGGCCGAGCGCTTAAAATCCCCGGTCCTCTCCGGCGCGCCGCGCCGCCTCTACCTGCCCTCCCGGGGCCGATTGCCATGCCGCTCTTCTGGAAGCCCTACAAGTCCGACATCACCCAGCTGATCGAGGAACTGAAGACCCAGCGCCCGACGCTCGAGGAAGAGCAGCGCCGCGGCCGCGCCATCTGGTGGGACAAGCCCATCGACCGCGACGCGCAGGCCGAATACACCCAGGCGAAGGTGCCCCAGCAGCCCTACGTCTACCAGACCAAGCGCTGAACGCGCTGCGACGCGTGGATTCCGAGGTGATGGCGCCCGACGAGGCGCCCGAGGCGGCAGCCGCACCCGAGGTGGTGGACAACGTCGCCGTCGCCAAGCTGTACGGCGAGCCGCTCTTCCAGCTGCCGCAGGATCTCTACATCCCGCCGGATGCGCTGGAGGTCTTCCTCGAGGCCTTCGAAGGCCCGCTCGACCTGCTGCTGTACCTGATCCGCAAGCAGAACTTCAACATCCTCGACATCCCGCTGGCGAGCGTCACGCGCCAGTACCTCGCCTACGTCGAGCAGATCCGCAAGACCAATCTCGAGCTCGCCAGCGAGTACCTGCTGATGGCGGCGATGCTGATCGAGATCAAGTCGCGCATGCTCCTGCCGCCCAAGAAGGTGGCCGAAGGCGAGGAGCCCGAAGACCCCCGCGCCGAGCTCGTGCGCCGGCTGCTCGAATACGAGCAGATCAAGCTGGCCGCGGCGCGCCTGGATGCGCTGCCGGTGCTGGGCCGCGACTTCCTGCGCGCGCAGGTCACCATCGAGCAGTCGCTCACGCCGCGCTTCCCGGACGTCGACGCCGACGACCTGCGCGCCGCCTGGGCCGACATCCTCAAGCGCGCCAAGCTCAACCAGCACCACACCATCACCCGCGAGCAGCTCTCGGTGCGCGAGCACATGAGCATCGTGCTGCGCCGCCTGCAGGGGCGCCGCTTCGCGCTCTTCGAAGACCTCTTCGAGGTGGACCGCGGGCCGCAGGTGCTGGTGGTGACCTTCATCGCGATGCTCGAACTTGCACGCGAACACCTGCTCGAAGTGACGCAGGCCGAGGCGTTCGCGCCCATCTACGTCCGGCTCGCCTACCAACCCGCCTGACATCCGCCCCGGCGGTTGCTGCACTGCACCAGCAACGCGGCCGTGTGGTTAGACTGCCGGGCTTCGCCATTTCCGGAAGACCCGAATGCAAGAAACCGCCGTCCGTGTCCACCCCCGCAAGCCGGCCGCGCCCGTGGCGCCGGCCCGCTGGACCGTGGCCGAGATCGAGGCGCTCTTCGCCCTGCCCTTCACCGAGCTGATGCACCGCGCGCAGACGGTGCACCGCGAACACCACGACCCGGCCGAGGTGCAGCTCTCGACCCTGCTGTCGATCAAGACCGGCGGCTGCCCGGAGGACTGCAGCTACTGCCCGCAGGCCGCGCGCTACGACACCGGCGTCGAGGCCAGCAAGGTGATGGACACCGAAGCCGTGCTCGAGGCCGCCCGCCGGGCCCAGGCCGCCGGCGCCACCCGCTTCTGCATGGGCGCCGCCTGGCGCTCGCCCAAGGACCGCGACATCGAGAAGGTCGCCGAACTGGTGAGCGCCGTGAAGTCGCTCGGCATGGAGACCTGCGCCACGCTCGGCATGCTCGACGACGGCCACGCCGAGACGCTGCACCAGGCCGGGCTCGACTACTACAACCACAACATCGACACCGCGCCCGACAAGTACGGCGACATCGTCAGCACCCGGCAGTTCCAGGACCGCCTCGACACGCTGCAGCGCGTGCGCGGCGCGGGCGTGAAGGTCTGCTGTGGCGGCATCGTCGGCATGGGCGAGACGCGCACCCAGCGCGCCGCGCTCATCGCCGAGCTCGCCAACATGGAGCCCTGCCCTGAGTCCGTGCCCATCAACAACCTCGTACAGGTGCCCGGCACGCCGTTGCACGGCGCCGAGAAGCTCGACCCGCTCGAATTCGTGCGCACCATCGCGGTCGCGCGCATCACCATGCCGCGCTCGCGCGTGCGGCTGTCGGCCGGCCGGCAGCAGCTCGGTGAAGCGGTGCAGACGCTGTGCTTCCTGGCCGGCGCCAACTCCATCTTCTACGGCGACAAGCTCCTGACCACCGGCAACCCCGACGTGGCGGCCGACCGCGAGCTGCTCGCCAAGCTCGGGATGCGCACCTCATGACCACCGAATCGACCGTCTACGGCAGCGGCGCCGCCGCGCCCCAGGAGCGCAAGCCCGTGACGCTGCACCGACTGCGCGAGATGCAGGCGGCCGGCGAGCCCATCACGATGCTCACCTGCTACGACGCGAGCTTCGCGAAGCTGCTCGATCTTGCCGGCGTCGATTGCATGCTGATCGGCGATTCGCTCGGCATGGTGCTGCAGGGCCGCGCGAGCACGTTGCCGGTGACGCTCGAGGAGACGGCGTACCACATCCGCTGCGTGACCGCGGGCAACCGCAACGCCTTCGTGCTGGGGGACCTGCCCTTCGGCAGCTACCAGGAATCGAAGGAACACGCGATGCGCGCCGCCACCGCGCTGATGCAGGCCGGCGCGCAGATGGTCAAGCTCGAAGGCGGCGGCTGGACGCCCGAGACGGTGCGCTTCCTGGTGGAGCGCGGCGTGCCGGTGTGCGCGCACCTGGGCCTCACGCCGCAGTCGGTGCACGCGATCGGCGGCTACCGCATCCAGGGCAGGACGCCCGACAGCGCGGCCACCCTCAAGCAGCATGCGAAGGAGCTGTCGGACGCGGGCGCAGCGCTGTGCGTGCTGGAGCTCGTGCCCTCCGCGCTCGCCAGGGAGATCACCCAGAGCGTGGCCATGGCCACCATCGGCATCGGCGCAGGCAGCGGCTGCTCCGGCCAGGTGCTGGTGCTGCACGACATGCTCAACGTGACACAGGGCAAGCTGCCGCGCTTCGTGCGCAACTTCATGGACGGCGCGCCGAGCATCCGCGCGGCCGTCGAGGCCTATGTGGCCGCGGTGAAATCACGCACCTTCCCCGACGACGCCGTCCACGGCTACTGAAACGGCCACTGAAGCACCCACGATGAAGGTCCTGCACACCATCGCCGACCTGCGCGCCGCCCTGCCGGGGCCGCAAGCCTGTGCCTTCGTGCCCACCATGGGCAACCTGCACGACGGCCACCTCGCACTCGTGCGCCAGGCGGGCGCCCACGGCCTGCCTGTCGTGGCCAGCATCTTCGTCAACCGGCTGCAGTTCGCGCCGCATGAAGACTTCGACCGCTATCCGCGCACGCTGCAGCGCGACGCCGAGCTGCTGGCCGGCGCCGGCTGCGAGTTCGTCTTCGCGCCCGACGAGCGCGAGATGTACCCGCAGCCGCAGACCTTCAAGGTCCAGCCCGATGCGGCGCTGGCCGACATCCTCGAAGGCCACTTCCGCCCCGGTTTCTTCACCGGCGTGGCCACCGTCGTGATGAAGCTCTTCACCATCGTGCAGCCCCGGGTGGCCGTCTTCGGCAAGAAGGACTACCAGCAGCTGATGGTGATCCGCCGCATGGTGGAGCAGTTCGCGCTGCCCGTCACCGTCGAAGGTGGCGAGACCCGCCGCTCGGGCGAGGGCCTCGCGCTCTCCTCGCGCAACGGCTACCTGAGCGAGGCCGAGCTCGCCGAAGCGCTCGCGCTCTCGCAGGCGCTGCGCACGCTCGCCGATGGCTACCGCGCGCGGCCTGCGGCGCTGGCCGAGCTCGAAGCCGAGGCGGCGCAGGCGCTCGCCGCTCGGGGCTGGAAGCCCGACTACCTCACCGTGCGCCGCCGCAGCGACCTGCAGCCGCCCACGCCAGCCGAGGCGGCCGGCCCGCTCGTGGCGCTCGGTGCGGCGCGCCTGGGCACCACGCGGCTGATCGACAACCTCGAGTTCTGAGCGTCGCGGCGCGCACGCGCGCGCCGTCCGTGAAATCCAGACGCCCGCATCGGCCATCCGGCCGAAGACGCCGCGCGCGCACGAGCCAAGACTCCGTCCATCAACGTCAACGGAGTTGCACAGTGCGTCATCCCCTTCATGTCTGGCTCAAGGCCATCGCCACGATCTCGTTCTTCTCGCTGCTGAGCGCATGCGGCGGTGGCGGCGGCGACGATTCGCCGCCCGCGCCGCCGGCCTCGTCCACCACGCCGTGGACCGTCCGCCCGACGATGGGCAACTTCACGATCAACAGCAACCCGGTCGTCACCAACGAGGACGGCGTGTCGCTCAACATGCTGTCCGACTACGTGATGCAGTCGGCGCTGCCCAACACCAACCTCGAGTACTTCACGCTCAATGCCTACGTCCCGACGACCGACTCGCACTCGATCACGGTGACGGTCAACAGCGTGCAGATGCGCAACATGAGCAACCAGTCCACCGGGAACATCTACTACTCGGCCGACAGCCGGTCGCTGTCGAACGTGACCATCGGCGGCCAGCGCTACGCGGTGTTCCGCCTGGCCGGTGTCTACAACGGCAGCGCGATCGGCAACATCACGCGCAGCAACTTCGCCAACATCAACTTCAACTTCCGCGCCGACTACCGCCTCAACGGCAGCTCGACCGTGGTCCAGACGCGCACCATCAACCTCGAGGTGTACAAGCGCTGATGCGGCGCGCCGGCGTCGCGCTACATCAGCGCGACGCCCTTGACCTGCGCGTGCAGGGCATCGCCCGCGCGTAGCCCGAGCAGGTCACGGCTCTTGCGCGTGATGCGCGCGAGCAGCCGCAACGGGGCGGCGTCGCGAGACGCGTCCCCGTCGAGTCGCAGCCCGAGCAGCACGGTGCCGGCGTCGTCGTGCAGCGTCTCCAGCACGACCGGCAGCACGTTCAGGATGCTGGTTTCACGCGGGCGCTCGCGCGCCACGCTCACGTCGCGCGCGAGCACCGAGGCGCGTACACGGTCGCCGACGGCAGCCGCAGATTCCCCGACCCACAGGCTCACGCCACCGGCGGCGATGCGCATCATGGCGTGGCGGGTGTCGTGCTCGACCACCTGCGCCTCGATCACCACGCCCGCGTCGTCGCGCCGTGCGAGCGGAAGGTCGGAGCGGGCGAGCAGCTCGGTCAGCGGCCCGGAGGCGAGCGCACGGCCCTCGCGCATCACCACCAGGTGGTCGGCCAGGCGCGTCACCTCTTCCATCGCATGCGTCACGTAGACGATGGGCACCGCGAGCGACTCGTGCAGCCGCTCCAGGTAAGGCAGGAAGTCGGCCTTGCGCTCGGCATCGAGCGCGGCCAGGGGCTCATCCATCAGCAGGACGCGGGGACGGGTGGCGAGGGCGCGCGCAATCGCCACCCGCTGGCGCTCACCGCCGGAGAGCGTGTCCGGGCGGCGCGCCATCAGCGCGCCGATGCCGAGCAGGTCCACCGCGTGCGCCAGGGCTGCACGATCACCCGGCGCACTGCGGCGCAGGCCGTAGTCGAGGTTGCCCTGCACCGTGAGGTGCGGAAAGAGCGCCGCCTCCTGGATCACGTAGCCGATGGCGCGGCGGTGGGTGGGCACGAAGAGGCCGCGCACGTCGTCCTGCCAGACCTCGTCGCCGATCGCCACACGGCCGGCCGCCCGCTCCAGCCCTGCCATCGCGCGCAGCAGCGTGGTCTTGCCGCAGCCGGAAGGGCCGAAGAGCGCGCTCACCCCGCGGGCGGGCAGGCGCAGGTCCGCCCGCAGCGCAAAGGCGCCGCGGTCGAGGTGCAGGTCGAGCGCGATCACCGCAGCACCTCGCGGCCGGCGCTGCGCGAGCGGTTCACCCAGTAGAGCGCCACCAGCACCACGAGCGCGAAGCCGACCATCGCGGCGGAAAGCCGGTGCGCATCGGCGTACTCCGCCGCCTCGACGTGGTCGTAGATCGCGACCGACATCACGCGCGTCTGGCCAGGGATGTTGCCGCCCATCATCAGCACCACGCCGAACTCGCCCACCGTGTGCGCAAAGCCCAGCACCGACGCGGTGACGAAACCCGGCCGCGCCAGCGGCACCGCCACGGTGAAGAAGCGATCCCACGGGCCGGCGCGCAGGGTGGCCGCCGCTTCCAGTGCACGCTCGGGCACGGCCTCGAAGGCCTGCTGCAGCGGCTGCACGACGAAGGGCAGCGAGTACAGGACCGAGG
Source organism: Rubrivivax sp. (assembly GCA_044507405.1). GTDB lineage: Bacteria > Pseudomonadota > Gammaproteobacteria > Burkholderiales > Burkholderiaceae_C > Rhizobacter. The sequence goes on along the minus strand of JBIQJS010000021.1, from coordinate 11,693 downwards.
CCACCACCAGGCCTGCGAAGGTGAACGGCAGGCGCCCGAGGCCGAGGGTCTCGGTCAGCTGCCCAACCGGCCCCTGCGGGCCCATGAGCAGCAAGAGGTAGAAGCCCAGCACCGACGGCGGCAGCACCAGCGGCATGGCGACGAGCGCGGCGAAGACGGGCTTGCTGCGCGAGCGCGTGCGCGCCAGCCACCACGCGAGCGGCGTGCCGAGCACCAGCAGGATGAGCGTGGTGACGCCGGCGAGCTCGGCGGTCAGGCGGATGGCGGTCCAGTCGGCGGCGGTCATGGGCTCAGGTGCCGTAGCCGTAACGCCGGATCACGGCTTTCGCTTCGGCGCTGCGCAGGTGATCGAGCAGCGCCCTGGCCGCGCGGCTGGCCTGGGCACGCTTGAGCAGCACCGCGTCCTGGCGGATCTCGCCGTGCAGCGCGGCCGGCACCACCCAGTGCGAGCCCTGCGCTCCCTGCCCGGGCGCGATCACCTGCGAGAGCGCCACGAAGCCGATCTCCGCATTGCCGCTCACCACGAACTGGTAGGTCTGCGCGATGCTCTCGCCGGTGACGATGCGGCTCGCCACCGCGTCGCGCAGGCCGCGCGCGGCGAGCACTTCCTGTGCGGCCCGGCCGTAGGGCGCGAGCTTGGGATTGGCGATCGCCAGGCGCCGGTAACGATCCGATGCCAGCACCGCGCCGTTGTCATCGACCCGGCCCGGCTGGGCGCTCCACAGCACCAGCCGGCCGAGTGCGTAGGTGTGGGCGGTGCCGGAGACCGCATGGCCTTCGGCCACCAGGCGGCGCGGCGTTTCGTCGTCGGCCGCCACCAGCACGTCGAAGGGCGCACCGGCGACGATCTGGCTGTAGAACTTGCCCGTGGCGCCGCTGGAGAGCCTCACCGTGTGGCCGGTGCTCGCGGTGAAACCCTCGGCGATCTTCGCCATGGGCGCGGCAAAGTTCGCCGCCACGGCCACCGTGACCTCGTCGGCCCGCGCCTGTCCGGCGATCGAGAGGCAGACGAGCAGCACACCCGCGGCCCATTGCATCCTCATCATCGTTTCCCTCTCAATCGACCACCGCCAGGACCACGCTCGACACCTTGAACACCGCCCCGGCGCGCACGCCCTTGGCAAGCCCCATGCTGCGCACCGACTCGGCCGTGACCACCGCGACCGCGCTGCGGCCCGCACCGAGGTCGAGCGTCACCTCCGCAGTCACCGGGCCCTCGACGATGCGGGACACCTCGCCCCAGTAGCGGTTGCGTGCGCTGATGCGCAGGTGTTCGTCGACGACGAGCATCACCGACGAGGCCTTCACCAGCGCGACCACCTCGCGCCCGACCTGCAGGCCGAGCAGCCTGGCGGAGTCGCGCGTGACCACGGCGGCGAGGTCCAGGCGGTCGTCCAGGCGCACGATCACTTCCACGTCCACCGGCCCACGGTTCAGGGCGCTCACGGTGCCGGCGAACTGGTTGCGCGCGCTCGTGCGCAGGGCCAGACGGCGCAGCAGCCGCTGGAACGACGCCATGTCGCCCTCGGGCAACTGGCCCAGCAACGCAGCCGCACGGTCCACGCCCCGCTGCGATTCGGCCTGCATGGCACGGTACAGCGCCACGACGCGTCGGCCGTGATCCGTGAGCTGGGTGCCGCCTCCCTTGCGCCCGCCGGTGCTGCGCTCGACCAGGGGCTGCTCGGCGAGGTTGTTCATGGCGTCGACCGCGTCCCACGCGGCCTTGTACGACAGCGGCACCGCCTTCGCGGCCTGCGAGATGGACCCGTGCGCCTCGATCGCCTCCAGCAGGCGCACGCGGGTGTCGCCCAGGTAGGCGCCCGCGTCGGTGTGGATGTCGAGATGGCCGGTGAGCCGGGGAGCGGCAGGGTGGCGTTTCAAGGCGGGATGGCGTTGTATAGGCGCCAATATAGCGCGCCGCCCCGTCGCCTCACTCCGCCACGCGCACCCCGAGCTTGAAGCCGATCATGGCGCGCAGCTTGTTCGGCACCACCGGCTTGATGAGGAGGTGGAAGCCGTGCTCGGCCGCTTCGGCGTCGTGCTCGCTCATGGTGGAGCCGGTGACCATGATCGCCGGCACGCCGGCGCCGAAGCGCTCGCGCATGGCGAGGATCACCTCCACGCCCGTGTGCCCCCGTTCGAGCCGGTAATCCACGATCAGGAGGTCCGGGCGCTCGGCCTGGGGGTCGGCGCTCTGCGCCCACGCACGGCTGGCGCCGGCCGTCTCGAACGAGGCGACGCGCGCGCCCCAGCCGCGCAGCAGCACCTCGAGACCTCCGCGCACGGCTGGCTCGTCTTCCACCACGACGATGAAGCGGCGGTCGAGCGTGAGGCCGATGGGCAGCTTGCTGCGCACGTCGCTCGGCTCGCGCACGCGCGGCGTCTTGCCCGGCGGCAGCGTGAGCGAAAAGACCGAGCCGTGCCCGGGCACCGAGCGCATCGTGAGCGGCGTCTGCATGAGCCCGGCCAGCCGCTTGACGATCGCAAGCCCCAGCCCCAGGCCCTTGCGCTGCTGCGGCGTGAGCGCCTCGCTGTAGGGCACCTGGTAGAACTCTTCGAAGATGTGTTCCTGCTCGCGCTCGCGGATGCCGACACCGGTGTCCCACACCTGCAGGATCATGCGCCCCGCGCGCCGGCGGCAGCTCACGAGCACGGCGCCGTCGTTGGTGTAGCGGATGGCGTTGGAGACGAGGTTGCGCAGGATGCGCTCGACCAGCACCGGGTCGGCATACACGTTGTGCTGGCCACCGCGGAAGCGCAGCGCAAGACCCTTCTCGAACGCCACCGGCTCGAAATGCAGCCGCAGCTTGCGGAAGATGTCGCCGATGTTCACGTGCTCGGGTGTCACGTCGACGCCGCCGGTGTCGATGCGGGTGATGTCGAGCAGCTCGGAGAACAGGCCCTCCAGCGCATCGACCGAGCCGTTGATGCTCGCCACGAGTTGCGCCACTTCCTCGTCGTGGCTGCGCTGGCGCAGCGCTTCGGCGAAGAGGCCCATGGCGTGCAGCGGCTGGCGCAGGTCGTGGCTCGCGGCGGCGAAGAACTGCGTCTTGGCGCGGTTGGCGACTTCCGCCTCCTGGCGCGCGGCCTCGGCAGCGGCCTTCTCGGCGCGCAACTGCTGGGTCAGCTGGTCCAGGCGCACCTTGATCTGCAGCAGGCCCTCGTTGTTCTTGCGGTACATGCGCGCCAGCATGATCGTGATGCCGAAGATCACGAGCAGATAGGCGGCAAGCAGCAGGCTCTTGGGGTCGCCGGGCAACGCCACGCGCACGACCAGCGGCGTGAGGCACAACGCGCAGAACTCGTAGAAGGTGTTGTGCTGCGGCGAAAGGATCTGCATGCCGGCCATGCAGTAGCTGTAGATCGTGAGGATGAGGATCAGCTTCTCGGTGCTGCCGCCGTACGGGTAGAAGAACCAGGCGGCGATGCCCCAGAGGCAGCCGGCGGCGAGCGTGGTCGCGCGCCAGGCTTCGTACCAGCGCAGCAGCGCCTCGCGCTCGTTGCTGCGGCGGTGCTTGAAACCGCGGTACATCACCGTGCGCACGATGCCCAGCGCCCCGAGCGCACTCAGCCACAGCGCCATGCCCACGCCGGAGACGAGCGACCAGAACTGCGAAACGGTCACGAGCACGCCCACCACCATCGCGATGGTCGTGATGGGCAGGTAGGCGTAGATGTCGGCCACGCGCTCAGCGGACGCCTGGTCGTGGAGCATGGCCCGCACGGCCGGATCGACGGTCACCGTGCCGCCCGGCCGGGCCTCCGGGCGCGCCTCGACCACGGTGGACGTCGCCTCTGGGCCCGGTGCTGCCGACATCTCAGCCCCCGTGGCTGCCGTTGCGCCAGGCCGAGAAGTCGCCGTGCTGCTGCGTCATCTGGCCCACCGCGAGCACCGCCTGGGTGCGAGAGCTCACCCCCAGCGCCCGCAGGACGGCGGCCACGTGGTCCTTGACGGTCTCGACCGACAGGCCGAGCTCGCGCGCGATGAGCTTGTTGGGATGGCCCTTGAGCAGCAGGGCCAGCACGTCGGTCTGGCGCGGCGTGAGGCCGAGCGACGCGAGCGTGGGCGGTTTCTGGAAGCTGCCGCCGTTGGCCTCCTGGTTGACCACGTGCAGCGGCCCCGGAACGGTGGGCGGCGGCTCATCGTTGCGGCGCAGGCCCGCGACCTGCGGGTCGCTGCCGATGCTCATGGGGGGCACATAGATGCCGCCCGACATCACCATGTGCAGCGCCTCGAAGAGCGTCTCGTTGGTGGCGCGCTTCGGGACGAAGCCCATGGCGCCGAGGTCGATGGAGCGGATCACGTCGCTTGCGCGATCGGAAGCCGAGACCACCACCACCGGCACGGCCGGATAGCCCGCGCGGAACTCGGTGAGCAGGTCGAAGCCGTTGGCGTCGCCGAGCTGAAGGTCCAGCAGCACGAGGTCGAAATCGTCTTCGCGCTGCAGCGCCTCGCGGGCTGCGCGGGCACTGCCGGCGCCGACGACGTTGACGTGGTCGCCCAGGCCCCTGATGACCGACTTCAGCGCCGACAGGATCAGCGGATGGTCATCGACCAGCAGCACTTTCATTTTTCGTATCCCCCTGGATGGCAGCGGGCGATCGTATGCGAGCCCCGCTGACCACCCACCCCCTCCGATTGGGGAACGCCCCGCGCTCAGGCGTAGCGGCGTGCGATGGATTCGGCCACGCAGACCGGCTTCTGGGAGCCCTCACGCTCCATCGTGCATTCCACGGTCACCTGGGCGCCGCCATCGAGCGGGATGTACTCGATCAGCTTGAAGCGGCCTCGCACCTTGCTGCCAGCCGGCACCGGCGACGGGAAGCGCACCTTGTTCAGGCCGTAGTTCACGCCCATGCGCGTCTCCTTGACCGAGAAGGCCTTGGCCGTCATCTCGGGCAGGAGGCTCAGCGTGAGGAAGCCGTGGGCGATGGTCGCGCCGAAGGGGCCGCTCTTCGCACGCTCGGGGTCGATGTGGATCCACTGGTGGTCGCCGGTGGCATCGGCGAACTTGTTGATCTGTTCCTGCGTGATGGTGATCCACTCGCTCACGCCGAGCTCCTGGCCGACGAGAGGTTGCAGGTCAGAGATTTTTTCAAACGTTCTCATGCATTGATCCAGGTGATGAGGGGTTGCCATTGCTCCAGGTCACGCTCGACCCGGCTCGGCGCCACGTCCCACAGGGTGAGCCCGCGTGCGGCCAGGTGAACGTAGTTCTGAGTGTCACGCAGGAAGGTGATGACGGGCGTCTCCAAGGTGCCAAGGAAGCTGCGCAGCTGGTCGGCGGAGATCGTGCCCTCGCGTATGCGCATGCCCACCACGCCGACCTGCACCTTGTCGCTGCGGCGGCTCTTGAGCAGCTCGCGGATGAAGTCGTGCGTGGCGTGGATGTCGAAGATGCTCGGCTGCAGCGGGACGATCACCTTGTCGGCGATCTTCATCACCTGCTCCAGGCGCTTGCCGTGCAGGCCCGCGGGCGTGTCGAGCACCACGTGCGTCGTGCCCCTGGGCGGGCGCACGATGTCGTCGGCTGCGACGTCCCACCCGGTGATCCTCGGCAGTGCCTCGGGCCGCAGGCCGAGCCAGGTGCGGGCCGACTGCTGCCGGTCCACGTCTCCCAGCATCACGGCGCGGCCCTGGTGGGCGAGCAGGCCCGCGATGTTGGTGGACAAGGTGCTCTTGCCCACCCCGCCCTTCGGATTGGCGACGACGACCACCGGCATGCGCTTCCCCTCGATGGTGGCACGGCATGTTGCACCGCACCGTTGACGTGTTTCGGGCGATGTTAGCGGCGGCGATTCGGCGCAACCCTCAAGACTTACCCACCATTTCATGCCCGACACCACACAGCGCGCAGAATCGGCGGTTCCATCCCGAGCCGATCCGACACCGCCCACGATGACCCATCTCCTGCGCACCCATGGCTACAAGGCGCTGCAACCCGGCAAGCGACTGATCGTGCTGGGCGCCGTGCACGGCAACGAGACCTGCGGCACGCGAGCCATCGAGCGCATCCTCCCGGAGCTCGATGCCGGCACGATCCGCCTGGTGCGCGGCAGCGTGACCTTCGTGCCCGTGACCAACCCGCTCGCCTATGCGCGCGGCCAGCGGGCCGGCGACCGCAACCTCAACCGCAACCTGCGGCCCAACGACGCACCGCAGGACCACGAAGACCGCATCGCCAACGTGCTGTGCCCGCTCCTGGCCGAGCACGACGTGCTGCTGGACCTGCACTCGTTCCACACCGCTGGCGAGCCCTTCGCGATGATCGGCCCGCCCGACAACACCGGCCCGCTCGAACCCTTCGCCCATGCCGCCGAGGAAGAAGCGCTGGCGCTGCGGCTCGGGCCGCGGCGCATCGTCGAAGGCTGGCTCGACACCTATGCCGCAGGCGTCAAGAACCGCCTGGAGCGCACCACGCCCAGCGAGCGCGCACAGATCCTCAGCACCGACCCGAGCTACGGCGTGGGCACCACCGAGTACATGCGCTCGAAGGGCGGCTACGCGATCACGCTCGAATGCGGCCAGCACCACGACCCGAAGGCGCCCGAGGTGGGCTACCGCGCGATCCGCGCCACGCTGGCGCAGCTCGGCCTCGTGGATGAGCCGCCACCGCCCGCGCGCGGCGACGTGGAATTCCTGCGCCTGGCCGAGGTGACCGACCTGCACGATCCGCAGGACCGCTTTGCGAAGCCCTGGGCCAGCTACGACCCGCTGCGTGCAGGCGAGCTGATCGGCACGCGCTCGGACGGCACCGAGGTGCGCGCGCCGGCCGACGGCTTCATCGTCTTCCCCAACCCCGGCGCGCAGCCGGGCAACGAATGGTTCTATTTCGCGCAGCGCAGCAGCCGTGCGCTGCGCGCCTGAAAGCGCCCGATGTTCACGCCCTCGCAACATGACGTGCGCCGCTTCTTCTGCGAAGCGCACCGCAAGCGCCGCGGCGGCCTGCCGCTCACGCCCATGGAGACGGTGGCCGCCGACTGGATCGACCAGCACCCCGAATACCATGCGGAACTCGCCGATGTCGAGGAGGCGGTCGCCCGCAGCTACGCCGTCGAAGGTGGCCGCACCAACCCCTTCCTGCACCTGTCGATGCACCTGACCATCAGCGAGCAGGTGAGCATCGACCAGCCCCGCGGCATCAAGCAGGCCTACGAGCTGCTCGCAGCGAGGCTGGGCTCGGCGCACGACGCCCAGCACGAGGTGATGGAGTGCCTCGGGCGCATGATGTGGGAGTCGCAGCGCAGCGGCCAGCCTCCCGACGGGCACGCCTACATCGACTGCGTGCGCAGGCGGGCGACGCGCTGACGCGGCCCGCCCGCGGGATCACTTCTTCACGGTGATCCAGCGCCACTCCAGCCAGTTGTCGGGCCGGTGCACGGCGTCGACGTTCGCACGGGCCGCCCAGGGGATCACCTGGCGGTGCAGCGGGATGTTGAGCACGAGCTCGTGGTGGCGGGCCAGCGCGGCCTTGACGAGCTGTTCGCGCTTCTTCGGATCGGCTTCCTTGCTGGACGCAGCGGCGAGCTCCTCGAGCTTGTCGTCCTTCGCATTGCCGAAGTTCCACGAACCCACGCCGCCTTCGCCGCGTCCGCGCAGGATGGGCGTGAGCGTGGTCTCGGCATCGGTGATCGCGCCGCCCCAGCCGAGCATGTACATCGAGGTGTCGAGCCGCTGCACCTTGGGGAAGTAGGTGGTGCGCGGCATGGCGTTGACGCGCACCTTGACGTTGAGCCGGGCCCACATCGACGCGAGGGTCTGGCAGATCTCCTCGTCGTTGATGTAGCGGTTGTTGGGGCAGTCGAGCGTGACCTCGAAGCCCTGGGGATAGCCGGCTTCGGCCATGAGCTTCTTCGCACCCTCGAGGTCGTAGGGCAGGCGCTTTTCCAGCGCCGCGTCGTTGTACGCGCCCAGCGGCGACGGCGTGATGCCGCCGGTGGGCACGGCCTGGCCGCGCATGAGCTTGGTCTTGATCGTCTCGATGTCGATGGCCTGGTAGAGCGCGCGGCGCACCCGCTGGTCCTTGAAGGGGTTCTTGCCCTTCACGCTGCTGTAGAGCAGCTCGTCGCGGTGCTGGTCCATGCCGATGAAGACGATGCGGTTCTCAGGGCCGTCGATCACCTTCACGCCGGCCGTGCGGCGCAGGCGCGGCAGGTCCTGCGGCGAGGGGTCGACCACCAGGTCGATCTCGCCCGACACGAGCGCGGCCACGCGTGTCGCGTCGCTCTTGATCGGGGTGTAGACCACCTCCTGCACGTTGCCCTCGAACTTGCCCCACCAGTTGGGGTTGCGCTTGTAGACGGTCTTCACGTCGGGCTGGCGCGACACGAGGATGAACGGCCCGGTGCCGTTGGCGTTGAAGGAGGCGTAGCCCTCCTCCTTGTTCTTGAAGTCGATGGGCCTGGTGGCCTTGTGCTTCTCCGCCCACGCGCGGCTCATGATCGGCAGCAGGCTGATGTGCTGCAGGAAGATCGGGTTGACCGTCGCGAGGTTGAACTCGACGGTGAGGTTGTCGATCTTCTTCGGCTTGCCCACCGCGTTGGCATAGACGCCGATGTCGGACGTGGCCTCGCTCGCACGCTGCACCGAGAACACCACGTCATCGGCGGTGAAGGGCGTGCCGTCGTGGAACCTGACGTTGGGCCGAAGCTTGAATCGCCACTGCAGCGGGCTCACCTGCTGCCACTCGGTGGCCAGCACGGGCTCGAGCGCCATGGTCTTGTCGCGGTTGACGAGCGATTCGTACACCTGCCCGTTCATGGCGTTGGTGAGCAGCTCGTTCTGCGAATACGGGTCCATCGTCTGGGCATCGCCCTGAGACGCCCAGCGCAGGGTCTGAGCGGGCACGGCGGCACAAGCCGCCATGAGGCAAAGGATCGACAGGCTGCGTTTCATGCGCGCTCCCACGGGCCGAGGCATGGCCGAACGAAAGCGGCGAGTTTAGAAGTGTTTGTGCGCCGCAGCGGCGCGTGGGGTCGCGTGCCGCGAGCGCCCGCGGCTCAGACCGCCACGCCCTGGCGCCTGAGCGCGTCGGGGTCGGCCCAGAGGGCCTCGAGGCGGGTGAATTTCCACTGCGCGTTGGACTCGCGCGCGGCGATGCGGTCGCTGCACGAGCGGCTGGACAGGTCGAGCATCTCCGGCGGGATGTGCATCTGCGACCGTGTGGAGAAGAAGACCTTGACCTTGGGCGAGACGAGCGACTCGGGGTTCTGCTCGCACACCACCGCGAGCCGCCCCGACTGCATCCGCACGAGCGAGCCCACCGGGTAGATGCCCAGGCTCTTCACGAAGGCCTGGAACACCGCATCGTCGAAGTGGCCCTCGCGCCACTCGGCCATCTTGCGGATGGATTCGGCCGGGTCCCAGCCGTTCTTGTAGGGGCGGTTGGAGGTGATGGCGTCGTACACGTCGCACACCGCGCCCATCTTGGCGAGCAGCGAGATCTGCTCGCCCCGCAGGCCATGGGGGTAGCCGCTGCCGTCGACCTTCTCGTGGTGGTGCAGGGCGACGTCGAGCGCGCCTTCGGTCGCCGTGCCGCCCTCGCGCAGCATCTCGTAGCCGCGCAGCGAGTGCGTCTTCATGAGCTTGAACTCGTCCTCGGTGAGCTTGCCCGGCTTGTTGAGCACCGCCACCGGCATCACCGCCTTGCCCATGTCGTGCAGCAGGCCGGCGAGGCCCGCCTCGCGCGTGGCCGCCTCGTCCATGCCGAGCTGGCGCGCGAGCGACACCATCAGCGCGCACACCGCCACCGAATGCATGTACGTGTAGTCGTCGTGCGTCTTGAGCCGCGCGAGGCTCACCATCGCATTCGGGTTGCGCGCGACGGAGCCCGCGATCTCGTCCACGAGCGGCAGGCAGTGCTCGGCGTCGATCGCGTTGCCCAGGCGTGCCTCGTGGAAGAGCGCGCTCACCGCCTCCTTCGATTTCGCGACCAGCGCTGCGGCCTGGCGAACCTCGTGCGCCAGGCTCGTCGCCTGGGTCACGAAGGCCGGCGCCCGGGCGGGCACAGTGGCGTGCGCCGGGGCGGCCGGCGCCGCGGTGGCGGGCCCAGCAGCGGGCGCGGTGGCGGGGGCTGCGTTCGGTGCGACATCCAGCCCCTTGCTGACGTCGATCCAGCAGGCCTGCACGCCGCTCGCGCGCAAACGTTCCAGGTCGCCCAGGTCGCGCAGCACGAACTTCGTGCGCCAGAACGGGTGGTCCAGCCATGCTCCCTCCAGCGCGTGGAGGTGCATGCCGAGGCGTAGCTCCTGGATGGGTATTTTTTTGAGCATGGGGCGACGGACAGTCCGGCTTTCTGGCTATCGGCGGCCCCGCGGCGAAACTTGACTCGCCGCCCCCGAAACGAAAACGCCGCTGACGGGCAGCGGCGTTTTTCGTGACTTTTGCGGCGCTTTTCAGCGGAACCGCGACTGCGGCACGGTGTGCAGGTCGGCCGGCAGCGTGGCGAGGTAATCGGCGATCTGCTTGAGCTGCGCCGCGGTGAACGGCTGCACCATGCCGGCCATGATGGCGTTGGAACGGCCGACGTTCGGGTTGTTGGCCATCTTGTAGGCCTTGAGCGAGACGAAGAGGTAGTCGGCGTGCTGGCCGGCGATCTTCGGGTAGGTGCCATCCAGCGGGGTGCTGTAGTTGGCGCCGTGGCAGCTCGCGCAGTTGCCCTGTTGCAGCAGCTTGGCGACTTCGGCGCTCGGCTGCGGCATGGCCTTGGTGTCCTTGGCCGCCGGCACGTTCTTGCCCTGCTGCTCGTAGAAGGCGGCGAGGTCGGCGATGTCCTGCTCGGTGAGGCTGCCGGCGATCATGCGCATGGTCGGGTGCTTGCGCTCGCCCCGCTGGTAGGCCGCCAGCGCCGAGGCGATGTACTGCGCGCCCTGGCCCGAGATCATCGGCACCTTGTGGACCTCCGGGAAGCTGGCCTGGTAGCCGGGGATGTTGTGGCAGCCGATGCACATGGCGGCCTTCTTCTGCCCGGCTTCGGGGCTGGCCTTGACGTCTTGCGCCTGGGCGCCTGCGGCGGCGAATGCGGCCAGGGCAACGATCGAGGAAAGCAGTTTCTTCATGGTTCTGCGGGAGCTGGGAGGCTTCAAGGTGACCGCGGATTATAGGGAACGGCACCGGGCCCACCGCCCTGCTCTCCACGGGTGCACACGTGTCGTCTGCCGGACAGCGGCCGCCAGAGGGCGGCTTATATACTGGCCCGTCACCCTCACACCGCGGCCGCGCCCATGAAATTCCAAGGTTCAGAGAACTACGTCGCCACCGATGACCTGATGCTGGCGGTGAACGCAGCGGCCACGCTCAAGCGGCCACTGCTCATCAAGGGCGAGCCCGGCACCGGCAAGACGATGCTGGCCGAGGAGGTCGCGCAGTCGCTCGGCATGCCGCTGCTGCAATGGCACATCAAGAGCACCACCAAGGCGCAGCAGGGCCTGTACGAATACGACGCGGTCAGCCGCCTGCGCGACTCGCAGCTCGGCGACGAGAAGGTCAAGGACATCCACAACTACATCGTCAAGGGCGTGCTGTGGCAGGCCTTCACGGCCGACCAGCCGGTGGCGCTGCTGATCGACGAGATCGACAAGGCCGACATCGAATTCCCGAACGACCTGCTGCGCGAGATCGACCGCATGGAGTTCTACGTCTACGAGACGCGCGAGCTCATCAAGGCCAAGCACCGCCCGCTGGTCGTCATCAC
>JBIQJS010000145.1:0-6513 GCA_044507405.1 Rubrivivax sp. | reverse complement strand
CGTGAGGTGCAGGCCGAGCGGGCCGGCCGGGTCGGGCGAGAACGGCACGCCGCGCGCGACCAGCCATTCGACGGCGGCGGCGCTGTGCGCCGCGATGAAGCGCGCGGTGTGCTCGTCCACCAGGCCGGCGCCGGCGTCCTGGGTGTCGCGCACGTGGGATTCGATGCTGTCGTCGGTGCCCAGCACGCCGACGATGCCGCCCTGCGCCCAGGCGGTGGCGCCTTCGTCGAGGCCGCGCTTGGCCAGCACCACGACCGGGCGGTGCTGCGCCAGGTGCAGCGCCACCGTCAAACCGGCCAGGCCCGCGCCGACGATCACCACGGGAAGATCCTGCTGAACAGGCGTGCTGTTTTTGGCCATAGCGATGGGTGCGCGTAAGAGGGCCGGATTCTATCGACGCGCCTCGCATGCATTAGGGATGGGCGCAGGGCGCACGCCATGAAACCATGCCGGGACTTCGCCCGCACGATGTCCGTCACGCCCTCCTCCTCCACCGACGACGCCTGGCCCTCGACCCGGGCCGAGGCGCAGATCCCCACGCAGATCCAGCCGCGCGAGGAGGACGGGCACGACCCGGCCCGGCGCGACATCGGCCGCCCGGTGGGGCCCACGCAACGCGAGCTCTTCGTCTCGTGCGATGCCGCCGAGGCGATCGAGCAGCAGCTGGGCCACCTGCGGCCGGACTACATCGCGCTGCACGACGTCGGCACCACGTCGTCGCGCAAGCTGCTGGCGGGCGTGGCCGCGGCCAGCGGGCGCGCGGTGCACAAGCTCGTGGTGCGCCGCCAGGGCTACGGCACGCCGCTCGCCACGCTGGAGTTCGTCGATTTCCCGAGCGCCAGTCACTCGACGCTGCGGCTCTACACCACCGAGGCCGATGCCGACACGCACCAGCGGCACGAGCTCGCGCGCGTGCTGATGGCCTACAGCCGCTTGGCGGTGGCGATGGTGGGCGACATGCCCGCGCACGTCATGTCGCCCTCGTTCGCGTCTCTGCGCGCCGCCATGGTCGATCGCGGCTGGCAGAACCGCCACCTGCTCCTGCTGCCGCTCGGCAATTCAACGGCGCTCGCACCGACCGCCACGGAGCTCGGGCGCGGCACGGGTGTCGCGGTGCGCACCACGCCGCAGGTGACGGGCCTCGCCGACGCGTGGTCGTTCATCAGCGCCACCTGGAACCGCCTGCGCGAGCAGCTGCGCACCGAAGCCGGCCTGGACCTGCCGCCCCTGCCCGGCGCGCATGGCCGGCGGGCCGCGGCGGAACCATCACCTTCGCCGGCGCCCACCGTTGCGCAGGCACCGGCCCCGGTGCCCATGCAGCCCATGCCTGCCACCGTCGGGCACATGCTGCATCCGGACGACGGGCCGCTCGCACGCTACGTGCACCAGCTGAGCGAGTTGCCCGGCATGGTGAGCGCCGCCGTCTTCGACATCGCCACCGGCCAGGCGCTGCATCACGCCGGCGCGCGCCCGGCCGGCGCCGAACTCGGCCTGCACGGCGCCACCCTGCTTGCCGCCATGGCGCAGGCGAGCCGCACGCTCGGCATGGGCCACACCCTGCCCGAGGCGGCCATCACGCTGGGCACGCACCATCTCGTGCTGCGCGCGGTGCCGCATCACCCCGGCCTCGCGCTGCATGCGGTGCTCGACAAGGCCCACGCGAACCTGACGCTCGCGCGGCTGCAGATCGGGCGCATGGACGCGTTGCTCGACGCACCGCCCTCCACGCGCTAGCCTCCGCAAGGAAAAACGCCGCGCACGAAGCGCGGCGTTGCGGGCCGAGCCGAGGCCGGTCAGTGCACCGTGCGCTCGAAGGTGAGTTCGCCGTCGTCCGACACGGTCACCGGGATCACGTCCTTCGGCCCGAACTTGCCTTCGAGGATCAGCTTGGACACCGGGTTCTCGATGCGCTGCTGGATCGCCCGCTTGAGCGGCCGCGCGCCGAACACCGGGTCGAAGCCGGCCTTGGCCAGCTCGGCCAGCGCGGCCGGCGACACGTCGAGCTTCATGTCCATCTTTTCCATGCGGCGCTCCAGCACCTTGAGCTGGATCTTCGCGATGGCCTCGATGTTGGCCCGGTCGAGCGCGTGGAACACCACCGTCTCGTCGATGCGGTTGAGGAACTCCGGACGGAAGTGCTGCTTGACCTCGACCCACACCGCGTCGCGGATGGCTTCCGGGTCCTGCCCGGCCATCTGCATGATCTGGTGCGAACCCAGGTTGCTCGTCATCACGATCACCGTGTTCTTGAAGTCCACCGTGCGGCCCTGGCCGTCGGTGAGCCGCCCGTCGTCGAGCACCTGCAGCAGCACGTTGAAGACGTCGGGGTGCGCCTTCTCCACCTCGTCGAGCAGCAGCACGCTGTAAGGCTTGCGCCGCACGGCCTCGGTGAGGTAGCCGCCCTCGTCGTAGCCCACGTAGCCCGGCGGCGCGCCGATCAGGCGGGCCACCGAGTGCTTCTCCATGAACTCGCTCATGTCCACGCGGATGAGCTGCTCCTCGCTGTCGAAGAGGAACGAAGCCAGCGCCTTGCAGAGCTCGGTCTTGCCCACGCCCGTCGGGCCGAGGAAGAGGAAGGAGCCGGTCGGGCGGTTGGGGTCGGAAAGCCCCGAGCGCGAGCGGCGGATGGCGTTGGCCACGGCCGAGATCGCCTCGTCCTGGCCGACCACGCGCTCGTGCAGCCGCGACTCCATCTGCAGCAGCTTCTCGCGCTCGCCCTGCATCAGCTTGGCGACCGGGATGCCGGTGGCACGCGCCACCACCTCGGCGATCTCCTCGGCGCCGACCATGGTGCGCAGCAGCTGCGGCCTGCCGTCGGCGCCGCCGCCCTTCTTGAGCTCCTTGGCCTGGGCTTCCTTGAGCGACTTCTCAAGCTCCGGCAGCCGGCCGTACTGCAGCTCGGCGACCTTGTTGAAGTCGCCCTTGCGCTTGAATTCCTCGATCTGGAAGCGGATGCGGTCGATCTCTTCCTTGAGCTGGGCCGAGCCCTGCGCCGTGGCCTTCTCGCTCTTCCAGATCTCCTCGAGGTCGGCGTACTCGCGCTCGAGCTTGCCGATCTCGTCTTCGAGCAGCGACAGGCGCTTCTGGGAAGCCTCGTCCTTCTCCTTCTTCACCGCCTCGCGCTCGATCTTGAGCTGGATCAGGCGGCGGTCGAGCTTGTCCATCGCCTCGGGCTTGGAGTCGATCTCGATCTTGATCTTGGCCGCGGCCTCGTCGATCAGGTCGATCGCCTTGTCGGGCAGGAAGCGGTCGGTGATGTAGCGGTGCGAGAGCTCGGCCGCGGCCACGATGGCCGGGTCGGTGATCTCCACGCCGTGGTGGACTTCGTACTTCTCCTGCAGGCCGCGCAGGATGGCGATGGTCGCCTCCACGCTCGGCTCGCCCACCAGCACCTTCTGGAAGCGGCGCTCCAGGGCCGCATCCTTCTCCACGTACTTGCGGTACTCGTCGAGCGTGGTCGCGCCGATGCAGTGCAGCTCGCCGCGCGCGAGCGCAGGCTTCAGCATGTTGCCGGCGTCGATGGCGCCCTCGGCCTTGCCGGCGCCCACCATGGTGTGGATCTCGTCGATGAAGACGATGGTCTGGCCTTCGTCCTGCGCCACTTCCTTGAGCACGCTCTTGAGCCGCTCCTCGAACTCGCCGCGGTACTTGGCGCCGGCCAGCAACAGCGCCATGTCGAGCACCAGCACGCGCTTGTTCTTGAGCGTGTCGGGCACCTCGCCGGCCACGATGCGCTGGGCGAGGCCTTCGACGATGGCGGTCTTGCCCACGCCCGGCTCCCCGATCAGCACCGGGTTGTTCTTGCTGCGGCGCTGCAGCACCTGGATGGCCCGGCGGATCTCGTCGTCGCGGCCGATCACCGGGTCGAGCTTGCCCTGGCGGGCGCGCTCGGTGAGGTCGAGCGTGTATTTCTTGAGCGCCTCGCGCTGGCCTTCGGCCTCGGGGTTGTCGACCTTCTGGCCGCCGCGCACCGCGTCGATCGCGGCTTCGAGCGCCTTGCGCGTCAAGCCGTGCTCCTTGACCAGCGGGCCGACCGATTTGCTGTCGGCCGCGGCGAGCAGGAACATTTCGCTCGCGATGTATTGATCGCCGCGCCGGGTGGCCTCCTTCTCGGCGGCCTGCAACAGCGCGCCGGTCTCGCGGCCCGCCTGCACCTGCTCGCCGCCCTGCACCTGCGGCAGCTTCCTGATCTCGGCGTCGAGCGCCGATTGCAGCCGAGCAGTGTTGACGCCGGCGCGGTCGAGCAGGGCCTTGGGCCCGTCGGTCTGGGCGAGCATCGCCGCCAGCACGTGGACGGGCTCGATGTAGGGGTTGTCGCGGGCGATGGCGAGGCTCTGGGCTTCGCCCAGCGCTTCCTGGAACTTGGTGGTGAGCTTGTCGAGACGCATGGAAATCCTCCGAATTGCCAGGGATCTGAGGCGGCCCGCCGGAAATTCAAGCCAGCCAGTGCCGCATCAATCTAAAGCCGAAGGCGGCACAGCCGAGAGAGCCCACCACATGGGCCGAGGTATGGGCCAGCGCCCAGCCCCAGGCGCCACGCTGCAGGAGGGCGAGCGATTCGCCGGAGAAGGCCGAGAAGGTGGTGAGCCCACCCAGGAAGCCGGTGACGACGAGCAGGCGCAGAAGTTCGTCCGGCGAGCGGTCGAACCAGACGAGCGCCGCCCCGATCAGGAACCCACCGACGCAATTGACGAGGAGCGTGCCCAGCGGAAAGGCGCCTCCGGCCCCGTTGAACGCCAGGCCGGCTGCCCAGCGCAACAGCGCCCCGACTGCGGCACCGGCCGAGACGGCCAGCACCTGCAGCCACGGCACGCCCGTGCTCATGCGGCCGCGTTGCCGCTGGCGATGCCCCAGCGCGCGAGCGCCTCGTCGTCGTGCGCGCGGGCGTCGACCCAGCGCGCCCCGGCCGGCGTGTGCTCCTTCTTCCAGAAGGGCGCCTGGGTCTTGAGGTAGTCCATCAGGAACTCGCAGGCCTGGAAGGCCTGGCCGCGGTGGGCCGAGGTGACGGCCACGAGCACGATCTGGTCCTGGGGTGCGAGCTCGCCCACGCGATGGATGACGCGCACGCCGCGGATGTCGAAGCGCTGCAGCGCCGCATCGATCATGGCCTCGATGGATCTTTCGGTCATGCCGGGATAGTGCTCGAGCTCCATGCGCTGGACGCCCTGGACCTCGCTGTGGTCGCGCACCGTGCCGACGAAGCTCACCACGGCGCCGACGCCGGGATCGCCAGCGCGCAGCGCGGCCACCTCGGCAGCAAGGTCGAAGTCGTGGGTCTGGATGCTGACGCGAGGGGTGGTCATGGCGCCGGATTGTCGATCACAATGCCGCCCATGCTCACGCGCCGCACGCCTCGGATCCCCCGCCCCACGGGCCGGGCCGCGTGCGCGCTCAAAGCCAAAAAGCAGACGCTCATCTGACCGGGGCGCTGCAGTTCCGTCGTCGGATGAGCGACGGAACAGACTTCACGGCAGGCCCCCCTCGCCCACGCCGACCACGCTGACCCGAGCTCCACGACGCGGACCTTCATTCGGTCTGTCGTTCAAGGAGAACCTTCGTGGGTCCAGACATCGATTTTTCAGGCTTGTGGATACCGCTCGTCACGCCGTTCGACGGTGACGCGCTCGACCTCATGGCGCTCAAGCGCCTGGTGCGCCATCTGGCCGCCACGCCGGTGCGTGGCTTCGTCGCCTGCGGCAGCACCGGCGAATCTGAATCGCTCACGCACGCGGAGCAGCTGCGCGTGCTGGATGCGGTGCTGGCCGAGCGCGGCGGCAAGCCGGTGATGTTGGGGCTCGCCGGCACGCGGCTCGACGAGATGCTGGCCCTGGTGCGACAGGTCGCCGAGCGCCCGGTGGCCGCCCTGCTCGTCTCGGCACCCTACTACCTGCGTCCCTCGCAGGCGGGGCTGGTGGCGCACTTCCGTGCGCTCGCCGACGCCTCACCGCTGCCCGTCGTGCTCTACGACGTGCCGGGTCGCACCGGTGTCACGCTCGGCCTCGACACGCTGCTGACGCTCGCCGAGCATCCCAAGATCCGCGCCATCAAGGATTGCGGCGGCGACGACGAAAAGACCCGCGCGCTCGTGGCCCACGGCCGCCTCGCGGTGCTGGCCGGCGACGACGCGCGCATCTTCCCGACCGCCTGCGTCGGCGGCGCCGGTGCGATCGCCGCAGCCGGGCACCTCCTGCCGGCGCACTATGCCGCGTTGATCGACACCGCCCGTGCCGGGCGCCTGGATGTGGCGCGCCGCCTGCACCATGTGCTCACGCCGCTGTCGCTCGCGCTTTTCGCCGAGCCCAACCCGACCGTCTTCAAGGCCATGCTCGCGCGGCAGGGCTGGATGAACGCGGCGGTGCGGGCGCCGCACAGTGCGGCCTCAGCGCAAGCGGTGGAGCGGGCGTGGGCAGCGCTCCAAGCCGCCCAGCGTGTGCCGGTCGCCTGAGCAGGAGCAGGCGGCTCAGCCGCCCGTGACCGGCGGAAAGAACGCGAGCTCGGCGTCGTCGTGCAGCG
>JBIQJS010000144.1:0-6524 GCA_044507405.1 Rubrivivax sp. | reverse complement strand
GGATCATCTGCGTCACGGCCACGTCGGTGCCCGGCTTCTCCTTGTAGAAGCCCGAGTCCTCCGTCAGCTTGTAGGCGGCCATGGTGATGGGCAGGTAGCCGGTGCGCTTGTGGCTCTCGGACTGCACCTTGGCGTCGGACAGGAAATCGAAGAACTTCGCCACGCCCTTGTAGTGGTCGGCCGGCTTGCCGGACATCACCCACAGGCTGGCGCCGCCGATCACGGTGTTCTGCGGCGCGCCCTTCACGTCGGGGTAGTAGGGCAGCGTGGAGATGCCGTAGGCGAACTTGGCGTCCTTGGACACGCGCGCGTACAGCCCCGAGGAGCCGGTCATCATCGCGCACTCGCCGGAGGGGAAGGAGGCGTCGGCGGCATTGCCGCGGCCCTTGTAGACGAAGGTGCCGTCCTTGGCCATCTTCGCCAGGTTCTCGAAGTGCTTGAGCTGCAGCGGCGCGTTGAAGACCAGCCGCGCCTTGGTGCCGCCGAAGCCGTTGTTCTCGCTGGCGAACAGGGTGTTGTGCCAGGCCGAGAAGCTCTCCAGCTGCGTCCAGCTCATCCAGCTGGTGGTGAAGGGGCACTTGTGGCCCGAGGCCTTGAGCTTGTCGGCCGCGGCGAACACTTCGGGCCAGGTGGTGGGCGCCTTGTCGGGGTCGAGGCCGGCGGCCTTGAAGGCGTCCTTGTTGTAGTAGAAGATGGTGGTCGAGCTGTTGAGCGGGTAGCTCAGCATCTGGCCGTTGGGCGCCGTGTAGTAGCCGGCCACGGCGGGCACGTAGGCGTTCTGGTCGAACTTGACGCCGCCCTGCTTCATCACCTCGGCCACCGGCTTGATGGCGCCCTTGGAGGCCATCATGGTGGCGGTGCCGACCTCGAAGACCTGCAGGATGTCCGGCGCGTTGCCGGCGCGGAAGGCGGCGATGGCCGCGGTCATCGACTCGTCGTAGCCGCCCTTGTAAGTGGGCACTACCTTGTAGTCCTTCTGGCTCTCGTTGAACTGCTTGGCGAGGTCGCCGACCCATTCGCCGAGCGGGCCGCTCATCGAGTGCCACCACTGGATCTCGGTCTGTGCCTGGGCCGGGACGGCGAAGGCGGCAGCCAGCGCAGCGGCGCCGGCAAGCATGTTGAATCGCATGCAAAAACTCCTGCTGGAAATAACAAAGCCGCGCATGCTATGGCCTTTTCGTGACAGCGCGGCGGCGATCGTTTGTCGCACGGCACGCGGCCGGCCGCGTAGCGGGGAAACCCTTTTCCTGCAACGGGCCGCGCAAGACCGCACTGGTAGTGTGCTGCGGTGCAGCATGCTAGGCTGCAGGCCCTTCTTTCCGACCCTCCTCCCGACCACCCGCCGCGCCATGACGACCAAGACCTCCCTGGACAAGAGCAAGATCAAGTTCCTGCTGCTGGAGGGCATCCATCCCTCCGGCGTGGAGCTCATCCGGGCGGCGGGCTACAGCCAGGTCGAGGTGCTCGCGGGCGCGCTCGACGCGGAGGAGCTCAAGGCCCGCGTGGCCGACGTGCATTTCCTGGGCATCCGCTCGCGCACGCAGCTCACGCCCGAGATCTTCGCGGCGGCCCGCAGGCTGGTGGCGGTGGGCGCCTTCTGCATCGGCACCAACCAGATCGACCTGGGCGCGGCGCTCGAGCACGGCGTGGCGGTGTTCAACGCGCCGTACTCCAACACCCGCTCGGTGGCCGAGCTGGTGCTGGCCGAGGCCATCCTGCTGCTGCGCGGCGTGCCCGAGAAGAACGCCGTGGCCCACCGCGGCGGCTGGCTCAAGAGCGCCGAGAACGCCTTCGAGATCCGCGGCAAGACGCTGGGCATCGTCGGCTACGGCTCCATCGGCGCGCAGCTGTCGGTGCTGGCCGAGGCGCTGGGCATGCACGTGGTCTTCTACGACGTGGTGACCAAGCTGCCGCTGGGCAACGCGCAGCAGGTGCGCAGCCTGAACGAGCTGCTGGGCGCGGCCGACATCGTGAGCCTGCATGTGCCGCAGCTGCCCTCGACGCAGTGGATGATCGGCGAGGCGCAGATCGCGGCCATGAAGCCCGGCGCCATCCTCGTCAACGCCTCGCGCGGCACGGTGGTCGAGATCGAGCCGCTGGCGGCCGCGATCAAGGCGAAGAAGCTGCTCGGTGCGGCCATCGACGTTTTCCCGGTCGAACCCAAGAGCAACAAGGACGAGTTCGTCTCGCCCCTGCGCGGGCTGGACAACGTGATCCTCACGCCGCACATTGGCGGCTCGACGATGGAGGCGCAGGCCAACATCGGCGTGGAGGTGGCCGAGAAGCTGGTCAAGTACAGCGACAACGGCACCACCACCAGCAGCGTCAACTTCCCCGAGGTGGCGCTGCCGGCCCACCCCGGCAAGCACCGCCTGCTGCACGTGCACCGCAACGTGCCGGGCGTGCTGTCGGCCGTCAACGGCGTGTTCGCCGAGACCGGCATCAACATCTCGGCGCAGTACCTGCAGACCAACGAGAAGGTGGGCTACGTGGTGACCGACATCGACGCCGGCTCCTCCGAGCGGGTGCTGGAAAAGCTGGCGCAGGTGCCGGGCACCATCCGCAGCCGGGTGCTGTTCTAAAGCCCTGCCGGCAGCCCGGGCCGCCGCCGGAGGCGGCCCGGGAATAAAATTCCGGCCCCGGTACGAGGGCGCGCGGCGCCCCGCCGAGGCGCCACCCCCCGATGAATGCCCCGACCGCGCTGACCGCGTTGCTGTCGCAGGCCGCCGAGCCGGCGCGCCTGCGCGAGATTCCGTACAACTACACCAGCTTCTCCGACCGCGAGATCGTCATCCGCCTGCTGGGCGGCCGGGGCTGGGAGCTGCTGCAGAGCCTGCGCCAGGAGCGCCGCACCGGCCGTTCCGCCCGGATGCTGTACGAGGTGCTGGGCGACATCTGGGTGGTGCAGCGCAACCCCTACCTGATCGACGACCTGCTGGACAACCCGCGCCGCCGCGGGCAACTCGTCGAAGCCCTGCGGCACCGCCTGGCCGAGGTCCAGAAGCGCCGCACCCCGCAGGACGACCCGCAGCGCGACGCGCTGGTGGGCGAGCTGTGCGCGCTGGCCCAGGCCGCCGTGGAGTCCTTCGGCCGATCCTTCGACGAGATCGCCGCGCTGCGCCGCCAGGCCCGCAAGGTGCTGGGGCGCCTGACGGCCCGGGACAACATCAAGTTCGACGGCCTGTCGCGCGTGTCGCACGTCACCGACGCCACCGACTGGCGGGTGGAGTACCCCTTCGTCGTGCTCACGCCCGACACCGAGGCCGAGATGGCGAAGCTGGTGGCCGGCTGCTTCGAGCTGGGCCTGACCATCATCCCGCGCGGCGGCGGCACCGGCTACACCGGCGGGGCGATCCCGCTCACCTGGAACAGCGCCGTCATCAACACCGAGAAGCTCGAGGCGATGAGCGCGGTGGAGAGGGTGCGGCTGCCGGGCGTCGCGCACGAGGTCGCGACCGTCTGGACCGAGGCCGGCGTGGTCACGCAGCGCGTGTCCGACGCGGCCGAGAAGGCCGGCTTCGTGTTCGCGGTGGACCCGACCTCGGCCGAGGCCTCGTGCATCGGCGGCAACATCGCCATGAACGCCGGCGGCAAGAAGGCGGTGCTGTGGGGCACGGCGCTGGACAACCTGGCGTCCTGGCGCATGGTCACGCCCGAGGCGAAGTGGCTGGAAGTCGTGCGGCTGGACCACAACCTCGGCAAGATCCACGACGTGGAGGTGGCCAGCTTCGAGCTGCGCCACTTCGACGCCTCGGGCAAGACGCTTACGCGCACCGAGCGGCTGGACATCCCGGGCCGCGTCTTCCGCAAGGAAGGCCTCGGCAAGGACGTGACCGACAAGTTCCTCGCCGGCCTGCCGGGTATCCAGAAGGAAGGCTGCGACGGCCTCATCACCAGCGCGCGCTGGGTGG
The DNA here is from genome assembly GCA_044507405.1 of Rubrivivax sp. Lineage (GTDB taxonomy): Bacteria > Pseudomonadota > Gammaproteobacteria > Burkholderiales > Burkholderiaceae_C > Rhizobacter. The sequence continues at coordinate 2,613 of JBIQJS010000144.1, read as the reverse complement.
TGCACCGCATGCCGGCGCACACCCGCACCGTCTGCCTCGAGTTCTTCGGCAATCCGAAGGGCGCGGTGCCGAGCATCGTCGAGATCAAGGACTACATGTTCGAGCAGGCGAAGCAGGGCGGGGCCATCCTGGCCGGCCTCGAACACCTGGACGACCGCTACCTCAAGGCCGTGGGCTACGCGACGAAAAGCAAGCGCGACGGCCTGCCCAAGATGGTGCTGATCGGCGACATCGCCGGCGACGACGCCGACGCCGTGGCCCGCGCCACCTCCGAGGTGGTGCGCATCGCCAACTCGCGCAGCGGCGAGGGTTTCGTCGCCGTGAGCGCCGACGCGCGCAAGAAGTTCTGGCTCGACCGCAAGCGCACGGCGGCCATCAGCCGCCACACCAACGCCTTCAAGATCAACGAGGACGTGGTGATCCCGCTGCCGCGCATGGCCGAGTACACCGACGGCATCGAGCGCATCAACATCGAGCTGAGCCTGCGCAACAAGATCCGCCTGGCGCACGAGCTGGAGGCGTTCCTCTCGCGCGGCAGCCTGCCGCTGGGCAAGAGCGACGACGCGCACGAGATCCCGGCGGCCGAACTGCTCGAAGGCCGCGTGCAGCAGGCCATCGCCCTGGTGCGCGAGGTGCGCTCGCGCTGGGCGAGCTGGCTGGGCGACGCGGACGCGCTCTTCCCGCGGCTGCAGAGCCACGAGCTGCGCGCGAGCTGGAAGACCGAGCTGAAGGCGCCGCTGGCGCGCATCTTCTCGGGCGCCGAGTTCGCGCCCATCCTGGCCGAGTGCGACGCCATCCACAAGCGCGTGCTCAAGGGCCGCGTGTGGGTGGCGCTGCACATGCATGCCGGCGACGGCAACGTGCACACCAACATCCCCGTCAACAGCGACGACTACGAGATGCTGCAGACCGCGCACGAGGCGGTGGCGCGCATCATGACGCTGGCGCGCGGCCTCGACGGCGTGATCTCCGGCGAGCACGGCATCGGCATCACCAAGCTGGAGTTCCTGAGCGACGCGGAGCTGGCGCCCTTCGCGCGCTACAAGCAGCAGGTCGATCCGGAAGGCCGCTTCAACAGGGGCAAGCTGCTGCGCGACGGCTCGCATCCGCTGCACGCGGACCTGACCAGCGCCTACACGCCCAGCTTCGGCCTGATGGGGCACGAGTCGCTGATCATGCAGCAGAGCGACATCGGCGCCATCGCCGACTCGGTCAAGGACTGCCTGCGCTGCGGCAAGTGCAAGCCGGTGTGCGCCACCCACGTGCCGCGCGCCAACCTGCTGTATTCCCCGCGCAACAAGATCCTCGCCACCTCGCTGCTGGTGGAGGCCTTCCTGTACGAGGAGCAGACGCGCCGCGGCATCAGCATCAAGCACTGGGAGGAGTTCGAGGACGTGGCCGACCACTGCACGGTGTGCCACAAGTGCCTCACGCCCTGCCCGGTGAAGATCGACTTCGGCGACGTGTCGATGAACATGCGCAACCTGCTGCGCAAGATGGGCAAGAAGAGCTTCCGCCCGGGCAACAAGATGGCGATGACCTTCCTCAACGCCACCAGCCCGCAGACCATCAAGCTGATGCGCGGCGCCATGGTCGACGTGGGCTTCACCGCCCAGCGCACGGCCAACAAGCTGCTCGGCGGGCTGGCGAGAAAGCAGACCGCCGCGCCGCGCTCCACGGTGGGCACCGCGCCGATCAAGGAGCAGGTGATCCACTTCATCAACAAGCAGATGCCCGGCGGCCTGCCCAAGAAGACGGCGCGCGCGCTGCTCGACATCGAGGACAAGGACTACGTCCCCATCATCCGCGACCCGCAGTCGACCACGGCCGACAGCGAGGCGGTGTTCTACTTCCCGGGCTGCGGCTCGGAGCGGCTGTTCTCGCAGGTGGGCCTGGCCACCCAGGCGATGCTGTGGCATGCCGGCGTGCAGACGGTGCTGCCGCCGGGCTACCTGTGCTGCGGCTACCCGCAGCGCGGCAGCGGCCAGTTCGACAAGGCCGAGAAGATGATCACCGACAACCGGGTGCTCTTCCACCGCGTCGCCACCACGCTCAACTACCTCGACATCAAGACCGTGGTGGTGAGCTGCGGCACCTGCTACGACCAGCTCCAGGGCTACCAGTTCGACAAGATCTTCCCCGGCTGCCGCATCGTGGACATCCACGAGTACCTGCTGGAAAAGGGCATCCGCCTGGAGGCCAACGCGGCTGCCTACCTCTACCACGACCCCTGCCACACGCCGCTCAAGCAGCAGGACCCGATGAAGACCGTCAAGGCGCTGGTCGGCGAGCACGTGCTCAAGAGCGAGCGCTGCTGTGGCGAGTCGGGCACGCTGGGCGTGACGCGGCCCGACATTTCGACGCAGATCCGCTTCCGCAAGGAGGAGGAGCTGAGGAAGGGCGAGGCGGCGCTCAAGGCCCAGGGTGCCGTCGGCGAGAAGGGCAACGTGAAGATCCTGACGAGCTGCCCGAGCTGCCTGCAGGGCCTCTCGCGCTACGGCAACGACCTGAACAACGGCCTGCTCGAAGCCGACTACATCGTGGTCGAGATGGCCCGTCAGATCCTCGGCGAAGACTGGATGCCCCGCTACGTCGAGGTCGCCAACCAGGGTG
>JBIQJS010000143.1:5452-6568 GCA_044507405.1 Rubrivivax sp. | reverse complement strand
TCCGTTCGGGCTGAGCCTGTCGAAGCCCCCCCTGAGCCACGCGCCACCCTTCGACAGGCTCAGGGCGAACGGACCTGATGCCCACCCCGACCCGCCGCCCATCATGGATTCACAACAAGTCTTCACCGTCGGCCAGCAAGGCCTCTACCTCCTGCTGATGGTGGCCGCGCCCGTGCTGCTGGTCATCCTCGGCGTGGGCCTGCTCGTGAGCATCTTCCAGGCGGCCACGCAGATCCACGAGTCCACGCTGTCCTTCGTGCCCAAGCTCGTGGCGGCGGTGGTGGTGATGGCCGTCGCGGGCCCGTGGATGCTCACGACGCTCGTCGAATACCTGCAGCGCACGCTGACTTCCATCCCCGGATCCGTGGGCTGATCGGCGCGGCCCAGCCGCGGGTCGATCCAGCGCAACGCCATGCTCACCTTCACCGACGCCCAGGTCATGGAGTGGCTCACGCCACTGCTGTGGCCGTTCATCCGGGCGCTCGCGCTCTTCACCACCATCCCGGTGCTGTCGCGCCGCCAGGTGCCCATGCGCGTGCGCGTGGCGCTTGCGTTCCTCATCACCGTGTGCGCCCAGGCCACGCTGCCGGCCATGCCGGTGGTGGCGCTCGACTCGCCCGTGGCGGTGCTCGTCGTGATCCAGCAGGTGCTCGTGGGGGCGACGCTCGGCTTTGCCGCGCGCATCGTCTTCGCCGCGATCGAGTTCGCGGGCGAGCTCGTGGGCCTGCAGATGGGCCTGGGCTACGCCGGCTTCTTCGACCCGAGCACGGGCGGGCAGGGCACGGCCGTGGGCCGCTTCTTCGGCACCGTGATCGCCTGGCTCTTCATCGTGATCAACGGCCACCTGCTCATCATCATGGCGCTGGTCAACAGCTTCGAGGCCTTCCCGGTCTCGGCCGAGCCCTTCGACTTCCTGCGCACCCTGCAGCCGCAGACCTGGGGCACGCAGGTGTTCCAGCTGGGGCTGTGGATCGCCCTGCCCATCGTGACCATGCTGCTCTTCGTGAACCTGGTGCTGGGCATCGTCTCGCGCGTGTCGCAGCAGATGAACATCTTCGCCATCGGCTTCCCGATCACGCTCGGCGTGGGCCTGCTCGGCATGCTGCTCACGCTGCC
>JBIQJS010000143.1:0-5352 GCA_044507405.1 Rubrivivax sp. | reverse complement strand
CCCGCACCCGCAAGCGGCGGAAACCACGATGCCTGGTCGGCCACGCGTTCCGTGGCGGATCGTTCGGTGGCGCGCAGGTTCTTCACTTCGGTGACCTTGTAGGCGCGCGTGCGACCCAGCCCCAGCAGCGTCACCCGGTGCGTCAGGGTGGTGGCATCGAGCGTGATGACTTCCCGGCCGGCGAGTTGCCACAGGATCGTGCCCAGCACGCACACGCCGCCGAGGGTCCAGCCTGCCAGCCACACCATGAGGAAGAGATCCGGCCTGTCGCCGTTCTCCGGTGGCGCCATGAGTTCCTGCAGGACGGTGAGCTCGCCGAACGCCCAACCGCCCAGCCAGACGCAGAGAAACACGATGGCACCCCAGCTCCGGCGCGCCGGCACCACCAGGCGCAGCCCTTCGGGTGTGAGGTCGGTGCTGAAGCGGGCGGGCTGGAGTTCGACGTGCATGGGGGACAAGGTTTTGCCGCCTCAGCCCAGCGAGGCCAGGTGCGGATTGAAGACGACCTCCCAGAGGTGGCCGTCGGGGTCGGTGAAGCAGCCCGCATGGCCGCCGTAGAACGTCGGGGCGGCTGGCTTGACGATGGTGGCGCCGGCCTGGGCGGCTTCTGACATCACGGCATCCACTTCGGCCTCGGAGCCGACGTTGTGGCCGAGGGTGAACTCGGTGGAAGACCTCGCGCCCTCGGCGACCCCGGTGTCCGCGGCGATGCTGCGGCGCGGCCACAGCGCGAGCTTCAGGCCGGCTTGCAGGTCGAAGAACGCCACGGCGCCGTGCTCGAACTCCGTGCCGACGATGCCTTGCGTGCGCAAGCCGAGGCCGTCGCGATAGAAGGCGACGGCTCGCTCGAGGTCATCGACGCCGAGCGTGATGACGGTGAGGTGCGGGCTCATGGCGCTGCAGCAGGCACCGCTGTGCCGTGCGGCGTCATTGCGGCCACCAGAGGGCCAGCAGGAGCGCCACCGCGGCGGTCGGGGCGAGGCCGAGGATGTAGCGAGCAGAGAGGCTCGCCGGCATCCGCAGCATGCCCAGCGCAGCCCCCAGGGTCAGGCAGGCGACATACGGCACGACGCTCGTGAGCCACATCTCGTGGAAGGCCCATCCGGCCTCTTCCTCCCCCAGCCCGAGATGCCGCACGGTGGTCACGGCAAACGAGAGCAGCAGCGGGGTCAGTGCCCCCAGCACGACGACCACCCAGCGCCGGGTGACGGGCACGGTGGCCGCAACCAGCGCCAGGACGACGGGGAGGCCGAGCTGGAACGCGGCGGCGAGGTAGAGCCGGGTCTGTGGGTCCATGGGGCAAGGGGGTGAGGGTGTCAGCCGGGGAGCGGCCCGTAGTGTCAGGGATCTTCCTGCAGCAGCTTGAGACCGCACGACGGGCACTGCCCACCCCACTTGTGTCGCCTGTAGCCGGCGCCGCACTCGGGGCAGGTGACGCGGTAGGCGCCCTTGGCGAGGATCACGAGCGACAGCACGAGGCCTGCGAACGCGGCACCCATCAGCGGCAGAAAGGCACTCCCGAGCGGCTCGTGCGCCAGGGCGATCAGGATCGTGGCGGCGATCCACACCACGATGGCCGCGAGCAGGCGCAAGGTCGCGCGGACCTGCGTCTTGAGGTAGTGCTGCCAGTACGCCGTGTGCTTGCCCATGGGTGCCCGCAGTGTGCCCGGATGGCGACAGGGCCGGTCGGCTTGGGGTCGCGTTTCCAACGCCGTCCTGCCAACGAAGTCACGCATGCCTCGCCAACCCTGCGCGGCCGCGATGCGATGCCGAACTGGGCGGCTTCCGTGCCGCTAATCGGCCTCACGTCGTGACGCTTGCCCGCAACAATGCCCCCACGCCCGACACCGCCTGCCCATGGCCGCCTCCGATCAAGACCGCAACCTGCCAGCGTCGCAGCGCAAGCTCGACAAAGCCCGCCGCGAAGGCCAGGTGGTGCGCTCGCGCGACCTGGGGCACTTCGCGGCGATCGCGGTCGGTGGTGCGGCGCTCGTGGCGCTCGGGCCGCAGGTCACGCACTGGTCGGCCAACCTGCTCAAGAGCGGGCTGCGCTTCGATGCGCGCGCGATCCAGTCGCCCGGCTTCATGGTCGAGCGCATGGGCGAGCTGGCGCTCAAGATGCTCTTCATCGTGATGCCGCTCGGCGTGCTGATGATGGTGGTGGCGTTCGCCGCCAGCGTCTTCGCCGGCGGCTGGGTCTGGACCTTCCAGCCGCTCGCGCCGAAGTTCGGCAAGCTCAACCCGATCACCGGCATCCCGCGCATCTTCTCCAAGCAGCAGCTGATCGACGCGATCAAGGCGTCGACGCTCGCGCTCATCCTCGGGACCATCGGCGCAATGTACCTGCGCGCCAACATCGACACCTTCGGCGGCGCGCTCTCGCTCGCGCTGCCCGAGGCGCTCTCGCACGCCGGGCACGCGATCGTGGGCGGGCTGCTCCTGCTGCTGCTCGCGCTTGCGGCTTTTGCGGTGGTGGACCTGCCGCTGCAGAAGTTCCTGCATGCCCAGCGGCTCAAGATGAGCCACCAGGAAATGAAGCAGGAGCACAAGGAGACCGAGGGCAACACCGAAGTCAAGGCGCGGGCGCGCGCCCGCATGCGCGAGATGAGCAACCGCCGCATGCTGGCCGCCATCCCCAACGCCGACCTGGTGGTGATGAACCCGACCCACTATGCGGTCGCGCTCAAGTACGACGAGGCCAAGATGGGCGCCCCGCGCGTGGTGGCCAAGGGCGCCGACCTCATGGCCTTCCGCATCCGCGACCTCGCCAAGTCGTCCGAGGTGCCGGTGCTGGAGGCGCCGGTGCTCGCCCGCGCGCTCTACGCCCACGCCGAGGTCGACCGCGAGATCCCCGCGGCGCTCTTCTCCGCGGTGGCGCAGGTGCTGGCCTACGTGTACCAGCTGCGCGCCGCACTCGCCGGCCGGGTGGCCATGCCGGGCGAGCTGCCCGAGCTCCACGTGCCGCCCGAGCTCGACCCGCACCACAAGCCGGCGCTGGCCGACTGAGGGCGCGCCCGCCCGGCGGCGGCCCCGGAATACCGGGGTTTTGCCCCCGCTAATCCCGCTCAAGTTGCGAAGGGTGCTGCGGACAATCGTCTCGCCCCCAAGGTGCGCATGTGAACGACATCCTCAAGCAACTCCAGACCTGGCTCGGCCCGCAGCATGCGGGCGCCGCCAAGGCGCTGATGGCGCCGGTGTTCATCATCCTCGTCCTGTCGATGATGGTGCTGCCGCTGCCGCCGTTCGCGCTGGACATGTTCTTCACGCTGAACATCGCCATGGCGCTCATGGTGATGATCGTGGCGGCCTACATGGTGCGCCCGCTCGACTTCAGCGCCTTCCCGACCGTCATCCTGCTGTCGACGCTGCTGCGCCTGTCGCTCAACATCGCCTCCACCCGCGTGGTGCTGATGGAGGGCCACACCGGCCCGGGCGCGGCGGGCAAGGTGATCGAATCCTTCGGCCACTTCCTGATCGGCGGCAACTTCGCCGTCGGCCTGATCGTCTTCGCCATCCTCGTGGTCATCAACTTCATCGTGGTGACCAAGGGCGCCGAGCGCATCGCCGAAGTGGCGGCGCGCTTCACGCTCGATGCCATGCCCGGCAAGCAGATGGCGATCGACGCCGACCTCAACGCCGGCCTGATCGACGAGAAGGAGGCCAAGCGCCGCCGCGCCGAGGTGGGCTCCGAGGCCGAGTTCTTCGGCTCCATGGACGGCGCGAGCAAGTTCGTGCGCGGCGACGCGATCGCGGGCCTGCTGATCCTCGTCATCAACATCATCGGCGGCTTCGTCATCGGCGTCGCGCAGCACGACCTCTCGGCCTCGCAGGCGGCCAACAGCTACATCCTGCTGGCCATCGGCGATGCGCTGGTGGCGCAGGTGCCGGCGCTCCTGATCTCGGTGGCCGCGGCCATGGTGGTCTCGCGCGTGGGCAAGGAGCAGGACGTGGGCACGCAGATCGGCGCCCAGGTCTTCAACTCGCCGCGCACGCTCGCGATCACCGCGGCCGTGATCGGCCTGCTGGGCCTGATCCCCGGCATGCCGCATTTCGTCTTCCTGCTGATCGCAGGCGGCCTCGGGTATGGCGCCTGGTGGATGCACCGGCGCAACCAGCGCGCCAAGCAGGCGCCGCCGGCGCCGGTGGTCGCGGCCGAGCCGAACGCCGAAGCCACCTGGGACGACCTGCAGCCCGTGGACACGCTGGGCCTCGAAGTGGGCTACCGCCTGATCGCGCTCGTGGACAAGGCCAAGAACGGCGACCTGCTCCAGCGCATCAAGGGCGTGCGCCGCAAGTTCGCGCAGGACGTGGGCTTCCTGCCGCCGCCGGTGCACATCCGCGACAACCTGGAGTTGAAGCCCAGCATGTACCGCCTCACGCTGCGCGGTGCGGTGGTGGGCGAGGGCGAGGCCTTCCCGGGCATGCTGCTCGCCATCAACCCGGGCGGCGCGACGACCAACCTCATCGGCACCAAGACCACCGACCCCGCCTTCGGCCTGCCCGCGGTGTGGATCGAGGAGCGCCAGCGCGAGGCCGCGCAGATGAACGGCTTCACGGTGGTGGACTGCTCCACCGTCATCGCCACGCACCTGTCGCACCTGATGCAGATGCATGCGGCCCGCCTGCTCGGCCGCGTCGAGGTGCAGCAGCTGGTGGAGCACGTGACCAAGCTCGCGCCGCGCATGATCGAGGACGTGGTGCCCAAGATGGTGAGCATCCCGGCGCTGCAGAAGGTGCTGCAGCTGCTGCTCGAAGAAGGCGTGCACATCCGCGACATGCGCTCCATCGTGGAGTGCCTGGCCGAACATTCCTCCACCGTGAGCGACCCCTCGGAGCTCTCGCGCCGCATCCGCATCCACATCGCCCCGGCCATCGTGCAGCAGATCTACGGGCCGGTGCAGGAGCTCGAGGTGATCGCGCTCGAGCCCGAGCTGGAGCGGCTCGTCACGCAGGCCCTGAACTCACCGCACGGCGCGGCGCTCGACCCGGGCGTGGCCGACACGCTGGCGCGCAGTGCCGCGCAGTCCGCGAAGCGACAGGAAGACCTGGGGCATCCGGCGTGTCTGCTGGTGCCCGACATGATCCGCGCGCCCATGGCGCGGCTGCTCAAACGCGCCGCGCCGCGCCTGAAGGTGCTCGGCCATTCCGAGATTCCGGAGACGCATTCGATCCGCATCGGGGCGGTGATCGGGAATCAGGCGTAAGGGTGGTTTGCCGGCAGGTGCGCGCGGCGGCGCAGTCACCTTCTTTTGCTTGCCCGGAAGAAAGTGGCCAAACAAAAGGGTGCCCCGGTCGCTCGGTCGCCCCAGGGGCGATTGGGCCTTCGGCGTTCGGACCGGGCCTCCGACGTTC
>JBIQJS010000142.1:0-6611 GCA_044507405.1 Rubrivivax sp. | reverse complement strand
GCCGGCACGCCCAGCAGGCCGTCGTACTTGCCCAGCGCGTCGATGTTGCCGAGCATGTAGTAGAGGCTCAGGCCCCACGCGATGGTCGCCAGCGGCAGGTAGTGGCCCGACATGCGCAGCGTGATCCATGCGAGCACCAGCGCGAAGGCCGCGGTGATGGCCAGCGCCACCCACAAGGTGATCCAGGGCGACAGGCCGTGCGCCGTGGTGAGGTAGGCGGTGGTGTAGGCCCCCATGCCCACGAACGCGGCCTGGCCGAACGAGGTCAGCCCGGCCACGCCGGTGAGCAGCACCAGGCCCAGCGCCACCAGGGCATAGAGCCCGATGTAGTTGGCCTGCGTGATCCAGAACTCGGGCACCGGCAGCAGCGGCAGCACCGCCACCAGGAGCACGAACGCGAAAAGGGAAATGCGACGGATGTTCATGTTCTGTGAGGTCACTCTTCGTCGTCGTGCCCGTGCAGGAACGAGCGCCACAGCAGCACCGGCAGGATGACGGTGAACACGATCACCTCCTTGAAGGCGCTGGCCCAGAAGGAGCCGAAGCTCTCGAGCACGCCGACGAAGATCGCGCCCAGCGCGGCTGCCGGGTAGCTCGCCAGGCCGCCGAAGATGGCGGCCACGAAGCCCTTGAGGCCGATGATGAAGCCCGAGTCGTAGAAGATGGTCGCGGTCGGCCCGATCAGCAGGCCCGACAGCGCGCCCATGAAGGCAGCCAGCCCGAGCGTCAGGCGGCCGGCCCCCGAGGTCGAGATGCCCATGAGCCGCGCGCCCAGCCGGTTGACGGCGGTCGCGCGCAGCGCCTTGCCCCGCAGCGTGAGCTCGAAGAAGACGAAGAGCGCGGACATGAGCGCGATGGAGGCGATGAAGATGATGAAGGCCTGGCCCGAGACGGTGACGGGGCCGAACTGGAAGCGCTCGTCCCAGAAGCTCGGGTTGCGGAAGCCTTCGGCGCCGAAGAAGAGCAGGCCCATGCCGGTGAGCGCGAAGTGCACGCCGACCGAGACGATGAGCAGCACCAGCACGCTGGCATCGGCCAGCGGCTCGTAGACGAGGCGGTAGATCAGCGGGCCGAGCGGCGTGACGACGGCGAGCACGAAGAGGCTCTGCGCCCACATCGGCCACTCGCGCGGGCCGGCGAACCAGGCCACGACAAACACGGCGAGCGGAACGGCGAGCGTCCTGGCGGCGTCCTTGGCGAGCTGCCCGCCGGGCAGGCCACGCCGGCTGCCGCGCACGGCGTCGACGACGGTGGCGATCACGGCCACCACCAGCAGCAGCCACACCGTGCCGGGCATGTCGCCATGGCGGTGCCAGAAGCTGCCCACCGGATTGCCGTTCTGCAGGATCGCCAGGGTGATGGCGCCATAGGCCACGAAGTCACCCTGGCCGATGAAGATGATGCGCGTGATGGCGAACACCAGCACGGTGGCCAGCGCGAGCAGCGCGTAGATGGCGCCGTTGGTGACGCCGTCCAGCGCAAGGATGCTGGCGATCGAGAAATCCATGGGCTCTTTGCTCTTGGTCTAGGTAAGCGAAACCCCCGAATGCAGCTGACGCGAGCGCGCAGCGCCTCGCAGATCAAGCTACGCCCCGGGGAACCGGCTTAGCCGGGCCCCTGGGGTGGCGCCCCTCGGGGGCAGGAGCGCCAGCGACTGGGGGGCCGTTGTCAGTTCTCGACGTCCCACTCGCCCTTGACGACCTTGAGGATCACGCCGGTCTCGGTGGTGAAGCCCCAGTGGTTGTCCTTCGAGTAGGTCACGACGCCTTGCGACAGCACGGTGCGGCCCATGTTCTCGATCGCGTCGCGCAGTGCCGAGCGGAAGGCGGGCGTGCCCGGCTTGCCGGCCTTGAGCGCGACCGGCACGGCCTTCTCGAGCACGATCTGGGCGTCATAGCCGTGCGCGCCGAACTGGTTGCGGCTGCCCGGGCCATAGGCCTTCTCGTACTTCTGCACGAAGTCGAGCGCGAGCTTCTTGGAGGGATGCGAGTCGGGCAGCTGCTCGGGGGCCACGGCGGGGCCGGAGACCACGAAGGAGCCTTCGACGTCCTTGCCGCCGATGCGCATCAGGTCGCGCGAGGCCGCGGCATGGGTCTGGTAGATCAGGCCCTTGTAGCCGCGCTCGATCAGGCCCTTGTGCGGCATGGCCGCGCCGGAGCCCGAGGCGACGACGAGGATGGCCGGCGGGTTGGCCGAGACGAGCTTGAGCGCCTGCGCGGTCACGCTGGTGTCGGGGCGGGCGAAGCGCTCCACCGCCACGATCTGCGGGCCGCCGAGCCTGGCCGACTCGGCCTTGAAGTCCTGCAGCCAGCCTTCGCCGTAGGCGTCGGTGTAGCCGAGGAAGCCGATCTGCTTGATGCCCTTCTTCTTCATGTGCTCGATGAGCGCATGGGCCATCACGGCATTGCTCTGCGGCAGGCGGAACGACCAGGTGTCCTTGCCCGCGGGCAGGTTGGCCGGCGACATCATGAGCTGCACCGTCTGCGCCTCGGCGGCCACGCCGGCCATGGCGATGGCCACCGGCGTCACGGCGGAGCCGACGAGCACGTCGACCTTGTCTTCGGTGACGAGCTTCTTGGCGTTCTGCACGCCCTTGGAAGGATCGCTCGCGTCGTCGAGCACGATGACCTTGAGCTTCTCGCCCGCGATGGTCTGCGGCCACAGCTTGACGTAGTTGGCCACCGGGATGCCCAGGCCGTTGGCCGGGCCGGTCAGGGGCAGCACCACGCCGACGGTGATGTCGGCCTGGGCAGCGCCAGTGGTGAAGAGTGCGGCCAGGGCAAGGGCCAGGGGGCGGAACGCTTTCATGCTTTGTCTCCAGTGATGAAAGTTGATACGGGCCTCAACTGCAAAGGGCTTGGATGTCCTCGGGGACGGGGATGGCACGCAGGCGCGCCGGGTCGTGCTCGTCGCGCCTGACGAACGCCCGCACCTCGCGGCCTTCACAGATCAGGTCGTCGCCGCGGGTCACGCGGTGCGCCTGGATGAAGGCTGCGCGGCGCCACTCCTGCACGTGCGTGTGCACGGTCAGCGTGTCGCCGTAGGTCGCGGTCTTGTGGAACTTGGTGTTGATCTCCAGGAGCGGCGTTCCGACGATTCCCCGCTCGTTTTCCAGGATGCGCCAGGGCGGCACGCCGCATTGCGTGAAAAAAGTCAGCGAGGCGGCGTCCATCCAGCGGCAGTAGTTGGGAAAGAACACGATGCCCCCCGGGTCGCAATCGCCGAACTGCACGGTCACGCTGTAGGTGGAAGTGCGGGTCATGGTCACGGGGAACGACGACGTTGCTCAGCGCGCCGCCATGCGCAGCGCGCCGTCGAGGCGGATCACCTCGCCGTTGAGCGAGAGGTTCTCGACGATGCCGGCCGCGAGCTGGGCGAATTCCTCGGGCTTGCCCAGGCGCTTGGGGAAGGGGATGCTGGCCGCGAGCGACGCCTGCACCGGCTGCGGCAGCTCGGCCAGCAGCGGCGTGAGGAAGAGCCCCGGCGCGATCGTGCAGGCGCGCACGCCGAACTGCGACAGGTCGCGCGCGAGCGGCAGCGTCATCGCGGCGAGGCCGCCCTTGGAGGCCGAGTAGGCCTCCTGCCCCACCTGGCCGTCGAAGGCGGCCGCCGAGGCGGTGTTCACGAACACGCCGCGCTCGCCGTCCTCGAGCGGATCGAGCGCCACGATGCGCGCGGCCGCGAGGCGGATCACGTTGTAGGTGCCGATGAGGTTGACGCGGATCACACGCTCGAAGTCCTCGAGCGGCGCGGGGGAGCCGTCTTTCTGCACCACTCGCTTGGCGGTGCCGATGCCGGCGATGTTCATCACGATGCGCGCCGGGCCGTGCGCCTTCTCGGCGGCGTCGAGGGCGGCGGTCACCGAGTAGGTGTCGGTGATGTCGCACTTGAGCGCGAGGCCGCCGATCTCGGCGGCGACCTGCTCGCCGAGCGTGGTGTTGAGGTCGAGGATCGCGACCTTGGCGCCGCGGCGGGCGAGTTCGCGTGCGGTCGCGGCGCCGAGGCCGGAGGCACCGCCGGTGACGAGGGCTGCTTGTCCTTGGATCTTCATGGTGGAGGCTCAGGCGAGAAAGTTGAGTGGAACGTAAGACCGCCTCAGGCGGCCTCAGGGTTTTCAAGCAAGAGCGCGATGCCCTGCCCGCCGCCCACGCAGGCCGACGAGATGCCGTAGCGCAGCCCGCTCTTGCGCAGCGCGCGCGCCGCGGTGACGGTCAGGCGCACACCGGTGGCGGCGAGCGGGTGGCCGAGCGCGATCGCGCCGCCGTGCACGTTGAGCTTGTCTTGATCCAGGCCGAGTTCCTTGGCGACGGCCAGGGTCTGCGCACCCTGCGCCTCGTTGATCTCGAAGCGGCCGATGTCGTCGAGCTTGAGGCCGGTGCGCTCGAGCAAGAGGCGGATGGCCGGTGCGGGGCCGATGCCCATGATCTCGGGCGGCACACCGACCGCCGCGGCGGCCAGCACGCGGGCCAGCGGCTTGCGACCGTTCGCCTTGGCGTAGGCACCGCTGGCGACGACCGCGGCCGCGCCGGCATCGACCAGCGCCGAGCTGTTGCCGCCGGTCTGCACGCCACCGGGGTACACGGGGCGCAGCTTCGCGAGCACCTCGGGCGGCGACAGGCGCGGGTGCGTGTCGCGCTCCAGCTTCTCGACCTTGCGCGGCAGCTCGATCGCACGGTCGGCATAGCCGTCGAGCTTGAAGACCTCGGGCGTGACCGGCACGATCTCGCCGGCGAAGTAGCCTTCTTCCTGCGCGGCCACGGCGCGCGCGAACGAGCGCGAGGCGTAGGCGTCGACCTCTTCGCGGGTGATGCCGTACTTCTTGGCCAGGTTCTCGGCCGTCTGGATCATGGTGATGTTCGGCGCCGGATCGATCAGCGCCTCCCACATGTAGTCCTTGAACTCGACCGGCGCGCCGAGCTTGAAGCCGGTGCGGTGCGTGAAGGCGGCGATCGGGTTGCGCGTCATGGACTCCGCACCCACCACCAGCGCCGCGTCGCAGTACCCCTGCTTGATCTGCTCGCCGGCCTGGCGGAAGAGCTCGAAGCCGGTGCCGCAGATGCGCTGCACCATGATGGCGGGCACCTCGGTGGGCACGCCGGCGTACAGGCCCACGAGGCGCGGGAACATGTACTGGAAGAAGTCGCTCGGCGCCATGTTGCCGGCGATCACCGAGCCGATGTCGGCGGCGGGCACACCGCTGCGGGCGAGCACCTCGCGCGCGACCTTGATGCCGAGGTCGGTGGCGCTCACGCCGCCGAGCTCGCCGCAGTAGTCGACCATGGGCGTGCGCACGCCGTCGATCATCCAGACGTCGTCGAAGCTGCCGAAGAAACCTTTGTGTGCCATCTCTTGACTCCTGTGTCTTGCGCTGGGCTTCGACAAGCTCAGCCCGAACGGGTGGGGTGTTCAGCTCGAGCGGTTGGGTGTTCAGCTCGAGCGGTGGGGTGGCCAGCCAGAACGTGGGGATGTCCAGCATGCCGGACACTCTCCGTTCGCCCTGAGCTTGTCGAAGGGCCTGCACTCCGCAGGCTGAGCCTGTCGAAGCCCATCACGCCCGCCGCGGCAGGATCAAGCCCGCCACGCTGCCGTCATACAACGCATCGACCACCGCCGCCCGGTGCGTGAGCACGTTGCGCTGGTTGATCGAGCCCTTGTCGGTGATCTCGCCCTTGTCGATGGAGGGCGGCTCGCGCAGCACGTGCAGCCGCGCGATGCGGTTGGCGCTGCCCGTGCCCTGCGCCCAGAGCTTGTCGGCGAGCGTCTGGAAGAAATCGACCACCCGGGGGTGCGTGAGCACCTCCTCGACCGTGGCCGATTCGGCCAGCCCCGCGAGGTGGCGGCACTCCTCCATGCGCGGGAAGACGAGCGCGCCCACCTCGTCGCGGTTGAGGCCGGTGATCACCGTGTCCTGCACCAGTGGCGCGCCCTGCGACACGATGGAGGCCTTGAGCGGCCCCACGCTCACGAAGGTGGCGGTGGAGAGCTTGAAGTCCTCGGCGATGCGGCCGTCGAACATGAGGCCCTTGTTGTGGTCGTGTTCATCGACCCACTTCACCGCGTCGCCGGTGCAGTAGTAGCCCTCGTCGTCGAACGCCTTCGCGGTGTTCTCCTCGTCACGCCAGTAGCCGGGCATGACGTTGGGGCCGCGGAAGCGCACCTCGGTCTTGCCGTCCAGCGGCACGAGCTTCACCTCCACACCCGGGCACGGCAGGCCGATGAAGCCGGCGCGCGCGTCGGTGCCGAGCACGAAGGTGCACGAGGGCGCGGTCTCGGTCATGCCCAGCCCCCCGATGACGCGGATGCGCTCGCCCACCGTCGCCTCGGCGTGCTGGTCGATGAGGTTCCAGGTGGCCTGCGAGATGCCGGCGCCGCCGCACATGAAGGCGGCCACACGCTTGAAGAGCGACTCGCGCAGCGTGGCGTCGGCGTTCATGGCCGAGGCGATCTCGTCGAAGCCCTTGGGCACGTTGAAGTAGACGGTGGGCGAGATCTCGCGCAGGTTGCGCAGCGTCTCGGCGATGCCCTTGGGCGTGGGCTTGCCGTCGTCGATGTACATCGTGCCGCCGTTGTAGAGCGTGATGCCGACGTTGTGGTTGCCGCCGAAGGTGTGG
>JBIQJS010000020.1:0-42531 GCA_044507405.1 Rubrivivax sp. | reverse complement strand
TCGACCTGCCCGGCGAGCGCTGGTCGGTGGTGCTGACGCCGCAGGCGAGCGGCGGATCGCTGCCGGCGTCCATCGTGGCGCAAGGCAGCTTCCAGGCGGTCGACGTGGAACTGGGCGAGCGCCAGGAGGTGCCGGCGGCGCGCTGCACGAACCCGCGCGTGGGCTGACTACAAGAGCCCTTGCGCGTCGTCGTCGCGCCAGCCCTCCATGGGCGTGGCGCGCGCGAGCGCCATCCACAGCGGCAGCGACATCTGCATCGCGCGCCTGGGCGCCGGGCGCAGCACCTCGAGCGCGCCGCCCTCGGCGGCCATCACGCCGAAGTCGGGCGGGATCTCCTCGGCCCGGGCGATGCCGTGCGCGATCACGTACCAGCACTCGCTGGACAGCTGCAGGTAGGCGCTGCGCTTGGCCTCGCGCCGCAGGTCGGAGAGCAGGTCGGCGCGGCTCACCTTCACCTCGTGCACCACCGGCTCCAAGTAGGCCTCGACCGTGGTGTGGCGGATGGAGAAGACGTCGGGCATGGCCACCACCCACTGCGCCGCGTCGCCCTCGCCCACCTTGGCGCGCAAGGCGAGGCCGCGCCAGGCCAGCCGCCCGGCGCGTGTCATCTCGCGCGCCACCCGCTCCACCAGGTCTTCATGCGCATCGCGGCGGGCGCGATTGCGCTCCAGCGTCTCGGCGAGCAGCGCCACGCCGGCATCCGTCACGCGCAGCGTCTCGTGGCCGCTCGCGTGGCGCACCCGCTCCAGCAGGCCGGCGGCCAGCAGCTCCACCTCGATCAGGTCCTGGCAGGGCCAGCCGGCCGAGCGCCAGACCGCGCGCAGCCGGCGGCGGTGCGCCACGGTGAGCGGTCCGTTCGGCATGTCAATCGCCTCGCAGGACGCGCAGCAGCAGTCGCCCCTTGGCCTCGGTCTCGGCGAGTTCCAGCGCGGGGTCGGAATCGGCCACCACCGCGCCGCCGAGCTGCACCATCACCCGCCCGCCACTCACGATGGCAGTGCGGATCACGACCGAGAGGTCCATCGCCCCGCCGGCATCGAAGTAGCCGATGGCGCCCGCATACGGCCCGCGGCGCACCGGCTCCAGGGCCTCGATGATCTCCATCGCCCGCACCTTGGGCGCCCCCGTCATCGAGCCCGGGGGCCAGCACGCGCGCAGCAGGTCGGCGAGGCCGCGGTCCTCGCGCAGCGTGGCGCGGATCGTGGAGACGAGCTGCCACACGCTCGGGTGCGGCTCGGCCTCGAAGAGCCGCTCGACCCGCACGCTGCCCACCTGCGCCACCCGGCCCAGGTCGTTGCGCATCAGGTCCACGATCATCACGTTCTCGGCACGGTCCTTCACGCTGCGCACGAGCGCCTGCCGCTGCGCTTCATCGCGCGCCGGATCGGCGTCGCGCGGCAGCGTGCCCTTGATCGGCCGCGCCGTCACCACGCGGCCGGCGGGCGTGATGTCGAGCTTCAGGAAGCGCTCGGGCGAGACGCTCGCGATCGCAAAGCCGTCGCCGGGCAGGTAGGCCGAGAACGGCGCGGGGTTGCGCGCCGTGAGCGCGCGGTAGAGCGCATACGGATCGCCCTCGAACGGCGCTTCGAGCCGGTGCGAGAGATTGGCCTGGAAGATGTCGCCGGCGGCGATGTAGTCGAGCACGCGCCGCACGTGTTCGAGGTAGGTGGCGGACGGCGTGCGCGACCCCGGCGCCCCGGCGCGAAAGCGCCCGCCGGGCACGTCGGGGCCGTGCACGCGCGCATCGCTCGCGGCCCACACCGCACGGCGCTGCGCCACATCGCCCCAGCGGCTGGGCCAGGTGCAGCGGTGCCAGCGCGCGCTCGCGTGTTCGTACGCATAGACGTGGTCGCACAGGTGCAGGCGCAGCGCGGGCAGCGGCGGATCGTTCGCCGCGAGCACGGGCAGCCGCTCGACGTGGCGCGCGAGGTCGTAGCCGAGGTAGCCGATGAGGCCGCCCGCAAAGCCCAGGCCCTCGGGCCGCACCGGGCCCGTGCCGTCGAAGGCGGCGAGGGCCTCCTCGAGCGCCTCGAACGGATCGCTCCAGGCCTGCAGCACGCGGCCGCTCGTGGCCTCGGTGAGCGTGGTGGTGTCGCCGCGGGTTTCGAGCGTCGCACAGGCCGGGCCGCTCACCCACGACCAGCCGCCCAGCCCCGGCATCTGCTTGCTGCTTTCGAGCAGCACGGTGCCGTCTTCGGCACCCAGGCGCGCGTAGAGGTCTTGCGGCGTCGCGGCGAGCTCGACCGGTACGATGCTGGGTTCCATCCGATGCCGACAACACAAGAAGAAAGCGAATGAGTGTAGATCGACACCCCTACCCCGACGACCCCGAGCACGCGCCGCTGCTGCGCGTGCTGCTCGCACTCGACGGCTCCACCACGCGTGTGTGCGAGGCCGTCGCGCAGGCCCCGGTGTCCGTGCTGATGCTGCACCAGCAGCAGACCGTCGACGTGCCGCCGGCGGTGCGCGAGCAGCTTGGCGGCGAGCGCTGGCTGCACCGCGTCACGAGCCTGCATGCCCACGGCCATGTCCTGATGGACAACCTCACCTACACCCGGCTCGATGCCGTGCCCGAGTGGTTCCTCGCGGGGCTGGACGCCGGCAGCGCGCCCGTGGGCCACCTGCTCGCGCAGCTCTACGTGCGCCGCGTGGCGGCGACACACACCACCGAGGTGCAGCAGGCGCTGTGGCAGCACGTCGGCCGCCCGGACCTGCGCGCGAGCCGCAGCTACAACGTGGTCACGGCCGCCGGGCCGCTGATGTACATCTTCGAGACCTTCCGCGACGGCATGGTGTCCGCGGGCCTCGGCCGGCCGAGCGCCGGGCCGCTCCCCGGCCGCCCCGCCATCCCCCCGGGGGATCGGCCGACATGACGCTGCAAGCACGCAGCACCCGCGCCGTCTGGCACCCTTGCAGCCAGATGAAGCAGCACGAGGCCATGCCGCCACTGCCCGTCGCCCGCGCCGAAGGCGTGTGGCTCTACGACCCCGACGGCCAGCGCTACCTCGACGGCATCAGCTCCTGGTGGGTCAACCTCTTCGGCCATGGCCACCCGGCGATCAAGGCCGCGCTGCGCGATCAGCTCGACACGCTCTCGCACGTCATGCTCGCCGGCTGCACGCACGAGCCCGTGGTGCAGCTGTCGGAGCGGCTCGGCGAGCTCACCGGCCTCGGCCACGCGTTCTACGCGAGCGACGGCGCCTCGGCCACCGAGATCGCACTCAAGATGAGCGCCCACCACTGGCGCAACCACGGACGCGCCCGCAAGACGCGCTTCATCGGCCTGCGCAACGGCTACCACGGCGAGACGGCCGGCGCGCTCTCGGTCACCGACATTCCGCTCTTTCGCGACGCCTACGGCCCGCTGCTGCGCGTGAGCGCGACCGTGCCCACGCCCGACGCGCGCAAGGCGCCGCCCGGGGTCTCGGCCGAGGCGCACGCGCGCCAGTGCGCGCAGGCGCTGCAGGCCTACCTGGAGATGCACCACGAGGAGACGGCCGCCTTCATCGTCGAGCCGCTGGTGCAGTGCGCCGCCGGCATCGCCATTCACGACGCGGCCTACCTGCGCGAAGCGCGCGCGCTGTGCGACCGCTACCAGGTGCACCTCGTCGCCGACGAGATCGCGGTGGGCTTCGGCCGCACCGGCAGCCTCTTCGCCTGCGAGCAGGCCGGCATCCGGCCCGACTTCATCTGCCTGTCCAAGGGCATCACGAGCGGCACGCTGCCGCTGTCGGTCGTGCTCACCACCGATGCGGTGTACGAGGCCTTCTACGACGACCGCGTGGCGCGCGGCTTCCTGCACTCGCATTCGTACACCGGCAACCCGCTCGCCTGCCGCGCAGCACTCGCCACGCTCGCGCTCTTCGAGTCGCGCGACTGGATGGCCGCCAACCGCGAGACGGCCGCGCGCCTGTCGGCCCTGTGCGAGCCGCTCACGCGCCACCCGAGGGTGCTGCGCTCGCGCCAGATCGGGATGATGTGGGCCTGGGACATCGACACCGACGACCCCGGCTTCTCGCTGCGCTACCACCGGGCCGCGCTGCGCCACGGCCTGCTGCTGCGCCCGATCGCGAACACGCTGTACTTCATGCCGCCCTACGTGATCGACGAGGCGGCCTCGGCCTGGCTCGCCCGCGGCGCGCTGGCCGCGCTCGACGAAGCGCTGGCCGAGACCGCCGCATGAGCGCCGCCTGGTTCGTGACGGGCACCGACACCGAAGTCGGCAAGACGCTCGTGAGCGCGGGGCTGCTGCTGCACCTGCGCCAGCGCCACGCCCGCGTGGTCGGCATGAAGCCGGTGGCGGCCGGCACCGTGGCCACGCCCGGGGGCGAGGACAACGAGGACGTGATGGCGCTGCGCGCCTGCGGCTCGCTGCGCGTGCCGCGCGAGCTCGACAACCCCTACTGCCTGAAGCTGCCCCTCTCGCCGCACCTTGCCGCGCGGGCCGAGGGCGTGCGCATCGAGCTGCCGGTGCTCGTGCAGCGCTACTGCGCGCTCGCCGCGCAGGCCGACGCGGTGGTCGTCGAAGGCGCCGGCGGCTTCTTCGTGCCGCTCAACGACGACGAGACCGGCGCCGACCTCGCCCAGGCGCTCGGGCTGCCGGTGCTGCTGGTGGTGGGGCTGCGGCTCGGCTGCCTCAACCATGCGCTGCTCACCGCCGAGGCGATCCGCGCGCGCGGATTGCGGCTGGCCGGCTGGGTCGCCAACCATGTCGACCCGCGGATGGCCGCGCAGGCCGACAACATCGCCTACCTGCAGGCGAGGCTCGCCGCGCCGCTCTGGGCCGAGGTGCCGCACATGGCCGGGCCCGACCCGCAGCGCATCGTGTGGCGCGAGGTCGCGGGCACCTGAATCGCGCGCCATGACGTCTGCTCACGATTTCGACCGCCGGCTCGCGGCGCTGGACGCCGCCCACCTGCGCCGCACGCGGCGCGTGGTCGAGGCCAAGGACGGCCCGCACCTGGTGGTGGACGGCGTGCCGCTGCTCTCCTTCGCGAGCAACGACTACCTCGGCCTCGCGCAACACCCCGCCGCCATCGCCGCCGCCCGGGACGCCGCGGCGCGCTACGGCGTGGGCGCCACCGCCTCGGCGCTGGTGTGCGGCCACGAGGCGCCGCACGACGCGCTCGAAGCCGCGCTCGCCCGCTTCGTGGGCAGGGACCGCGCGCTCTACTTCGGCTCGGGCTACCTCGCCAACGTCGGCCTCGTCCCCGCGCTCGTGGGCCGCGGCGATGCGGTCTTCAGCGATGCGCTCAACCACGCCTGCCTGATCGACGGCGTGCGCCTGGCGCGCGCCGACGCCCACGTCTACCCGCACCTGGACCTCGCGGCGCTCGCCGCGCAGCTCGCCGCCTCCACCGCGACGCGCAAGCTCGTCGTCACCGATGCCGTCTTCAGCATGGACGGCAGCATCGCCCCGCTGCCCGGGCTGCTCGCGCTGTGCGAACAGCACGACGCCTGGCTGCTGATCGACGACGCGCACGGCTTCGGCGTGCTGGGCCGCGAGGGGCGCGGCACGCCGTCGCATTTCGACGTGGCGTCACCGCGCCTGCTGCACATGGCCACGCTCGGCAAGGCGATCGGCAGCGCCGGCGCCTTCGTCGCGGGCGAGGCCGAGGTGATCGAGTGGCTGATGCAGCGCGCGCGCAGCTACATCTTCGCCACCGCCGCGCCGGCCATGGTGGTGGCGGCCGCGCAGGCCAGCCTGGCGCTGCTCACCACCGAGCCCGAGCGCCGCGAGCGGCTGGCCGCGCGCATCGCGCAGCTGCGCGCGGGCCTCGCCGACGGGCCGTGGCGGCTGCTGCCCTCGCCCACCGCCATCCAGCCGCTGGTGGTGGGCGACAACCCGCGCGCCCTCGACCTCGCCGCCGCGCTCCAGCGTGCAGGGCTGTGGGTGCCGGCCATCCGCCCCCCGACGGTCCCCGAGGGCACGGCGCGCCTGCGCATCTGCCTTTCGGCCGCGCACAGTGCCGACGACGTGGACCGCCTCGTCCACACGCTCAAGAGCCTGCACGCCCAGGGCTGCTGACAGCTGCGGCCATCCGACGTCGGCGCATCCACCCTGCCGCACACTGGCCGCATGACCTCGCTGCTCACCGCCCCCGCCCTCCCCGACCCGTATCCGCTCTACGCCGCGTTGCGCGCCGCGCATCCGCAGGGCCTGCACCATGACCCGGCGCTCGGCCTGTGGGTCGCGAGCAGCGCCGCGGCGGTGGAGGCCGTCTTCGACCACCCCGCCTTGCGCGTGCGCCCACCCGCCGAGCCGGTGCCCCCGGCCATCGCCGGCATGCCCTCGGGCACGGTGTTCGGCGGGCTCATGCGCCAGAACGACGGCCCGGCGCATGCGCGCGGCAAGGCCTGGGCGGGCGACGTCCTCGGCCGCCTGGGCCCGGTGGCCGAGGCCGCCCGCCGCGTGGCCGCGGCCGGCGCCACGCCGCGCCAGCGCCCGGTCGACACCCTGCTCTTCGAAGCGCCGGCACAGGTGCTGTGGCAGCTGCTCGAAGGCACGCCGCCCGGCGACCTCGCGCCGCAGGTGCGGGCGCTGATCGCGTCATGGTCGCCCACGGCCGACGAGGCCGCGCGTGCCGCCGGGCACAGCGCCGCGACCGCGCTCCTCGCACGGCTGCAGGGCGACCCCAACCGCGTCGGCCTCTACACCCAGACCTGCGAAGCCACCGCCGGCCTGATCGGCGGTGTGCTGGTCGCGCTGCAACGCGAGCCCGGCCTGCGCGCACGCTGGCTTGCCGACCCCACGCTCGACGAGGCGCTCGCGCAGGAAGTGGCGCGCCACGACGCACCGGTGCAGAACACGCGCCGCTTTGCCGCCGAGGCCTGCGAGGTGCACGGCCAGCGGCTGCAGGCGGGCGACGCGATCCTCGTGCTGCTCGCGAGCGCCAACCGCGACCCCGCGGCCAACCCCGACCCCGATCGTTTCGACCTCACGCGCACGCACGCCCGCTGCTACACCTGGGGCCGCGGCGGCCACGCCTGCCCCGGGGCGGCGCTCTCGCGCGGCATCGCGATGGCGCTGCTGCGCGCCTGGCATGAAGACGATGCCCCGGGGCTCGAAGCGATGACGCGCCGTTGGCACCACCGCCCCTCGCCCAACGGGCGACTGCCGCAGTTCGCACAGCCCTAGAGCGTTCCCCTCTCACCCGCGTGGCGCAGCGCCCCTAGCATGCGCCCATGACCCCTGCCTACCCGCACCTGCTCGCGCCGCTCGATCTCGGCTTCACCACCCTGCGCAACCGCGTGCTGATGGGCAGCATGCACACCGGCCTGGAAGACGGCCGCAAGCGTTTTCCGGCCATGGCGGCCTTCTTCGCCGAGCGGGCGCGTGGCGGCGTGGGGCTGATGGTCACCGGCGGCTTCGCGCCCAACATCGAGGGCTGGGCCGGACCGTTCGCCGGCACGCTCGCCACCCACGCGGCGGCGAAGCGCCACCAGCTCGTGACGGACGCCGTGCACGCCGAGGGCGGCAAGATCGCGCTGCAGATCCTGCACACCGGGCGCTACGGCTACCAGCCCTTCTGCGTCGCGCCCTCGCGCATCCAGTCGCCCATCTCGCCCTTCACGCCGCGCGCCCTCACGGCCCGCGGCATCGAGCGGCAGATCCGCGCCTTCGTGCGCTGCGCCGTGCTCGCACGCGAGGCCGGCTACGACGGCGTCGAGGTGATGGGCAGCGAGGGCTACTTCATCAACCAGTTCCTGGTCACCCACACCAACCAGCGCGACGACACATGGGGCGGCGCCTACGAGAACCGCATGCGCCTGGCGGTGGAGATCGTGCGCCGCGTGCGCGAGGCGGTGGGGCCCGACTTCATCCTCATCTACCGGCTGTCGATGCTCGACCTGATCCCCAACGGCAGCTCCTGGCCCGAGGCGGTGCAGCTCGCCAAGGCCGTGACGGCCGCGGGTGCGACGATCCTCAACACCGGCATCGGCTGGCACGAGGCGCGCATCCCGACGATTGCCACCAGCGTGCCGCGCGCGGCCTTCACCTGGGTCACGCAGAAGATGCGCCGCGAGCTGCGCGCCGCCGGCCTGACCATCCCGCTCGTCACCAGCAACCGCATCAACACGCCCGAGGTGGGCGAGCAGGTGCTGGCCGACGGCTGCGCCGACCTGGTGAGCCTCGCGCGCCCGCTGCTCGCCGACCCGGCCTTCGTCGCCAAGGCCGCCGCCGGCCGGCCCGAGGCCATCAACACCTGCATCGCCTGCAACCAGGCCTGCCTGGACCACACCTTCCAGGCCAAGCTCTCCAGCTGCCTCGTCAACCCGCGCGCCGGCCACGAGACCACGCTCGTGATCCAGCGCGCTGCGGCGAAGAAGCGCTACGCGGTCGTGGGCGCCGGCCCCGCCGGCCTCGCCGCCGCGACCACGCTCGCCGAGCGTGGCCACGCGGTCACGCTCTTCGAGGCCAGCCACGAGATCGGCGGCCAGTTCAACATGGCCAAGCGCATCCCCGGCAAGGAGGAGTTCAGCGAGACCCTGCGCTACTTCCGCCACCAGCTCGGCGCCACCGGCGTGGAGCTGCGCCTGGGCACGCGCGCCACCGCCGAACACCTGCGCGAGTACGACGAGATCCTGCTCGCCACGGGCGTCACGCCGCGCGACCCGAAGATCCCCGGCAGCGACGGCGAGCACGTGCTGAGCTATGTGGACGTGCTGCTGCACGGCAAGCCCGTGGGCGAGCGGGTCGCCATCGTGGGCGCCGGCGGCATCGGCTTCGACGTGGCCGAGTACCTCGTCACCCCGCCCGGCCATTCGCCCACGCTGGACCTGCAGGCGTGGCTGGCTGAATGGGGCGTGGCCGACCCCGAAACCGTGCGTGGCGGCGTGACGCGCGCGGCCCCCACCCCACCCGCCCGCCAGGTGACGCTGCTGCAACGCAAGCCCGGCAAGCTCGGCAAGACCCTCGGCAAGACCACCGGCTGGATCCACCGCGCGGCGCTGCAGATGAAGCGCGTCGAGATGATCGGCGGCGTCCACTACGAACGCATCACGCCGCAGGGCCTCTTCGTCACCTACGGCGAAAAGCGCCAGGACGGCCAGCTCATCGAATGCGACACGGTGGTGCTCTGCGCCGGCCAGGAGCCGCTGCGCGAGCTGCTCGCCCCGCTGCAGGCCCTGGGCAAGCCCGTCCACCTGATCGGCGGCGCCGACGAAGCCGCGGAACTCGACGCCAAGCGCGCCATCGATCAAGGCACGAGGCTGGCGGCACGCCTATAACCCCCCAGCACGGACCGGCGCATGCCCCCGCCGCGCCAGCGCGCGGGGGCGGGGCGATGCACGGAGCGAAGTGAAGGAGGAATCCCCGGACCGGGCACCGGTCCAGGAAGGGGGACATGAGCGCAGTGCGTCGCCCCGCCACCGCGCGCCCGCGCAGCTGCCAGCCGGATCGCCAGCCCCAGACATCACCCCATGCACATGCCTTGCCCCACCCGCAAGCCCCGCCCCGCCATCTTTACAAAGCGTTGACATCAGGGAAGCGCGGGCGTCACAGCCCCCCGCCAGAGTCGAGACCATGCAACCCAGACCCCGTCCTTCCGGCCTCGCGCTCACCGCGCTCGCGTGCGCCCTCGTGCTGAGCGGCTGCGCGTCGGTGACGGCGCGGCAGGCCGCGCTGCCCGAGGTCGGCGTGCCGGCGCAGTGGTCCGCGCCCGGTGCGCCGCAGGCGGCCTCGCCGACCTCGCTCGCCCAGTGGTGGCAGCGCCTCGACGACCCGCTGCTGACCCAGCTCGTCACCCGCGCGCTCGAGGCCAACACCACCGTGCGCGGCGCCCAGGCCTCCCTCGCCCAGGCCCGCGCGCTGCGCGACGCCCAGGCCGCGAGCCTCTCGCCCAACGTCGGCGGCTCCGCCTCCGCCCAGCGCAGCAAGAGCGGCGATGCGCCCGCGGGCAGCCGCTACCAGGCCGGCTTCGACGCGAGCTGGGAGCCCGATGTCTTCGGCCGCCTGCGCGCCGGTGTCTCGGCCGCCGAGGCCGAGGCGCTCGCCAGCCAGGCGAGCCTCGCCGACACCCAGGTCTCCATCGCCGCCGAAGTGGCCGTGGCCTACATGCAGCTGCGCGGCCTCCAGACGCGCCTCGACATCGCCCGCCGCAACCTTGCCGCGCAGGAGGAGACGCTGCAGATCGTCGACTGGCGCGTGCAGGCGGGCCTCGCCACCTCGCTCGACCTCACCCAGGCGCGCACCGCCACCGAGCAGACGCGTGCCCAGATCCCGTCGCTCGAGACCAGCGTGGCGCAGACCGCCAACGCCCTGGCGGTGCTCACCGGCCAGGCGCCGGGCGCGCTGCAGGCCGAGCTCGCCACCGCTGCGCCGGTGCCCGTGCCGCCGGGCGAGCTCGCGCTCAGCATCCCGGCCGAGACCCTGCGCCAGCGCCCCGACGTGCGCGCCGCCGAGCAGCAGATCGCCGCGGCGCTCGCGCGCGTCTCGCAGGCCGATGCCGCGCGCTACCCGAGCTTTCGCATCAGCGGCTCGGTGGGCCTGTCGGCGCTCGCCCTGAGCGGCCTCACGAGCGGCGGCTCGCTCGTGAGCGCGCTGCTCGGCAGCGTCTCCGTGCCGCTCTTCGACGGCGGTGCGCTCAACGCGCAGCTGCGCTCGCAGGAGGCCGGGCTGGAGCGGGCCCGCGTCAACTACCAGGGCGTGGTGCTCACCGCGCTGCAGGAGGTCGAGGATGCCCTCGTCGCCCTGCGCGGCAACCGCGAGCGCCTCGCGCGCCTGCAGGCCGCGAGCACCTCCGCGCAGGAGGCTGCGCTGCTCGCCAACCAGCGCTACAGCAGCGGCCTCACCGACTTCCAGACCGTGCTCGACACCCAGCGCTCGCTGCTGTCCTCGCAGGACAGCCTCGCCAGCACCCAGGCCGAGCTGAGCGCCGCCCACGTGCGCCTGTACAAGGCGCTCGGCGGCGGCTGGACCCCCACCGATTCCCGTCCCGAAAGCAACCCGTCATGAGTGGTCCGCAAGACATCGACCCGCAGGAAGTGCATGCCCTGCTCGACGTGCCCGCCGCACGCCCCTGGTGGCGCCGCCCGCGCACCTGGATCGCCGCCGGCGCGCTGCTCGCCGCCGCCGGTGGCCTCGCCTGGTGGCAGGCGCAGCGCGAGGCCAGCGCCGCCCCGAGCTACACCACCCAGCCGGTCACGCGCGGCACCCTGCGCCTGCAGGTCACGGCCAACGGCACGCTGCAGCCCACGCGCTCGGTCAACATCGGCAGCGAGCTGTCGGGCACCGTGGCGCGCGTGCTGGTCGACGTGAACGACCGCGTGAAGAAGGGCCAGGTGCTGGTCGAGCTCGACACCGCCAAGCTCTCCGACCAGATCCTGCGCTCGCGCGCCTCGCTGGCCGCCGCCCGGGCCCGCGTCGCCCAGGCCGGCGCCACGCTCAAGGAGGCGCAGGGCAACCTCGCGCGCCTCGAAGAAGTCGCACGGCTCTCGGGCGGCAAGGTGCCCTCCAAGGCCGAGCTCGACACCGGCCGCGCGGCGGTCGCCCGCGCCGAAGCCGAGGCCGCCTCCGCGCGGGCCGCGGTCGCCGAAGCGCAGGCCGCGCTCTCCACCGACGAGACCAACCTCAAGAAGGCCTCCATCCGCTCCCCGACGGACGGCGTGGTGCTCACCCGCAACGTGGACCCCGGCAACGCGGTGGCCGCCTCGCTGCAGGCCGTGACGCTCTTCACCATCGCCGAAGACCTCACCAAGCTGCGCCTGCAGGTCAACGTGGACGAGGCCGACGTGGGCGCGGTGCAGGTCGGCCAGAAGGCCAACTTCACCGTCAGCGCCTATCCCGGCCGCCGCTACCCCGCGAGCATCACGCGCGTGGCCTACGGCTCCACCATCACCGAGAACGTGGTCACCTACGTCACCTACCTCGACGTGGACAACGCCGACCTGTCGCTGCGCCCCGGAATGACGGCCACTGCGACCATCACGGCCACCGAGCGCCGCGACGTGCTGCTGGTGCCCAACACCGCACTGCGCTTCACGCCCGCGCAAGCCGGCCCGCAGGCGCAGGCCAGCGGGGGCGGCGGCAGCAACCTCATGGGCAGCCTCATGCCGCGCATGCCGCGCGGCGCCGGGCCGCGCCGCGGCGGCGGCGAAGGCGGCCCCAACGCCGCCGCCGGCACGCAGCGCCAGCTCTGGGTGCTGCAGGACGGCGCGCCCGTCGCACTGCGCGTCACCGCCGGCATCAGCGACGGCCGCCACACCGAGGTGAGCGGCGAAGGCCTCGGCGAGGGCCTGCAGGTCATCACCGAACAGCGTTCGGCCGCCAGATGAGCACGCCGCTCATTCAGCTGCGCGGGATCAAGCGCCTGTACGGTGAAGGCGAGGCCGCGCTCTGGGCGCTCAAGGGCGTGGACCTCGACATCGCCGCCGGCGAATTCGTGGCCGTGATGGGCCCGAGCGGCTCGGGCAAGTCCACCGCCATGAACACGCTCGGCCTGCTCGACCGGCCGACCGCCGGCGAGTACCTCTTCAAGGGCGCGCACGTGGAGCACCTCAGCCGCGACCAGCGCGCGCTGCTGCGTCGGCAGTACCTGGGCTTCGTCTTCCAGGGCTTCCACCTGCTGCCGCGCACCACCGCGCAGGAGAACGTGGAGCTGCCGCTGCTCTACCGCGGCGTGCCGGCGAAGGCGCGCCACGAAGCCGCCGCGCAGGCGCTGGCCGCCGTGGGCCTCGAAGGCCGCGAGCACCACACGCCGGCGCAGCTCTCGGGCGGCCAGCAGCAGCGCGTGGCGATCGCGCGCGCCATCGTCACCAACCCGACCGTGCTGCTCGCCGACGAGCCCACCGGCAACCTCGACACCCAGCGCAGCCAGGAGATCATGGAACTGCTGGTGCGCCTCAACACCGAGCGCGGCATCACCATCCTCATGGTCACGCACGAGCCCGACATGGCCGCCTATGCGCAGCGCATCGTGCGTTTCGTCGATGGCCGCATCGAGAGCGACGTGCCCAACCCCCATGCCCGCGTGCCCGCGCGGCGCGCCGAGGAGACCGCCTGATGCTGATGAGCTCGCTCCTGCTCGCGCTGCGCTCGATCCGGCGCAACCTGCTGCGCTCCTTCCTCACCATCCTCGGCATCGTGATCGGGGTGAGCGCGGTCATCACCATGGTCACGCTCGGCAACGGCGCCACGCTCGCCGTGCAGAACCAGATCTCCAGCCTGGGCACCAACCTGCTCATGGTGCGCCCCGGCCAGCGCATGGGCCCGGGGGGTGGCGGCGGGGCGCCGTCCTTCAAGGAGGCCGACGCCGAGGCGATCGCGATGCAGATCGGCGGCGTGCGGGCGGCCGCGCCCGAGGCGCGCACCAACACCACCGTCGTGGCCAACGGCCGCAACTGGACCACCAACATCACCGGCAGCACCAACGAATGGTTCGACATCAGCAACTGGACGATCGCCGCCGGCCGCCGCTTCGCCGATGAAGAGCTGCAGGCCGGCGCCGCGGTGTGCGTGATCGGCCAGACCGTCAAGCGCGAGCTCTTCGGCGCGCGCGAGGCGCTGGGCGAGATGGTGCGCATCAAGCAGTTCTCGTGCACCGTGATCGGCGAGATGGCCTCCAAGGGCCAGGCCGCCATGGGCAACGACCAGGACGACGTGGTGGTGGTGCCGCTGCGCACGCTGCAGCGCCGCGTCACCGGCAACCAGCGCGTGAACACGCTGCTCGTGTCCATGCAGGACGGCGCCAGTGCCGAGAGCGTGAAGGCCGGCCTCGGCCAGCTGCTGCGCGAGCGCCGCAAGCTCTCGCAGGCCGACAGCGACAACTTCAACGTGCTCGACACCAAGCAGCTCGCCGACACGCTCTCGGGCACGACGCAGGTGCTGACCACGCTGCTGGGGGCGGTCGCCGCGGTGAGCCTGCTGGTGGGCGGCATCGGCATCATGAACATCATGCTGGTGAGCGTGACCGAGCGCACCCGCGAGATCGGCCTGCGGCTGGCCATCGGCGCCCTGGAGCGCGAGGTGCTGCTGCAGTTCCTGATCGAGGCCGTGGTGCTGGCCGCGCTCGGCGGGCTGGTGGGCATCACGCTCGCGACCATCGCCTCCATCGTGCTCGCGCAGGTGATGCAGGTGCCCTACGTCTTCGATGCGGGCATCAACTTGCTGGCCATCGTCTTCTCGGCGGCCATCGGCGTGGTGTTCGGCTACGTGCCGGCGCGCCGCGCGGCGCAGCTCGACCCGATCGAGGCCCTGCGCCACGAGTGAGCCGTGTGGGTGCCGGACGACATGGCGATGCGCCGTCGTCCGACACGCCCCCCGGGGCGGCGCTCCTAGAGTGGCGCATGACCGACGTCCGCACCGGGCAGGCGCCCCCGCCCCTCGACCGAGCCGCCTTCGGGCGGCGCTTTCGTGCCCGCTTCGTGGACCCGGCCTACCGGCAGGAAGACGAAGCGCTCGCGCGGCTGGAAGCCATCGCCTGGGATGCGTATCAAGAGGGCCGCAAGGCCCCGCTCACCCACAAGGCCGGCCCCGGCTACGCCGACCCCGACTACGACCTCTCCGACGAATGGCGGGAGGCGAGCGAGCGCATCCGGGCTGCGCAGCAACGCTTTGCCGACCCGGCCACCCTCTCGCGCGTGCTCGTCATCTGCGGCGCTTCGCGCAACGACGGCACCTGCCCGGGCGAGATGTCCAAGACCTGGCGCATCACGGGCTGGCTGCAGCAGGAATTCGCAGCCAAAGGCTTCGAGGTCGACCGGCTCGACCTGAGCCTCATCGCCTCCGACTACGACCGCCACATCCATCCCTGCAAGGGCTGCGTGTCCACCGCCATGCCGCTGTGCCACTGGCCGTGCAGCTGCTACCCCAACCACGCCAACGGCCAGACCAACGACTGGATGAACGAGATCTACGAGCGCTGGGCGGCGGCCCACGCCGTGGTCATCGCCGCGCCCACGCACTGGTACCAGAGCCCGAGCGTGCTGAAGCTCATGATCGATCGCCTCGTCTGCGCGGATGGCGGCAACCCCGATCCCACGCGCACCCAGGGCAAGCGGCCGGCGCTCGCCAAGCAGATCGAGGCCGAAGGCTGGGACTACCCGCAGCACCTCGCCGGCCGCGCCTACGGCCTCGTGGTGCACGGCGACGTGGCGGGCATCGAAGGCACCCGCCGCGCGCTCAGCGACTGGCTGGACTGGATGGGCTTCATCGACGCCGGCGCGCAGGCCCGGCTCGACCGCTACGTGGGCTACTACGAGCCCTACTACAACAGCCACGAGGCCCTGGACCGCGACCACGGCTTCGAGGCCGAGGTGCGCAACGTGGCGCGCGCGGTGGTGCACACCGTGGGCGAGCTGCGCGCCGGGCGGCTCAGGCCGGCCGAGCTGAAGCGCCCGCGCGAGAAATGACGCGCGGCTGCGCCGTCATTCCTCGACCTGCACGCCCTTCCAGAAGGCGACCCGTCCCTTGATCTGCTGCGCCGCTTCGCTCGGCTCCGGGTAGTACCAGACCGCATCGGGATTCATCTCGCCGTTGACCAGCAGGCTGTAGTAGTGCGCCTGTCCCTTCCACGGGCAGCTCGTGCGGTGGTTGCTGAAGGTCACGTACTCGCGCTTCAGGCTGCTCTCGGGAAAGTAATGGTTGCCTTCGACGACCACGGTGTCGTCGCTCTCGGCCAGGGTCACGCCGTTCCAGGTGGCTTTCATGGGGGCTCCGCAATGCGCAGTGGACAGGCCCCGAGCCTACCCCCGCACCAGTGGCCCCCACGCTACGTGCATCGCAGGGTGTACCGCTCGGCGCTGTAGTAGGTGCTTCCGCTGAACATCGTCAGATATGTCGACCGTGTGGCGCCGGGCGGCACGTACACGCTTTGGGTCGTGCTGCCGTGCACCGGGACGGCGGTGAACGGCGGCGTGTAGTACCAGTCGAAGACCACGGAACAACTCGCGGCCGTACCGCCGCTGTTCGTCAGTGTCACGGTCCATTGCGCCGTGTTCAGCGTCTGCCGATGCGTGATGTAGAACGGCGCAGGGGCAGGTGCGGGTGCGGGTGCGGGTGCGGGTCCGGGGGCGGGGGCTGGCGCTGGAGCCGGGGACGGCGACGGCCCCGGCACGGAGATTGGCGGCGGTGCCGGCAACGGCGGCGGCGGTGCGGGGGCAGGCGCACCCTGGCAGCCACGGACCTCATAGACCCCGCCGCTCACATGCAGGTCCATCGGCGCACCGGAGTCGCAGCGGAAGGCGGCGATCTGACCGCCACCGGTGTCCGGCACGAGCACCACGACGCCGATCCGGACCCCTGCCCTGAGCACCACGGCGTTGACCACGGTCAGCCCGCTCAAGGCCACGCCATTGCGGTCGGTGACCACGCCGTCGCTCGCCCGCACCCTGTAGAACTCGTCGCTGTCGGCCACGAGGTTGCCGTTGGCGCTGCCGATCCAGTTGACGTAGGACGTGCGCCCCGGGTCGCCTTCATCCTCGCCACCCCCGCCGCAGCCCGCGGCGAGCAGCGACGCCGCCAGCAGGGCCAGCGGTGAAAGCCTACGCCGGACAGGCGTCGCAGGTGCATCGGGCGGGTGGTGGCCGAGCGCGGACATGGCAGCTCCTGGGTGTGTGATGCCACGAAGTCTGCGCAGCGCTTGCGCGCGCGTCGTCCGCCAGTTGGATGACGCAGGCTCAGCCGTAGGCCGCGGCCGCCCGCCGCAGCCGCGTGGCGATCAGCGCGGCCAGGGCCTTGTCGCCCACCACCGTGACCGTCTCGCCATGCCGCAGGATGTCCATCGCGAGCTCGGTCGGCTCGCTGTACGGCACGCGCAGCTCGTAACGCCCATCGTCCAGCCAGCGGCCCTGCTGCTGTGGATGCCACTCCTCCACCGCCACCCACTGCGCTGCATCGGCGGTGAAGACGAGCGTGGCCCATTTCACCTTCGTCCCTGCGCCGCTGTAGATGCCGTAGCCCGCATCGAGCTCGGCCTCCAGCTCCTTCATCGGCACCGCGCGGGCGCGGGTGTCTTCCACCTTCGCCTCGCGGATCGCATCGAGCGCGAAGCGGCGCAGGCCGTCGCTCGCATGGCACCAGGCGTCGAGGTACCAGGTGTTGCGGTAGTTCACCAGGCGCTGTGGCGAGACCTGGCGTTCGCTTTCCGTGCGGTCGCTGCGCTTGAAGTAGCGCAGCCACACGCGCTTCTTCTGCACCAGCGCGCCGCCCAGCAGCTCGAAGTGGCGCGCCGGCGCGCGGCGGCGCGCGGTGGAGATGAGCTTGACGCGGCGCATCAGCTCCCGCGACTCGCCCTCGTCGCCGCCGAGCATGCCCTGCAGCTTGTCGATGAGCGGCTGCAGGTGGCGCGAGAGCACGCCGTCGTCGTCCAGCCCGGCCATGAGCTGGTGCATGGTGAGCAGCGCGGTGATCTCCTTCTCGTTGAACCACACGCCCGGCAGTTCGTGCCGTGCGTCCTGCTCGAAACGGTAGCCGTTGTCGTACCGGTCGTAGACGATGGGGGCGTCGAGGCGGTCGCGCAGGTACTGCAGGTCGCGCTTGAGCGTGGCGGGCGAGACGTCGAGCTCCTCCAGCAGCGCGGCAAAGCTCACGCAGCCGCGGTGGCGCAGCAGGCGTTCGATCTTGTAGAAGCGTTCGGTGCGGTCCATCGTTCCTCTGTGGCATGGCGATGGCTCACCCGATGAGCCACCCGGCGCCAGCATAGCCGCTGAGGCTTCCACGCCACGCCAGCCGGTCGCTCATTTGATGAGCCACCCGGTCGCCACACTGGCTCCATCGCTGACCCTCACCCCACGGAGCCCACGATGACGACCACCACCACCTTCACCCCGCACGACCTGCAGCACGCCGCCACCACGCTCACCACGCACGAGCAGATCGGCTTCGAGCTCGGCTGGGACTACGCCCACCACGCCGTCACGCCGCCGGCACCGTATGCGCAGGAGCCGTCGCCGCTGCGCAACGGCTGGCTTGCCGGCCAGGCCACCTTCGGGCGGCGCACGCTGGAGCCCACGCGCCACGTGCGCAAGTGGCTGCAGCTGCGCCTGAACGCCTGGCTGCGCGGCCGCAGCGTGGAGCTGATGCAGGTCACGCCCCACTACCTGCAGCAGATCGACGTGACGCACTGCCCCATCACCCGCATTCCGCTCAGCAGCGCCACGATGGAAGGCAGCGACGCCTCCATCGACCGCGTGCGCAGCGACGCGGGGTATGCCGCCGGCAACCTCGCCGTCATCAGCACCAGGGCCAACCACGCCAAGGCGGCGCACGGCTACCGCGACGCGCAGCGTTTCGCGCGGCTGATCGAAGACGGCCAGCTCGGTGGCATCGGCGGGCTGGACGCCGCGCAGTGGTCGCGCGTGGCCATCCTGTGCAGCTTCGTCGAGCCGCTGCCGCATGCCGAGGCGTGCACGCTGCCGCTGCTGGTGCTGCCGCCCAACCGGCTGCGCCTCTTCAACCCCGCCCAGGCGCTGCAGGCCTTCATCAGCCAGCAGCTGCTCGCCCCCGGCTGGAGCCACCGCATCGCCCGCATCGAGGACCTGCTGCCCGGCAAGGCCGCCCGCCGCGCCTTCCAGACCTTCTTCCATGCGCTGCTGCCGCGCGTGCTCGAAGCGCGCGGCGCCGAGGGCGTGGCTGCGCGCTGGGCGATCGAGGACGCGTGGCGCCACCCGCGCGAGTCCACGAAGGGCCGCTCCCGAGTTGACTCATCCCCCTCGGGGGGCCTGGCAGGTGGCGACAGGCCTGGGGGCTCCTTGACGCTGCAGCGCTGGACGGCGTTCGCGAGCCTGCTCAGCGCCGAGCAGTGCGAGGCGATCGTGGCCCGCGCCGGTGCGCGCCGGCTCGGCGTCTCGCACGTGCAGCAGCTGCCGCGGGAGGCCGCCACCGACGGCTGGAACCTCGACAGCCGCGGCTACGTCCCGCACGCGGTGCTGCGCCAGCGCGCCGCCGCGCCGGCCGGCCAGCTCTCGCTCCTCCACTGATCCACTGAAATGGGGAGACCCCTGCGGCGGCGCGCGCGGGAGCGCTGCAGGCCGCCGCACGCGGGTTTACCATCACGCGCTCGCGTCGCGAGAGGCGCGTCGCCCGCGCCACCCAGCCTCGCATCTCACGTCCCGAACCGCAGTACCACCCGCCTGCAGCCACAGGCGCGGCCTTGACGCGCTCGGCTGCTGACACCTCGCTGTCAGCAGGGGCGTGTCAGCATCGCGCCCGCCCTGCCGGCCCCCGCCCGTGCGCATCCCTACGCGCCCGGCGGTCCCAGATCCGACACCACCATGACCCTGCGACCCAAGACCGTCCTGCTGCCTGCCCTGGCCCTCGTCTGCATCGCCCTCGCCGGGCTCGGCGTGCGTGCCGCCGATGACAAGAAAGACGCGCAAGACCCCAAGGCCGCCGCGCCGGCCAAGGCGGCGCTCACCGTCACCGTGACGCAGGCGCAGCGCACGCAGCTGCCGCTGCGCATCAGCGCCAACGGCAACATCGCCGCCTGGCAGGAAGCCAGCGTGGGCACCGAAGCCAACGGCCTGCGCCTGGCCGAGGTGCGCGCCAACGTGGGCGACGTGGTGAAGAAGGGCCAGGTGC
Organism: Rubrivivax sp.; assembly: GCA_044507405.1. Taxonomy (GTDB): domain Bacteria; phylum Pseudomonadota; class Gammaproteobacteria; order Burkholderiales; family Burkholderiaceae_C; genus Rhizobacter. The sequence goes on along the minus strand of JBIQJS010000020.1, from coordinate 23,012 downwards.
TGGCCGTCTTCGCGAGCGACACGGTGGAGGCCGACCTGATGCAGGCCAAGGCCGCGGTCTCCGAGGCCGAGGCCATGCTGGCCGAAGCCACGGCCAACGCCAGGCGCGCCCGCGAGCTCGGCCCGGCCGGCGCGCTGTCGGGCCAGCAGATCGAGAACTACCTGACCGGCGAGCGCACCGCGCAGGCGCGGCTCGAAGCGGCCCGCGCCTCCTACAAGACCGCACAGCTGCGCGTGGCGCAGGCGCGTGTGGTCGCGCCCGACAGCGGCGTCATCTCGGCGCGCAGCGCGACGGTGGGGGCCGTGCTGCCGGCCGGGCAGGAGCTCTTCCGCCTGATCCGCCAGGGCCGCCTCGAATGGCGCGCCGAGGTGCCGGCCAACGACCTCGCCCGCGTGAAGCCCGGCATGCCGGCGAGCGTGATGGCCACGAGCAGCGGCGCGCCGGTCCTCGGCAAGGTGCGCATCGTCGCGCCCACCGTGGATGCACAGACGCGCAACGGCCTCGTCTACGTGGACCTCACCGCCAGCCCGGAGGTGAAGGCCGGCATGTACGCCCGCGGCGAGTTCGACATCGGCCAGAGCGAGGCGCTCACGCTGCCCCAGGGCGCGGTGGTGCTGCGCGACGGCTTCCACTACGTGCTCAAGGTCGGCCCCGACCAGAAGGTGACGCAGGCGAAGGTGGGCGTGGGCCGCCGCGTGGGCGAGCGCATCGAGATCACGAGCGGGCTGGATGCGCAGACCCGCGTGGTCGCCGCCGGTGGCGGCTTCCTCGCCGATGGCGACGTGGTGCGCGTGGTCGAGGCGCCCAGGGCCGCGTCCGCGCCCGGCGCGGCGGTCAAGCCCGTGGCCGCCCGCAAGCCCTGACCCGCGCCTGAAGCCCGCCCCAGCCGCACACCGAAGGCGCACCATGCTCAACGTCTCGTCCTGGTCGATCAAGAACCCGACGCCGGCCATCCTCCTCTTCATCATGCTCACCCTGGCCGGCCTGCTCGGGTTCAAGGCGATGAAGATCCAGAACTTCCCCGACATCGACCTGCCCATGGTCACGGTGACGGCCTCGCTGCCCGGCGCCTCGCCCGCGCAGATGGAGACCGAGGTCGCGCGCAAGATCGAGAACTCGCTGGCCACCGTGCAGGGGCTCAAGCACATCTACACCACGCTGCAGGACGGCACCGCCATCCTGACCGCGGAGTTCCGCCTGGAAAAGCCGACGCAGGAGGCAATCGACGACGTGCGCGACGCCGTCTCGCGCGTGCGCTCCGACCTGCCGGCCGACCTGCGCGACCCGGTGATCCAGAAGGTCAACCTCGCCGGCACGCCCATCCTCACCTACACGGTGGCGAGCACGCGCATGGACGACGAGGCGCTCTCGTGGTTCATCGACAACGAGGTCAGCAAGGCCATGCTCGCGGTCAACGGCGTGGGGGCGGTCACGCGCGTGGGCGGCGTCACGCGCGAGGTGCGCGTGGAGCTCGACCCCGCGCGCCTGCTCGCGCTCAACATCACCGCCGCCGACGTCTCGCGCCAGCTGCGCCAGATCCAGCAGGAGGCCTCGGGCGGGCGCGCCGACCTGGGCGGCGCCGAGCAGTCGGTGCGCACGCTCGCCACCGTGCAGACGGCGCAGGAGCTCGCGGCGATGGAGGTGACGCTCTCCGACGGCCGCCACGTGCGGCTCGACGCCATCGCCCACGTGAGCGACACCGTGGCGGAGCGCCGCCAGGCGGCGCTGCTCGACGGCAAGCCGGTGGTGAGCTTCGAGATCGTGCGCGCGCGCGGCGCCGGCGAGATCGACGTCACCGACGGCGTGCGCGCGGCGCTGGAGAAGCTCAAGGCCGAGCACCCCGACATCACCATCACCGAGGCCTTCAACTTCGTCGACCCGGTGATCGAGAACTACGACGGCTCGATGAAGCTGTTGTACGAGGGTGCCTTCCTCGCGGTGCTGGTGGTGTGGCTCTTCCTGCGCGACGTGCGGGCGACCTTCGTCTCGGCGGTCGCCCTGCCGCTGTCGGCCATCCCGACCTTCGCGGTGATGCACGCCATGGGCTTCACCGTCAACGTGGTGACGCTGCTCAGCCTCTCGCTCGTGGTCGGGATCCTGGTCGACGACGCGATCGTCGAGATCGAGAACATCACGCGCCACCTGCGCATGGGCAAGACGCCCTTCCAGGCGGCGATGGAGGCGGCCGACGAGATCGGCCTGGCGGTGATCGCCACCACCTTCACGCTGATCGCGGTCTTCCTGCCCACGGCCTTCATGGGCGGCATCCCGGGCAAGTTCTTCGTGCAGTTCGGCTGGACGGCGGCGATCGCGGTCTTCTTCTCGCTGGTGGTCGCGCGCATGCTCACGCCCATGATGGCGGCCTACATCCTCAAGCGGCCGAAGAAGGAGCACGCCGAGCCCAAGTGGCTCGCCATCTACATGGGCTGGGCGGCCTGGTGCCTGCGCCACCGCGTGCTCACGCTGCTCGGCACGGCGGTCTTCCTCGTGGGCTCGATCGTCCTCGCGGGCTTCCTGCCCTCGGGCTTCATCCCGCCCGACGACCTCTCGCAGACGCAGGTGACGGTGACGCTGCCGCCCGGCAGCACCTTCGAGCAGACCTATGCCGCGGCCGAACAGGCCCGCGAGATCGTGCAGAAGAACGAGCACGTGAAGATGGTCTACACCGCCATCGGCGGTGGCAGCGCGGGGGCCGACCCCTTCGCGCCGCAGGGCGCGGGCGACGTGCGCAAGGCCGTGCTCACCATCAACATGACGCACCGCAACGACCGCAGCGGCGTGAGCAAGCAGGAGATCGAGACCCAGCTGCGCAGCGCGCTCGAGGTGCTGCCTGGCGCGAGGGTGAAGGTGGGCCTCGGGGCCTCCAGCGAGAAGTACGTGCTCGTGCTCGCCGGCGAGGACGGGCGCGCGCTCGCAGCGCACGCCGCCGTGGTCGAGCGCGAGCTGCGCACCATTCCCGGCATCGGCGCGGTCACCTCCACCGCGAGCCTGGTGCGCCCCGAGCTCATCGTGCGGCCCGATTTCGCGCGGGCGGCAGACCTCGGCGTCACGTCGGCGGCGATCGCCGACACGCTGCGCATCGCCACCGCCGGCGACTACGACCAGGGCCTCGCCAAGCTCAACCTCGCCGAGCGCCAGGTGCCGGTGGTGGTCAAGCTGTCGGACGCCGGCCGGCAGGACCTCGACGTGCTCTCGCGCCTGCCGGTGCCGGGCGCGCGGGGTCCGGTGCCGCTGTCCAGCGTGGCCACCATCGAGATCGGCAGCGGCCCGGCCGAGATCGCACGCTTCGACCGCCGCCGCAACGTCAACTTCGAGATCGAGCTCAACCAGCAGCCGCTCGGCGACGTGCAGAAGGCGGCGCTCGCGCTGCCGAGCCTGAAGAACCTGCCGCCGGGCGTCACGCAGACCGAGATCGGCGACGCCGAGGCCATGGCCGAGCTGGTGTCGGGCTTCCTGCTCGCCATGGCCACCGGCGTGCTGTGCATCTACATCGTGCTGGTGCTGCTGTTCAAGGATTTCGTGCAGCCGGCCACCATCCTGGTGGCGCTGGTGCTGTCGATCCCGGGGGCCTTCCTCGCGCTCTTCGTCACCAACACCGCGTTCTCGATGCCGTCCATGATCGGGCTCATCATGCTGATGGGCATCGCGACCAAGAACTCCATCCTGCTGATCGACTACGTGATCCTCGCGCGGCGCGAGCACGGCCTGAACCGCTGGGACGCCATCCTCGACGCCTGCCACAAGCGCGCGCGCCCCATCGTGATGACCACCATCGCCATGGGCGCGGGGATGATGCCCATTGCCATCGGCCTCGGCGTGGACCCGAGCTTCCGCTCGCCCATGGCCATCGTGGTGATCGGCGGGCTCATCACCTCGACCTTCCTGAGCCTCCTGGTGATCCCGGTCGTCTTCACCCTCGTGGACGACGTCGAGCAGTGGGTCAAGCGCCGCACCGGGCGCCGGCAGCTGCCTGCGCCCGAGGGCGCCGGGCCCCTCGCGCCGCCGGTGGTCGACGAGGGCCGGTAACTCAGCGGCGCAACGGCGGCACGCCGTCGGCCCGGGAGGTGATCTCGGGCGGCGGCACGTCGCCGCGCTCGATGCGGTCCTCGAATTCGCCGATGCTCGCGGCCACCGAGTTGGCGTTCTGCTCCAGCGCGATGCGCATGGCGCCTTCGAGGTGGTTCACGCGGGCCAGCAGCTCCTCGTGGCCGCGGTGGGTGGCCGCCAGCGAGCGCTCCAGCTCCGCCCCGATGTAGCCGCGCAGCTCCACGAAGCGCGAGGCCTCGGCCTTGTCGGCCAGCTCGCGCTGGGCCTGCAGCTCGCGGTTCTGGCGGCGCGCCTCCATCAGCGTGGAGGCCTGCAGCGAGATCGCCCACACGGTGAAGAGCAGCACGATGAAGACCAGCAGCCCGAGCATGATCAGCCCGAGCGGCGCCTGCACGTCGGTGAAGAGCAGCGAGAGCGTCGTCGGGGTGGTGAAGGCGGTCCAGTTCAAGAGCGCGAAGAGCGCGATCAGGGCCACGACGGCGAAGAGGGCGAGGGCACGAAGCATGGGTGTCTCCTGGGGCGAACCTGCCGGCAGCCTACACCGCGCGGCGGGCACGCCGGTGTAGGACGGCCGCGGGTCCTGCTGCGGGACGCGGCTGGCTAGCCCTGCACCCCGCGCAGCCCTTCGTGGCGCGCCGCAGCGGCCTGGCACGCAGGGCCGGTGAACTCGGCCTGCAGCGCGTCGAGGAACACGCGGGTGCGCGCCGGCATCAGCCGCCGGCCGGGGAAGACGGCCCAGGCCGTGGTGCGCGGCGGGTACCAGTCCACCAGCACGGGCACCAGCGCGCCCGCCGCCACGTGCGCTTCGGCGAAATGGTCGGAGACGAGCGCGATGCCGGCGCCGGCGATCGCCATGCGGATCAGGAGCTCGGGGGAGTTGGCGCGGGCACGCGCGGGCGGCAGGCCCTCCCAGCGCCGCCCGTCCACGTGCGTGAGCTGCCAGGGCCGGGGTTCGCCATGGCGGGTGAGGATCTGCAGCGTGCCGTGGTCCATCAGCGCCTCGGGCCCGCCCGGGGTGCCGTGGCGCGCCAGGTAGGCCGGCGCGGCATAGAGGCCCTGGGACAGTTCGGCCAGGCGGCGGGCGGCGAGCGTCGCGTCGTCGGTCAGCTCGCCCATGCGCACCGCCACGTCGTAGCCCTCGCCGATCAGGTCCACCCGGCGCGGCGAAAGGTCGATCTCCAGCGCAATCGCCGGGTAGCGGGCCACGAAATCGCTCAACACCCCGCTCAGGACCTCGATCGCGATGTCGCCCGGCATCGACACCCGCAACCGGCCGCTCGGCTCGACCTGCCGATGCTGGGCCAGCGCGACCGCCGCATCCACCTCGTCGGCCACCTGCCGCGCGTGCGCAAGCAGCGCATGACCCAGGTCGGTCAGCGTGGTCTTGCGCGTCGTGCGCAGAAGCAGGCGCTCACCCAACTGCGCTTCCAGGGCAGCCACCCGGCGCGAGACGGTGGATTTGGGCAGGCCCAGGCGCTCGCCGGCGCGGCTGAAACTGCCCTCGTCCACCACCCGGGCGAACAGCAGGAGGTCGTTGGGCTCGAGGGTGTTCATGACCGGCATCGTTGCAGCTATGGAACGATCATATCCAGATTGAGGTCTTCCGGCCTCCGTTCGGGACAACTAAAGTAAACACATCGACAGTTTTGTCTCGATAGGAGATTTATATGAACATCCTGCAGATCAACGCCAGCGTCCGCGGCGCCGCCTCCCATTCCAGCCGCCTCGCAGGCGACATCGTTGCGCGGCTGCAAGCCACCGAAGAGAAGGCGGCACTCACTTTGCGTGATCTGGCGCGGGATCCGGCAGGCACGCTGGACGAGGCTGCGCTGCAGGCGCTCTTCACGCCGGTCGCCGACCGCACCCCGGCGCAGGCCGAGCGGGTGGCCCAGGCCGATGCGGTGATCGCGCAGGTCCAGGCCGCCGACGTGATCGTGCTGGGCGTGCCCATGTACAACTTCGGCGTGCCCTCGTCGCTCAAGGACTGGATCGACGCCCTCGCGCGTGCGGGCGTCACCTTCAAGTACACCGACCGCGGGTCGGTGGGCCTGCTCACCGGCAAGAAGGTCTACGTGGCGCTGGCCCGCGGCGGCCTCTACCGCGACACCCCGGCCGACACGCAGGTGCCTTATCTGCGCGCAGTGCTGGGCTTCATGGGGCTGACCGACGTGAGCTTCATCTACGCCGAGGGGCTGAACATGGGCCCGGAGGCGGAGCGCCAGGGCCTGGCGTCGGCGCGCGAACAGATCGACGCGCTGCTGCCGGAAGCGGTCGCCGCCTGATCGCGGCCCCGCCGGCTCAGAGCGCGCGCACGCCCTCGCACAGCGGGTGGTGCACGCAGGCGAGCAGGCGCCGGCCGCCGCGCTGCACCTCTTCCATCGCGCCGCCGCACAGCGGGCAGGGCTGGGCGCGCACGCGCCACGCCGCGGGCGGCAGCGTCGTGTCGGGAAAGGGCCCGTCCCGACGCACCACCACCGGCTGGGTCTTCTCTTCGCGCACGGCCAGCAGCTCGCGCAGCACGCTGCCGTCGATCAGCTGCACCGGCTCACCCTCGGCATGGCGGCGTGCCTCCTCGGTGAAATCGCCGGAGCTCACCACGAAGCCGCCGGCCGCGCCCTGTGCGCGCACCAGCGCCGCGAGCTCGCGCACCGGCGCCGGGCCCACGGCCCGCGCGCGCCAGGGCTTGCAGTCGACCAGGAAGCGGTCGTGCCCCCGCGTGAGCACCATGTCGACCGCGCGTCCGCCCGAGCCGCCGGTGCCACTCACCGCATAGCCGCGGTGGCGGAAGCCCTCCGCCACCATGCGTTCGAACTGGTTCCAGCCGACGCCGTCGAGCAGCCCCGCCGGGACGGCGGGGGGCGGGGCCACCGGGCGCCGCACGAAGAACCGCTGGGCCCGATCGGCCAGCCGACGCAGGATGCTGCGCTGTTGCCCCAATGACATCGCCTCGTGGGGTATGCCCGCCGTAGTCGTTTCGAAGGAGGCTACCCGAGGGCACGCACACCCACAATGCGGTCAGGCCCCGAGGGCGATCGTTGCGCGGGCGTGCTGAAATGCCTTGCACCGGGCGCACACTCCGTGCAAGGTGCCTGGGCATGCGGCCCTCCTCCCGGGCCTTCCACGACGCCACACAGCACCTGCCTCGCCACCGTCCGTCAACCACTTGCCGATGCGCCACGCCCTGCCCATCCGCGCACGACTGAGCCTGCTGGTGCTGGCGACGGCGCTGCCCCTCCTGGCGCTGATCGCCTACAACGGCATCACGCAGGCGCGCGAGGATTCGGAGCGCGCCACGGCCGAAGCGCTGCGCGCGGCCCGTGCCGCGGCGCTCGAGACCGAAGACCTGCTGCACAACGCCCAGGTGCTGCTCAGCGAGTTCGCCAAACGCCCCGGCGTGGCGGCGCTCGATCGCAACCAGTGCGATCCGCTCTTCAAGAATTTCCTCGGCCTCTTCCCGATCTACAGCAACCTCATCTCCGTCCGGGCCGATGGCGCGCGCGTCTGCAGCGCCATCGAGCCGCCGCCCGGCACGCCGATGCGCGTGGTGGGCGGGCTGGCGCTCGACGAGACGCTGCGCACCCGCCGCTTCACCGTGGGGCCGCTCAGCCGCGGCGTCTTCACCAAGCGCTGGATCCTGCTCGTGGCGCAGCCGCTGCCGCCGCTCCAACCCGGCAGCGACGAGCCCTCGGGCGTGATCGCGATGTCGCTCGACCTCTCGGCGCTGCGGCTCGCGCCGGGGCCGGGCGAGCTGCCGCCGGGGGCGCTCGCCCGCATCGTCGACGGCCACGGCGCGGTGATCGGCAGCAGCCTCAGGCCGCAGGAGTGGATCGGCCAGAGCCTCGCGCACATCCCGTGGTTCCGCGAGCTGGTGCCGGGGCAGGCGCGTGCCGGCCGCTCGCCCGACTTCGAGGGCGTGCAGCGCATCTTCGGCGTGGCGCCGGTGCGCGGCACGACGTGGCACGCCGCGGTGGGCATCCCGGTCGACGCGGTCTATGGCCCGGTGCGGCAGCGCACCCTCGTCAGCGCCGCGCTCGCCTCGCTGGCCGTCGCCCTCGCCGCCGGCTTCGCCTTCCTCATCGCGCGCCGCACCAGCGGGCCGGTGGAGGCCATGGCCGCCGCCGCGCGCAAAGCCACCATCTCGCCCGACCCCGAGGCCCTCGCCTCGCTCGACCTCGAAGGCGCGCCGCGCGAGGTGACGAACCTGGCCGACGACTTCGCGAGCATGCTGCGCGCACGCGCCGAGGCCGAGCGCGCGCTGCGCGTGAGCGAGGAGAACCTCGCCACCACCCTGCACTCCATCGGTGACGCCGTGATCGTGACCGACCGGCGCGGCTGCATCACGCGCCTGAATGCCACCGCCGAGCGCCTGACCGGCTGGACGGTCGCCGACGCGGCGGGCCGCCCGCTGCTGGAGGTCTTCCGCATCGTCAACGCCGACACGCGCGCCCCGGCCGACGACCCGGTGCAGCGCGTGCTCGACAGCGGCGAGGTGGTGGGCCTGGCCAACCACACCGCCCTCATCGCGCGCGACGGCACGGAGTTCCAGATCTCCGACAGCGCCGCGCCCATCCGCGACGGTCACGGTCAGGTGACCGGCGTGGTGCTGGTCTTCAGCGACGTGACCGAGTCCTACCGCGTGCAGCAGGCGCTGCGCTCGCGCGAGGAGCAGCTCTCGGCCACCGGCGAGCTCGCGCGCGTGGCGGGCTGGGAGCTCGACATCCTGACCGGCGAGACCAGCACCTCCAACGAGATGTGCCAGCTGCTCGAAGTGCCCTCGGGTTCCAGGTTTTCCATGGAGGACGGCTGGAACTTCACCCGGCCCGGCGGGCGCGAGCGGCTGGAGCCCCTGGTGCAGGCGGCGGTGACGCACGGCACGCCGTGGGACATCGAGATCCCGATGGTCACGGCCACCGGGCGCGACATCTGGGTGCGTTCGCGCGGCCGCGTGGAGATGCGCGACGGCAAGCCCGCGCGCGTGCTCGGCGTCGTGCAGGACATCACCGACCTGCGCGAGTCGCAGGAGAAGATGCGCGAGAGCGAGAGCCTGCTGCGCATGGCCAGCCGCCTGGTGCGCATGGGCGCCTGGGTGGTCACGCTCAAGGACCGGCGCGTGGTGTGGTCCGACGAGGCGGCCATCATCCACGAGATGCCGCCGGGCTACTCGCCCACGCTCGAAGCCGCCGGCGAGTTCTACGCGCCCGAGTACCGCGAGCTGGTGCACCGCGCCTTCAGCAACTGCGCGCGCCACGGCATCGCCTACGACCTGGAGATGCAGCTCCTCACCCGCACCGGCCGGCGCATCTGGGTGCGCACGCTCGGCGACGCCCTGCGCAACCGCCAGGGCGCAATCACCCGCGTGCACGGCGCCTTCATCGACATCACCGAGGAGCGCGCGGCCCGCGAGGAGCTGCAGGCGCACCGCCACCACCTCGAGAAACTCGTGGCCGAGCGCACCGCCGACCTGGTCAGCGCGCGCAATGCCGCCGAGACGGCGAGCCGCGCCAAGAGCGCCTTCCTGGCCAACATGAGCCATGAGATCCGCACGCCGATGAACGCCATCATCGGCCTCACCCACCTCCTGCAGGAGGACCTGCGCGGCCACGCCTATGCGCTCGAGCAGCTCGGCAAGGTGAGCGCCGCGGCGCACCACCTGCTCGGCGTGATCAACGACATCCTCGACCTCTCCAAGATCGAGGCCGACCGGCTGGAGCTCGAGGAGCGCGAGTTCCACCTCGGCGAGGTGATCGACAACGCCCAGACCATGCTGCGCGAGCGTGCGCAGGCCAAGGGGCTGTCCATCGTCTCCGAGATCGCGCCGGGCACGCCCACGCGGCTCGTGGGCGACCCGCTGCGGCTGGAGCAGATCCTGCTCAACTTCCTCAGCAACGCGGTCAAGTTCAGCGAGCACGGCCGCGTCCAGGTGCGCGCGCGCGTGGCGCAGGCGGCCGAAGACGTGGTGATGCTGCACATCGAGGTGCAGGACCACGGCATCGGCATCACGCCCGAGCAGCAGGCGCGGCTCTTCCAGTCGTTCTCGCAGGCCGACGACTCCACCTCGCGCAAGTACGGCGGCACCGGCCTCGGCCTCGTGATCGCCAAGCGCCTGGCCTCGCTCATGGGCGGCAACGTCGGCGTGCGCAGCGCTCCCGGGGCCGGCAGCACCTTCTGGATGACCGCGCGCCTGCGCGTGGCGAAGACCGAAGCCGGCCATGCGCAGGGCGCGGTGCCGCGGCCGGAGGACGAGATCGCCACCCGCCACGCCGGCGCGCGCGTGCTGATCGTCGACGACGAGCCGGTGAACCAGGAGGTCACGCTCGCGCTCCTGCGCCGCCTCAAGCTCGCGGTGGACGTGGTGGGCAACGGCGCCGAGGCCGTGGAGCGGGTGCGCACCGAGCGGTATGCGCTGGTGCTGATGGACGTGCAGATGCCGGTGATGGACGGGCTGGACGCCTCGCGCGCGATCCGCAAGCTGCCGGGCTGCGAGGCGCTGCCCATCCTCGCGATGACGGCCAATGCCTATGCCGAAGACCGCGAGGTGTGCCTCGCCGCCGGCATGAACGACCACATCACCAAGCCGGTCGCGCCGAGCCGCCTCTACGCCTGCGTGCTGCGCTGGCTCGACGGCACCGCGATCACGAGCTGAGCCCCGCCGTCAAGGCGGGCCCGCCCGAGGTCGGGCGCGACAGGTGTCCACAAAATCACGCAGGCGCCACGCGGCGCAGGAACTGGCGTGGTGAGGGCACGCTTTTCGGTTCTTGCCAGTGGGGCCGGGGTCGTTAGCCTTGTGCACATCGACAGAACACGAGGGCCGTCCCATGACCACCCCGCCCGCACACGATCCCACCGCACACCGCAACGCCGCCCAGGAATTCAACGCCGCCTGGGGCGTGACCATGCCTGCCGAGCTGGGCCCCATGCCCGGCCCCGCGCCGTACCGCGAGGCGATCCGTGGTCTCGTCACGCGCGAGGTCCACGAGCCCGAGGTCTTCAGGCTCTTCTTCGGCTGAGGGATGACGGCCCCTCGGCCGTGGGTACGCGGCCGATCCCCCGAGGGGATGCGGGCCGGCTTGGGAGCGGCCCGGCGCTCGGCCCGCCGCGCTTGTGAAGTCCTGGCCCGTCGGCCGATCCACGAGGGGGTTCGGGCCGGCTGGTGAGCAGCCGGCATTCGGCCGCTACGCTTCGATCACTTCTCGACGAAGGCGCGCTCGATCACGAAGTGGCCCTGGTGGCTCATGTTGCCTTCGACCATGCCGGCCTTGTCGAACAAGGCGCGCGTGTCACGCAGCATCTCGGGGCTGCCGCAGAGCATGAAGCGGTCGTGTTCCTTGTCCATCGGCGGCAGGCCGATGTCGTGGAAGAGCTTGCCGGTCTCCATGAGCGTGGGGATGCGCCCCTGGTTGCGGAAGGCCTCGCGCGTGACCGTCGGGTAGTAGATGAGCTTTTCCTTCACCTGCTCGCCGAAGTACTCGTTGGCCGGCAGCTCCCGGGTGATGACCTCGTCGTAGGCGAGCTCGCCCACCTGGCGGCAGCCGTGCACGAGGATCACCTTCTCGTAGAGCTCGTACACCTCGGGGTCGCGGATCATCGCCATGAAGGGCGCGAGGCCGGTGCCCGTGGAGAGCAGGTAGAGATGGCGGCCCGGCAGCAGGTTCTGCGTGAGCAGCGTGCCCGAGGCCTTGCGGCCGATGAGCACCGTGTCGCCGACCTGAATGTGCTGCAGGCGCGAGGTGAGCGGGCCGTCCTGCACCTTGATGCTGAGGAACTCGAGCGTCTCGTCCCAGTGCGGGCTCACGACGCTGTAGGCGCGCAGCAGCGGCTTGCCGTCGACCATCAGGCCGATCATCGTGAACTGGCCGCTCTGGAAGCGAAAGCCCGGATCGCGGGTGCAGGTGAACGAGAACTGCCGGTCGGTCCAGTGGCGAACGCTCAACACCTTGGCGTCGAAGAGGTTGCTCATGAGAAATCCAGTGAGTTTGCAGGTCGCCCCGGGCACGCGCCCGGGCCATGGCCGTCGCTGAAACCTGCCAGGCCCGGCCGGCGCCGGACCCGCGCCACACCGACGGGGCGGCCAGCGCAGGGCCGGCACGAAGGCGTGATTCTCGCAGGTCTGGCAATTGAGGTCTTCCCTCAAGCTCGGGGCGGGCAACTTGTCACGAACCGCGGCCTGCGCCTGCACTGCCAGGGCATTGGTATTTCGGGCGTCATACCATCGCGCCATGCGCTACGACGCCGAACACAAGCAGCGCACGCGGCAGCGCGTGCTCAAGGAAGCCGCCGCGGCCATCCGCGCCGAGGGCCCCGACCGGATCGGGGTGGCGGCCATCATGGCCCGCGCCGGCCTCACCCATGGGGGCTTCTATGCCCATTTCGCGAGCAAGGACGAACTGCTGATCGCGGCCATCGGCGAGATGTTCGAGACCGCATGCCGCTACTTCCAGGAGCTCGCCCTGGACCGGGCGCCGGGCGAGGGGCTCGCCGCCTACGTGAGCTTCTACCTCTCGCGCCGACACCGCGACCACCGCGAGGAAGGCTGCCCCATCGCCACCATGTCGGCCGACCTGCCGCGGCTCGCGCCCGCGGCGCGCGTGGCCTTCGAACAGGGCGCGGCGCGCCTCACCACGCTCATCGCCGCCGAGCTCGACGCGCTCGGCCACCCCGAGCCCGGCATGGGCGCGGTGTCGCTCCTGTCCGAGATGGTGGGCGCGCTCGTGCTCGCGCGCTCCATCGCCGATGCCGATCACTCCGACATGATCCTGCGCGCCTCGCGCCAGTCCATCCGCGAGCGCATGAAGCTGCCGGTCACGCCGCGCCTCGCCTGATGGCCAAGGACCACGACGCGATGGAGGACAGCAACCGCTCCTCCAACCCCAGCCTGCACGAGATCAGCGACCCCGCGCGCCGCACGCTGCTCACCGGCGCCACCGGCGTGGCGCTCGCGAGCCTCTTCTCGCCGCTCGCCGGCTGCGCCACCGCCCCGGCGAACGCCTCGCGCCTGGGCTTTCGCAGCGTGCCGCCCGGCACGGCCGACACGGTGGCCGTGCCCGAGGGCTACGTCGCCGAGGTGCTTGCGGCCTGGGGCGACCCGGTCGGCATCGCCGGGCACAGTCCCGCCTTCCGCTTCGATGCCGGCAACACCGCCGACGAGCAGGCGCTGCAGCTGGGCATGCACCACGACGGCATGCACTACTACCCGCTCGCCGCCGACCACGGGCTGCTCGCGATCAACCACGAGTACACCGACGACGGCCTGCTGCATCCCGACGGCCTGGCCGCGTGGTCGGCCGAGAAGGTGCGCAAGTCGCAGGCCGCCCACGGCGTGAGCGTGATCGAGGTGCGGCGCGCCGCCGACGGCCGCATGACGGTGGTGCGCCCCTCGCGCTACGCGCGGCGCATCACCGCGAGCACACCGGTCGAACTGCGCGGGCCGGCCGCCGGGCATGCGCTGCTGCGCACCGCCGCCGACCCCACCGGCACGCGGGTGCTGGGCATCCTCAACCAGTGCGCGAGCGGCATCACGCCCTGGGGCAGCTACCTCACCTCGGAAGAAAACTTCGCCTTCTACTTCAACGGCCCCGCCGCGCCGGATGCGCACCAGCGCCGCTGGGGCCTGCGCCCCGAACACGGCGCCTACACCCGCTGGCACGAGCACGACGAGCGCTTCGATTGCGTGCGGCACCCGAACGAGCCCAACCGGTTCGGCTGGGTGGTGGAGATCGACCCGTTCGACCCCACGATGACACCCGTCAAGCGCACGGCCATGGGCCGCGCGGCGCGCGAAGGCGCGACGGTCGCCGTGACGCGTGAAGGACGCGCGGTCGTGTACTCGGGCGAAGACGCACGCTTCGAGTACGTCTACAAGTTCGTGAGCCGCGACGCCATCCGCCCCGGCGGCTACCGCGCCAACACCACCCTGCTCGACCACGGCACGCTCTACGTGGCGCGCTTCGACGCCGACGGACGCGGCCGCTGGCTGCCGCTGGTGCACGGCCACGGGCCACTCACCGCGGCCAACGGTTTCGCCGACCAGGGCGAGGTGCTCATCAAGGCGCGCCAGGCGAGCGACGCGCTGGGCGCCACCCGGATGGACCGCCCCGAGTGGATCACCGTGGACGCCGAGCGCTGGGTCTATTGCGCGCTCACCAACAACACCCGCCGCGGCGAGCCGGGGCAGCCGGGCGTGGACGCGGCCAACCCGCGCGCACGCAACACCATGGGCCACATCATCCGCTGGCGCGAGGACGGAGACCACGACGCCCACACCTTCGCGTGGCAGCACTTCGTGCTCGCCGGCGACCCGGCCAATGCGCGCGCCGACGCCCGGGGCAACGTGCAGGGCGATGCGTTTGCCTGCCCCGACGGCCTGTGGATCGACGGGCGCGGCGTGCTGTGGATCCAGACCGACATGAGCCCCGAGGCCATGGGGCGCGGCGAGCTGGCACGGCTGGGCAACAACATGATGCTGGCCTGCGACCCGCGCACCGGCGAGACGCGCCGCTTCCTCGTCGGCCCGCCGGGCTGCGAGATCACCGGCGCCACCGGCACGCCGGACGGGCGCACGATGTTCGTCAACATCCAGCACCCGGGCGAGGCCGGCGACCGCAGCGACCCGGCCGATCCCAGGCGCCACTCCAACTGGCCCGACCACCGGCCCGACGGGCGGCCGCGTTCGGCCACCGTCGTGATCCGCCGCCGCGATGGCGGCGTGGTCGGTAGCTGAAGGTCAGGCCACCGCTTCGAGCACCGTCGCGATGCCCTGCCCGCCGCCGATGCACTGCGTGGCGAGCGCATAGCGCTTGCCTTCGCGCTGCAGCAGCGAGGCGGCCTTGCCCACCAGCCGCGCGCCCGTCGCGCCCAGCGGGTGACCGATCGCGAGGCCGCCGCCATCGAGGTTGACCTTCTCGCGTGCGATGCCGAGCTCGCGCAGGCAGGCCACCGCCTGGCTGCCGAAGGCTTCGTTGATCTCGATGAGGTCGAGGTCGTCCACCGTGAGGCCGGCGCGCGCGAGCGCCTTCTTCACCGCGGGCACCGGGCCCATGCCCATCTCCTCGGGCGGCACGCCGGCCACGGCCGTCGAGCGGATGCGCGCGAGGATGGGCAGGCCGTGGCGGCGCGCATAGTCTTCCGAGCACACCAGCACCGCGGCCGCGCCGTCGGTGAGCGGCGAGGAGGTGCCCGCCGTCACGGTGCCCTGCCCCGGCGCGCGGAAGGCGAGCTTGAGGCCGGCGAGCGCCTCCATGTTGGTGGCGGGGCGGATGCAGCCGTCGGCCTCGACCACGCCCTCGGGCGTGGCGACCGGCACGATCTCGTCGCGCAATCGGCCGAGCTCCTGTGCGGCGGCGGCCTTGCGGTGGGACTCGACCGCGAGCTCCTCCTGTGCGATGCGCGAGACGGCATGACGCTCGGCCACCACCTCGGCGGTCTCGCCCATCTTCATGTAGGCCTGCGGATAACGCTCGCGCAGCGCCGCGTTGGGCGCCGGCGAGAAGCCGCCGTCGGGCACGCGCGTCATCGACTCCACGCCGCCGCAGACGAAGACCTCGCCCGCGCCGATGGCGATCTGGCCGGCGGCGATGTGCACCGCCGTCATCGCCGAGCCGCAGAAGCGGTTCACCGTGGTGCCGGCCACGTGCACCGGCAGCCCGGCGAGGAACACCACGATGCGCGCCATGTTGTGGCCCTGCTCGCCCTCGGGGTAGGAGCAGCCGAGGATCAGGTCCTCGATGTCGTCGGGGTTCACCTTCGTGCGCTCGAGGAGCCCCTTGACGGCCGTGGCGGCGAGGTCGTCGGGGCGCACGCCCACCAGGCGGCCCTTCTTCGCGAAGTGGAACGGGGTACGGGCGTAGCCCGCGATGACAGCGTGGGACATGTGCGATCTCCTTCGGGATGCGGCTTTACATGATGGCCATCATATCAACGCGCCCAACGGCGTGCATGCCGCCTTTGCGACAAGGATCGCGACAGGGAAATCAGGGGAGGAAGATCAGAGCTGGACGCGGGCCTCGCCCAGGCCGTCGAACACCACGCGCACCGCGTCGCCGGCCTGCGCTTCCAGCGCACCGCACCAGGTGCCGGTGGTGACCACCGTGCCGGCCGGCAGCACCGCGCCCTCGGCCGTGGCGAACCGCAGCCACTGCGTGAGCACGAACGCCGGGTCGCCGACCGCATGCGTGCCGCGGTACTCGCGCACCGTGCCGCCGATGTGCACCTCGCAGCGCTGCTGCGACCAGTCGCGCGCCTCGAAGGGCCGCCACTCGCCCAGCACCAGCGCGCCATGCGACTGCAGGTCGGCCAGGCGCAAGAGCGCCGGCGCCTGCACACCCTGCTGCCAGCGCGCATCGACGACCTCGATGCTCACGGCCATGGCCTCCACGAGCGAGGGGGCACTGTTTTCGTCGAGGGCCGCGGCACGTTCGGCGTCCACCGCCTCCCCGAGCCGCAGCGCCACCTCGGCTTCGATCAGGCGCAGGCGAAAAGGCCACGGGCTCGCGTCCGCCGGGCTCGCCCAGACCCCGGCGGGCGGCAGCGGCGCATGGCCGAGCGGCGCGCTGCGCGAGGCGCCGCCCGATTTCCAGTGCCGCGCCACGCCACCGGTGTCGTCGAACCAGCCGAGCTCGTTGGCCACCGCCGCCTGCACCAGGTAGGCGTCGTCCGCGGTCAGGAGTGAGGTCGCAAGCGGCGCCGCGTCGGCGGGTTGCAGGGTGCGACGGGCGTGGAGCAACGCGTCGATGACGGCGTCGGTGGCAGACATGGCAACTCCTAGGGTTCGATCGGCACGAGCTTCTCATCGGCCATGCCCACGAGCAAGGCCCGGCCGTCCTGCATGACACGGAATTCGCCAAAGCGTGCCCGCTCCCAGCGCCCGGCATCGCCTTCGCGGAAGTACCAGGCGTCGCTCACCAGCATCCAGCGCCCGTCCTTGGGCGTGAGCTCGAAGAGGAACTCGCCCTCGGCCAGCGCCTCGCCGCGCCGGGCCACCCGCAGCAGCGTCGCCACGCCGCGCGCGTCGCGTCTGGCCACCACCTTCGGGCGCTCGGCCCCGAGGCCGGGCGGCAGCTCCGCGAGCTCGGCCGGCACGCGGAATTCGAGCCGCATGTAGTCGCCCTGCATCAGCGAGCGCGGGTCGACCGGCGCGAGCGCCACGTACACCGGCATGCCGTGCCGGATGACCTGCTGCTTCTGCCAGATCGCGCCGAGGGCCACCGCGAGCGTGGCGGCCGTGGCGAGCGCGATGCAGCCGGCGCGTGCGCCGAAGGCGCGGGCCGGCGCGCCCGCCACCGCCTCGCGCGGCGCCCGCAGCCACCACGCCACGCCGCCGATCACCGCGCCCGCGGCCACCAGCACCAGCGCCTTGGTGGCGAGATCCCAGGCCAGCGCGTAGTAGAAGGCCCCCACGATCCAGGCCGCCGCGACCGCCGCCGCGGCCGCGAGCCGGCCGCGTCCGGTGACGAGCAGGCAGGCCATGCCCAGCAGCACGCCGCCGAGCGTGGTCATGAAGAAGGCGAGCGCCATCGCGCACAGCGCGGCCACGAGCAGCGCCGGGTGGCGCAGGCGCGGCCAGGCGCGCGCCTGCACCCCCAACGCCGCGGCGGCGGCGAGGGCACTCACGAGGCCGCAGGCGTCGTCCCAGCCGAAACGCCAGCCGACACGCCAGCCGGGCGCTTCGGCAGCTTCGCGGGCCCCATCGCCGACGAAGCTTCCCCACACGCCGCCCACGAGAAAGGTCATGCCGGCCAGCGCGGCCAACGTCACGAGGGTGGTGATCCACCAGCCGGCCAGGAGGGCGTCGAGCGCCGCGCCGTGGCCGCGCCAGCGCCCCTGCCACCAAGGCGCGCTCAGCGCCACAGCGAGCACCGCGTGCGTGGCGAGCCAGAGGAGATCCCAGGTGCCGAGCAAGTTGCTGCCGCTCGGGTCCACCAGCGCGATCGTCACCAGCGACGCGGCGCTCGACCCGAGCACCGCCTGCAGCCACGCCTGGCGCAAGGCGAGCGCGAGCCCGATCTCCAGCGCTGCGAGCAGCAGTGCCGCCGCGGCATGCCCGACGTGCCCGAAGAAGCCATAGCTGAGCGCGCCCAGGCCAACGAGCAGGCCGGGCACCGCCAGTTGCTCCACGAACAACGGCACCTGGGCCGAGCGCAGGACCACGAGCGCCCCCGCCAGCAGCAGCACACCCGCCACGTAGGGGCCGACCGCGTTGTCGAGCAAAGGCCCGAGCAGCATGGCAACCACGCCGAACAACGGGATGGCCGCGAGCCAGGCCCCGAGCGCCGTGAGCAGCACCACCGGCCAGGGCCGGCTTTCGCCCCAGGGCCGCACCGCGTGCCGCGGCAGCAGACCCTCGGCCCGGGCACGCGCGATGAGCGCGTCGATCTCCGTCACGCGGCTGTCAACCATGCGCCACCTCCGCGGCGGCATGGTGGCGCGCGAGCTTCAGGATGCCGCTCACGGTCGCGGCGAGCAGCCCGGCGGCCACGAGGCCGATGACGAGCAGCGAGCCGATGGCATCGCCGCGTGCGCCGTCGAACATCACGCGGGCCAGGCCGCAGACGAGCAGCACGTTGAGCCCGAGCGCCGCCGCGCTCAGCACGAACACGTCGAACGCACGCCGCTGCGCGACCAACGCCATCGCCACGCCCAGCATCAGCAGGCCGAGGCCGTAGTGCGGCGCGACGGTGTCGTGGAAGAGGCCGACGAGCGCCGTGGCCGTGACCATCGCCACGGCGAGCGTCGCCGCCGTGCGCAACCCCCACACGCCCGCGCCCGTCAGCCGGCGCAGCGGCGCGCTCTGCGCCGCCACCACGAGCAAGGCGGCCACCCAGCCGAGCGCGTGCACGGTCAGGTCGCCGGGCTGCACGCGCCAGCGGTGGCCCAGGTGCGCATGCACCCAGAGCGAGATGCCCACCGTCACGACCAGCGACCACGGCGCCCACACCACGTCGCTGCGCGCGCCGAGGGCCAGCGGCAGGCCGAGCGCCGCCCAGAGCGCGAAGAGCTGCCAGGGGTCGGCGCCGGTCTGGTAGGTCTGGCCGAAGTAGGCGAAGAGCGCGCCGATGCCGATGAAGCCGAGCAGCGCGAGCGGCGGGCGGGCGCCTGGCCTGAACACCGCGCCGACGCCGGCCAGCGCCACCAGCGCCATGAGCAGCCCGAAGCGGCCCATGCGGCCGAAGGTCTGCCAGTTGGCGGCGATCCACATCACCACGCCGAGGCCGATCAGCGCCGCGGCCAGCACCGCGAGCGCCAGCGGCAGCCCACGTGCAAGTGCGGTCGGCTCGTGCCCGACGCCGGCCAGCGCCAGCAGGCGGCGGCGCTCGGCGGCGTCGAGCCGGTGGGTGTCGGCCAGCTCGTGCAAGGCCTCTCGGATGTTCATGCGCTCCCTCCTTCCCTCGATGGCCGCGCATCTTCGCAGAGCTGTCGGACGGCTCCCACAGCAGCCGGCGGCCGGCGCCGACTGACCGCGCGCGGGCGCATTTCCATACTGGCGCCAACTTGAACAAGAGGAGCCCACCCATGCCGAGCACCATCGCTTCCGTCATCACCCGCAACGTCGTGGTGGTGCGCCCCGACGAAAGCGTGCAGCGCGCCGCCGAGCTGATGTGCCGGCTCGACGTGGGCGCCCTGCCCGTCTACGACGGCCAGGCGCTGGTGGGCATCGTCACCGACCGCGACATCACCGTGCGCGCCACCGCCTTCAACAAGCGGCCCGACGAGACCACGGTCGCCGACGTGATGACCGAGCAGACGCTCTCCTGCTCGGAGCACGACGAGGTCGACGACGTGCTGCAGCGCATGGGTGAGGCCCAGGTGCGCCGCCTGCCGGTGCTGAGCCGCGAAGGCGAGATCGTGGGCATCGTCTCGCTCGGCGACCTGGCCACGCGCCAGCGCGCCGAAGACCTCGACGACACGCTGCGCGACATCTCGCAACCCACCGAGCCGGCGACCCCGCTCGCCGCCTGAAGGACGCACCATGACCCCGGCCACGGCGTGGAGGCTCGCCAAGCAGGCCGCCACCTCGTGGCGCGACGACTACGCGCCCAGCATGGGCGCGGCGCTCGCCTACTACACCACCTTCTCGGCCGCACCGCTGGTGCTGATCGTGGTCTCGGTCGCGGGCCTGGTCTTCGGCGAGGAGGCGGCGCGTGGCGAGATCTTCAACCAGCTGCGCAACCTGATCGGCGAGCAGGGCGCGGTGGCGGTGGAGGGCATGCTGCAAAGCGTCGCCAAGCCCGAGGAAGGGATCATCGCCACCATCATCGGCGTGACCGTGCTCCTGATCGGCGCGACCACCGTCTTCGCCGAGCTGCAGGACGCGCTCGACCGCATCTGGCGCGCGCCCAGCCGCACCGCCACGAGCGGCATCTGGTCGCTGGTGCGCGGGCGGCTGCTCTCCTTCGGGATGATCCTCTCGATCGGCTTCCTGCTGATGGTCTCGCTCGTGCTGAGCGCGGCGCTCTCGGCGCTCGGCAACTGGTGGGCGCCGCTCTTCGGGGCCTGGGAGGTCACGCTGCAGGTGGCCAACCTCGTGCTGAGCTTCGCGCTCATCACGGTGGTGTTCGCCCTCATCTACAAGATCATGCCGCGCGTGAAGGTGGAGTGGCGCGACGTGTGGGTGGGGGCTGCCGTGACCTCGCTGCTCTTTTCGATCGGCAAGTCGCTGATCGGGCTGTACGTCGGCAAGAGCAGCATCACCTCGGGCTTCGGCGCGGCGGGCTCGCTCGCGGTGCTGCTGGTGTGGGTGTACTACTCGGCGCAGATCTTCCTGCTGGGGGCCGAATTCACCTGGGTCTACGCCCACAGCCATGGCTCGCGCCGCGGCATGGCGCGGCCCGACGGACAGGCGATCACCCGAAGGAGCGAGCCTGCGCCTGAGCCCCGAGGCGCGACGTGATCGCAAAGAACTCGGCGACCGTGTCGTCGATGATCTCCTGCGCCGTCTTCACGCGGTCGATGAGCGCGGCGCTCTGGCCGGCGAGCGCCGGGGCCGCCTCCATGTCGCCCTCGAAGTAGACGCTGCGGATGCCCTTGAGCGCATCGGGCGCCATCACGCCCTCTTCGTAGATCGCCTGCGTGCGCTGCGACTTGAGCGCGCGGATGCAGGGCGACGCCTTCTTGTTGAGCACCAGCGTGCCGGTGTCCTTGGCATCCACGATCGCCTGCTTGTAGTTCGCATGCACGGGGCTTTCGGCGCAGCTCACGAAGCGCGTGCCCATCTGCACGCCCTCGGCGCCGAGCGCGAAGGCGGCGGCCATGCCGCGCCCGTCGCAGATGCCGCCGGCGGCGATCAACGGCACCTCGGTGCGCGCGCGGATCGCCTGCAGCAGCACGAGGGTCGAGACCTCTTCCGGGTTCTTGAAGCCGCCGCCTTCGGCGCCTTCGACCACCAGGCCGTCGATGCCGGCGTCCACGCACTTCATCGCCGCGTCCACCGTGGGCACCGCGTGGTAGACGGTGATGCCGGCCTCCTTGAGCGGCGCGATGAACCTGGCCGGGCTGCCGGCCGAGGTCGTCACGAATTTCACGCCGCTCGTGCAGACGAAGCGGAGCATGGCGTCGTCCTTCAGGAAGCGGATCGGCAGGTTGACCCCGAAGGGCAGGCCCGTCGCGCGCATCTTCGTGATCTCGGCCTGGCAGGCCTCGGTCTCGCCCGACGACGTCTCGATGATGCCGAGACCGCCGGCACGCGAGACGGCGCTTGCGAGCGCCGTGCGCGCGATCCAGCCCATGGGAGCCTGGAGGATGGGGTATCGGGCGCCGGTGTGCGCGAGGACTCGGTTCGTCATGCGGCGATTGTGGCGAGCGCCCCTGCCCCGCCCTGTCGCCTGCGTTACGAGACCATCATCAAGCGATGCGCGAGCGGTGAGGGAGAACCCGGGTGCACGCAGTGCACCTGCATGCGCAGGCCGAAGCTTGCGGGCAACTCGCGCAGCACGACGCCGCTGCCGGCCACCGGCGCGAGGCTCTGCTGCACGAAGGCGAGGCCGAGGCCGGCCGCGACGAGACCCAGCGCGGCCGCGGGGTCGGCGGCCTCGCAGCGCAGATCCGGAGTCCAGCCTTGCGCGGCGCAGGCGGCGAGCAGGTCCTCGCGCGCGTCCCAGGAGAGCGGGCCGATGAGGGCCTGGCCGTCGAGGTCCAGCGTGTCGGCCGTGGCGAGCGCATGGCACGCCGGCACCGCGAGCCGGAAGGGCTCTTCCATCAGCAGGCAGCTCGCGAGGTTGGACGCCACGGGCGGCGCGGCATAGGTGTAGCCGAGGTCGATCTCGCCGCGCTGCAGCGCCTCGAACTGCTCGGCCGAGCGCAGGCTGCGCAGCTGCAGCCGCACGCCGGGCACCTGCTGCTGCAGCGCCTGCAGCGCCCGCCCGAGCACGCCCGCATGCACGGCGCCGGGCACATAGCCGAGCGTGAGCGTGCCGGCTTCACCGCGGCCCGCCTCGGCCGCGCGCTGCTCCACACGGGATGCGTGTGCGAGCAGGGCGCGTGCTTCATCGAGAAAGTCGCGGCCCGCGGGGGTGAGGCGCAGGCGCTTCTTCTCGCGCGCAAAGAGCGTGAGGCCGATCCGCGATTCAAGCTGCTGCAGCTGGCGCGACAACGGCGATTGCGAGATGTGCAGCAGCTCGGCCGCACGCCCCACGTTCCCGGTCTCGGCCACGGCGACGAAGTAACGCAGCTGCTGCAGGTCGAGCATGTGAGACGCCTCCGGTCTGAACTCAGTCGCCAACGGACGTGGACAGCAGTATGGGTGCTTCGAAGAATGAAGCCCTCCACCCTCACCCCACGAATCACCGGAAGGATTTCACATGGCCCTCGCCAAGTTCGGCTTCATCGTCACCGGCGCACAGCTCGATGCAGTGCAGCATCGCCTGGTGATGCGCTCCCCCGCCTTCGAGATGATCACGGTCGGCGTCTCGTCACCGTCGCAAGGCCCGGCGGTCGCGCAGGCGCTGGTGCGCGAAGGCGTGCAGCTCATCGAGCTG
>JBIQJS010000141.1:0-6782 GCA_044507405.1 Rubrivivax sp. | reverse complement strand
TCTGGAAGGCGATGCCGTCGATCACGCCGATGATGTCGGCGATGCGGCGCGAGCTCTCCTTGATCGAGCCCATCGTCGTCACCACCTGGCTCACCACCTCGCCGCCCTTGACGGCGTGCTCGGAGGCTTCGAGCACCAGCCGGTTGGCCTGCTCGGCGTTGTCGGCGTTCTGCCGCACGGTGATGGTGATCTGCTCCATCGAGGCCGCGGTCTGCTGCAGCGAATCGGTCTGCGTGGTGGTGCGGTCCGAGAGCGAGGTGTTGTCGCGGTTGATCTGCGAGGAGGTGCTGGCCACGGTCGTGGTGCCGGTGCGCACGTCGCTCACCACCTTGAAGAGGCAGTCCTTCAGGCTGTCGAGCGCCTGCATGAGCTGGCCGTATTCGTCCTGGCGCGTCGTCTTGCACGAGACGGTGAGATCGCCCGCGATGATCTGGCGCGCGGCATCGAGCGCCACGCGCACCGGCTGCAGGGCGCTGCGGATGAGCCAGGCGGCGAGCAGCACGCCGCAGACGATGGCGGCCACCCCGGCGCCGGCGATCCAGTAGCGGGCCTGGCCTTGCGCCAGCAGCGCGGCATAGGCCGTGTTGACCGCCAGGATGAGCAGCAAGGGCGCGAAGCCGAGGATCAGGCGCGAGCGCAGTGTGATGCGGTCGATCTGCATGGAAACACTCCTCCGATACCGAGCAATCTGCGGGTACTGCCTGCGAGGTATCGGCGTGCGATATGCGAACTTGAGACGGCCGCCCCCGCGGTTCAGGCAAAACGCCCGTGCAGGAACCACCCCGGCGCCTCGGCCTCGAGGTGCGGGCGCAGGCGGTACAGCCACACGAGCGCACCGCTGCGCGTCTGGCCGATGTAGTAATCCCGCTCGGTGAGGCCGCCGTCCCACCAGCCGGTCTCGATGCGCTCGGGCCCCACGAGCAGCTGCACCGCCTGCCCATCGAGCAGGGGGTGCGACTGGCGATGCGGCAAGGCCTGCGGCTCGGGCAGCAGCCACAGGGGACGGGTGAGCGGCGGCGGGCCTGCTTCGTCGGCATCTTCGACGGACCCTGCCCGCGTGGGCCGCAGGGTGCGCCCGAGCAGCCGCGGATCCGCTGGCACGGCCTGGGTGGCGCGCTCGGGCCGGTGGTCGGCCACGGGCAGCAGGCACTGCACCTGCTCGCGGCCGAGCCGCGCCTGCAGCCGCTCGATCAGCCGCGCGATGCCAGCGCGCTCGCTCTGCGGCGTGGGGAAGAGCTCGGTGTTGGGCGGAGCGCGCCGCACGATGTCGTCGGACGCGATCGCGAGCTCCAGCGTGGGCGCCGGCAGCGGCAATTGCGCCAGGCGCTCGCGCAGCAGGGCGAGCAGGTGATCCGCATCGCGCGAGGGCTCGGCCAGCGCGACCTCCAGCGTGGTGGCCGGCGCCGCACCGCCATCGCGCCAGCGCGCCTCGTGCTTCATCACCAGGCGGTAGCGCAGCACATGGGCATGCTGCGCGGCCAGCCACGCCACCAGGCGCAGGAGCAGCGTCTGCGCGCCATGGAGCAGCTGCTCGGTGGTGTCGGCGCGGGCGAAGAGCTCCAGCTCGCTGCGGAAGGACGGCGGCAGCACGATGGGCTCGCGCGGATCGGGGCGGTCGCCGAAGGCGCGGTCCAGCTCGTCGAGCAGGCCCTGTCCGAAGCGCCGCGCCACGCCGCCACGGGGCAGCTGGCGCAGCTCGCCCAGCGCGCGCAAGCCCATGCCGGCGAACGACGCGAGGTGCGGCTGCGCGCTGGGCAGCACCTCCACCGGCAGCGCCTCCAGCGCCGCCTGCAGGCGCAACCGATCGGGGCAGTGCAGCGACTCGTGCGCGCAGGCGAGCAGCGCCGCCCCGTGCGCCGTGGGCGCGCTCACGCAGTGCAGGCGGTGGCCGAGCGGCGCGAGCGACTGCCTCAGCCGGCCGACGAGCGCTTCCAGCCCGCCGAAATAGCGCAGGCTCGCCTGCACCTCCAGCAGCACGGTGTCGGGCGGCGCGAGGCACACCATGGGCGTGTACGCGAGCGCCGCATGGGCCACGCTCTGCAGCGCCTGCGCATCACGCCAGGCATCGGCCTGCCCGAGCAGCAGGTGGGGCGCGAGCGACAAGGCCGTGGCGCGCTTCAGGCCCGGGCTCACCCCGAGCGCCTGGGCGCGTGCATCGGCGCTGACGACGTGGTGCGCCTCCACCAGCGCGATCGGCTGCGGGCTCGGCTGCGGCAGGCCGGCGGCGAAGGCCTCCAGCGACAGCAAGGGCAGGTGCACGGCGACCCACAGCATGGCCGAGGCCCGGCTTCATCAGGCGAGGTTGATGAAGGTGGCGCCGTGCAGGCCGGGCAGCGCGCCCTCCTCCAGCGTCTGGCCGAAGCGGGCCCGCTCGGCCGCCATGGGCGAGAGCACCGGCGGCAGGGCCAGGTGCAATGGCGACAGCAGCGGCGGCCCGCGCCGCTTGAGGATGCGCAGCGCCAGCTGGTCGGCGCCGGCCGGGTGCAGGGCGAGCCGCAGCGGCGCCGCACTCGCCTGCCCCTGCGCCGCCGGCTCGCGGAAGACGAAGGCCGGCCCGTCGTGCGCATGCGCCGCGAGCTGCAGGCGGCGCACCCGCTCGGCCCGCAGGTGCGGCGGCAGCCAGGCCACGGCCGCGCCCACGTGGCCGCTCTTGAGCGCCTGCTCCAGCGCCCACAGGCGGTCGGCGCCGGTATGCACCTGCAGATGGGTGCGGATCACGAGCAGCTGCGCCACGTCCAGCCCCAGCTCGCCCAGGGCCGGCGCCGAGACCGCCGCCGGCGGGTCGAACATCATCACCAGCCGGCCCTCCTGCTGCATGGCCGCGAGCGCCGGGGCCAGCAGGCGGATCTCGCCGATGCCGGCATGCGGCAGCAGAAGCTCGGTGAGGGCCCGGCGCGGCCAGCCGCCGCCCGGCAGCTCGGCCTCCAGCGCCTGGAAGCCGCTCGCCACCGGCCGCTCGGCGATGCGCCCCAGCTGGTGGGCGCGCCAGAGCTGCGGATGCAGGTCTTCAGGCGCCAGCGGCGGGGCCGGCCGGGCAGCCGCCACCGGCCCCGGGGAGACGGCGGCATCAAGGAGGGAGGGCTGGGGCGAGGCCATGGAAGTACTGTAGTTTTATCCAGTACTTTTCGCAAATCATGGGTTCTCGCCCCAGCGCCTGGGTCAGACTTCGGTCACGAACTCCAGGACCGACCCGACATGCCCGACACCCCTTGCGACTGCGGCACGCCGCGCCCCTATCCGGCGTGCTGCGGCCGCTACCACGCCGGCCCGCTGCACCTGCAGGCGCCGGATGCCGAATCGCTCATGCGCTCGCGCTACAGCGCCTACGTGCGCGACCTCGCCGACTACCTGCTCGCCACCTGGCACCCGGGCACGCGGCCGGCGCAGATCGAGCCCAACCCGGGCGGCCTGCGCTGGCTGGGCCTGGAGGTGAAGCGCCATGCGGTGCAGGACGACACGCACGCCACGGTGGAATTCGTCGCCCGCAGCAAGCTCGGCGGGCGCGCCCATCGGCTGCACGAGACCAGCCGTTTCGTGCGCGAGGAGGGGCGCTGGTATTACGTGGACGGCGATGACGGCGACCTGCGCTGAAGCGCGGCCTCCACCCGCCGCGTCAGGCGAACTCCTGCCGCACCCCCGCCGACATCAGCCGACGGATCACCCACGCCAGCAGCCCGCAGGCCCCGAGCGTCACCACGCCCGCCATCACGCGCGCGGCCGTCACGAAGCCGTCGAAGACGCTGGCCGCCTGCGGAGGCAGCGCGGTGCTGCCGAGCGCGTTGTCGACCAGCGCCTGCATCAGCTCCTGCTGCAGCCACAGGCCGAGCAGGTTGGCGCCGATGGCCACGACCAGGAGGCCGATGAAGACGCGCCGCGCCCGGTCGAGCCGCAGGAGCAGCCCGATCGCCGAGCCGAGCGTCGCGAGCGACACCGCCACGCACGCCGCGCTCACCCAGGGCAGCTTGGCGAGCAGCAGGCCGCTCAGGCCCGAGGGCATGTGCGGCGGCAGGAGCGACACGAGCATCGCGTTCTGCAGCAGCGCCGACGCGGTGGCCGCCACGCCGAGCAGGATGAAGAGCCAGGCGATGGCGGTGACGAAGAAGGAGCGGGACCCAACGGCGATGGTGACGGGCATGGCAGGACTCCGGCGCGCGACGACGATGGCCCCATTTCGTCATCGCGCGCGCGGCCTGTCATTCCCTCGCCCGCGGTGTGGCCCCGTGATGAGGGGGAGGAACTACCCCGAGCCGTGCCGATGACCAGCCGCCTGCAGCCGGAGGGCGCGGCTGGGAGAATGCGCCTCCCTTCCCGCCCGCCTCCCGCATGTCCACCGGTGCCCTCTACGCTGCCCTCGCCTTCGCGCTGTGGGGCATCTTCCCGCTCTACTTCCGCCAGATCGCGACCGTGCCCTCGGGCGAGATCCTGGTCCACCGCATCGTGTGGTCGCTCGGCTTCGTGCTCGTCGTGCTGGGGCTGCGGCGCCAGTGGGGATGGATGCGGCCGCTGCTCGGCCAGCCGCGGGTGCTGCTCGCCTTCACGGCGAGCGCCGTGCTGCTGTCGGCCAACTGGCTGACCTACATCTGGGCCGTCAACAACGGCCATGTGATCGACGCGAGCCTCGGCTACTTCATCAACCCGCTGGTCAACGTGCTGCTGGGCTACACCGTGCTGCACGAGCGGCTGCGCCGCATGCAGTGGGTGGCGCTCGGCCTGGCGGCCGCCGGCGTGCTGTGGCTCACGCTGCTGGCCGGCCACCTGCCGTGGATCGCGCTCGCGCTCGCGGGCAGCTTCGGCGCCTATGGCCTGCTGCGCAAGGTCGCCACGCTCGGAGCGCTGGAGGGACTCACGCTCGAGACGCTCATCCTCGCCCCGGTGGCGGTCGCCGTGCTCGCCTGGTGGATGCACCAGGGCACGAGCGTCTTTCCCGCGCCCGACACCGCCACCAACTTCTGGCTGATCGCCGCCGGCCCGATCACGGCCGTGCCGCTGCTGCTCTTCGCCGCCGGCGCCCGGCGCATCTCGCTCACGACGCTCGGCCTGCTGCAGTACATCGGCCCGACCATCCAGCTCGCGCTCGGGCTGTGGCTCTTCCACGAACCCTTCTCGCCGGCACGCCTGGCCGGCTTCGTGCTGATCTGGCTGGCGCTGGCGGTCTACAGCCTCGAAGGATGGTGGCGCAGCCGTACCACCGCGCCGCCACAAACTGCCTGATTTCCCTTCTT
Organism: Rubrivivax sp.; assembly: GCA_044507405.1. Lineage (GTDB taxonomy): Bacteria > Pseudomonadota > Gammaproteobacteria > Burkholderiales > Burkholderiaceae_C > Rhizobacter. The sequence continues at coordinate 1,560 of JBIQJS010000141.1, read as the reverse complement.
TTCGGGAGCCCGGTTGGCGTGCGCTCGCCTACCATAGGCAATCCCTATTTCTTACATGGCTTTGTGGTGAACACCGTCAAGAAGGTGCTCGTGCTGCGCTACTCGCAGAGCGGGCAGCTCAACGACCTGAGCGACAGCCTGCTGGCTCCGCTGCGCAACGACCCGGGGATCTCCGTCCACATCGAGACGCTGCAGGTTCGCAAGCCGTTTCCCTTTCCCTGGGGCTTCTTCCCCTTCCTCGATGCCTTCCCGGAGTCGCACCACCTGGTGGCGCCCGAGCTGCAGCCGCTCACGCTCACCGGCGACGAAGACTTCGACCTGATCGTGCTGCCGTATCAGGTGTGGTTCCTCGCGCCCTCGCAGCCGATCACCGCCTTCCTGAAGCACCCCGTGGGCCGCAAGCTGCTCGCCGGCAAGCCGGTCGTCACCGTGATCGCCTGCCGCAACATGTGGCTCATGGCGCACGAGAAGCTCAAGGGCCTCGTCGCCGACGCCGGCGCCCGGCTGATCGACAACGTGGTCTATGTCGACCCCGGCCCGACGCTCGCCACCTTCTTCACCACGCCGAAATGGGTGCTGTCGGGCAGCCGCAAGGGCTTCTGGGGCATGCCCGACGCCGGGCTCGACGCGCAGCAGATCAAGAGCGCCCGCCGCTTCGGCCGGGCCCTCGTCGACGCGCTGCACGCGGATCGTGAAAAAGGCACGGCGCCGCTGCTCGCCGGGCTGGGTGCGGCGAACGTCGAACCGCGTCTGTACTTCAGTGAAAAAGCGGGCTCCCGCAGCTTCCACGTCTGGGGAAAACTGCTGATGGCCGCAGGCCGGCCCGGAGCGCCCCAGCGCGTGCCGCTGCTGGCGCTGTATGTGACCTTCCTCATCGTGATGATCATCACGGTTGTGCCGACCAGCCTGGTCCTGCAGGCGCTTTTCAGGCCTTTCATGGGAGGGTGGCTCTCTAGAATCAAGGCCCAGTACGAACAGCCCTCGGGCTCGTCCACGGAACGCAGCCATCTGTATGAGGACTGAAGTTTTTCTCACGCGCACCGGGGCGTTCCTGCCCTTTGCGCCGGTCTCCAACGACGAGATCGAAACCGTGCTCGGCATGGTGGGGGGCAAGCCCTCGCGCGCCCGCCGGCTCGTCCTGCGCAGCAACGGCATCCAGTCGCGCCACTACGCCATCGACCGCACGACCGGCGAGCCGGCCATGAGCAACGCCCAGATGACGGCCGCGGCCATCCGTGCCATGGGCGACATCGGCCGCGTCGACACGCTCGTCACCGGCACCTCGCTGCCCGACCAGCTCATGCCCAACCACGCGGTGATGGTGCACGGCGAACTGGGCTGGCCCCGGCTCGAAGCCGTCTCCTGCGCCGGCATCTGCCTCTCGGGCACGGCCGCGCTCAAGCACGCCTGGCTCGCCATCCGCGCCGGCGAGGCGAAGCGCGCGGTGGCCACCGGCTCCGAGCTCGCCTCGCCCATCATGCTGGCACGCAACTTCGACCCCGAGGTCGAGCACAAGCTCGAGCAGCTCGAGGATCGGCCCGAGATCGCCTTCGAGAAGGA
>JBIQJS010000140.1:0-6822 GCA_044507405.1 Rubrivivax sp. | reverse complement strand
ACCGCCTGGTGCTCGACAACCTGATGGACCTCACGCACGAGACCTTCGTGCACGGTTCCTCCATCGGCCAGCGCGCCGTGGCCGAGGCGCCCTTCGTCGCCACGCACGGCGACCGCACCGCCACCGTCACGCGCTGGATGGAGAACATCGACGCGCCGCCCTTCTGGGCCGCACAGCTCAAGCACGCCACCGGCTACGAGGGCAAGGTGGACCGCTGGCAGATCATCCGCTTCGAGGCGCCTTGCACCATCGCCATCGACGTGGGCGTGGCGCCCACCGGCACCGGCGCGCCTCCGAAGGGCGACAACCCTGGCGATCGCTCCAAGGGCGTCAACGGCTACGTGCTCAACACCATCACGCCCGAGACCGAGAAGACCTGCCACTACTTCTGGGCCTTCGCCCGCAACTACTGCCTGGGCGAACAGCGCCTGACCCACGAGCTGCGCGAGGGCGTGGCCGGCATCTTCCGCGAAGACGAGTTGATCCTCGAGGCGCAGCAGCAGGCGATCGACGAGCACCCCGGCTACAAGTTCTACAACCTCAACATCGACGCCGGCTCGATGTGGGCGAGGAAACTCATCGACAAGATGGTCGCGGCCGAGACCCCGCCGGATGCGCCCAAGGTAATCCCGCTGCGGACCGCTGCATGAGCGCCCGGCTCGAAGACGACGCCGGCACCTCGCAGACCGTGCGCGCGCAGCTGCGTCTGCGCGAGCTGATCGTCAACGGCGAGCTCAAGGCCGGCACGCGCATCGCGGAGCTCTCGCTGGTGGAAAAGCTCGGCGCCTCGCGCACGCCCATCCGCATGGCGCTGGTGCGGCTGCAGGAGGAAGGCCTGCTCGAAGCGCTGCCCAACGGCGGCTTTGCGGTGAAGGATTTCTCCGAGGCCGACATCCACGATGCGATCGAGGTGCGCGGCACGCTCGAAGGCCTGGCCGCGCGCCTGGCCGCCGAGCGCGGCGTGACCTCGGTGCTGCTGGCCGAGGCACGCGACTGCATCGCCCGCATCGACGACCTGCTCGCGCAGCCCGAGCTGAGCGAGGCCTCGTTCAACGGCTACGTGGAGCAGAACGGCCGCTTCCACGACCTGCTCAGCGAGATGGCCGGCAGCGACCTCGTCGCGCGCCAGCTGGAGCGCGCCAAGACGCTGCCCTTCGCCTCGCCCAACGGCTTCGTGCTGGCGCGCTCCACCGGCCCCGACGCGCGCGACGTGCTCGTCGTCGCGCAAGCCCAGCACCGCGCCGTGCTCGACGCCATCGTGCAGCGCGAGGGCGCCCGTGCCGAAGCGCTGATGCGCGAACACGCCCGCATCGCCCACCAGAACCTGCGCGAGGCGCTGCAGAGCCACCAGAGCCTGCAGCGCCTGCCCGGCGCCAGCCTGATCCGCCGGCGGGTGGGGCGATGAACCGCCGCCTCGACCCCGTGCGACCTGAGCCCGTCGCAGGGCCTGCCCACGTACCGACAGGCTTCGACAGGCTCAGCCCGAACGGAGACCTCACCCGACGGAGATGTAGATGAAAAGCAGCACCACCTGGCACCCCGCCCACATCCGCGCCCACCGCGACCTGAGCCCGACCGTCCGTGAGTTCGAGATCCGGCCCGAGGGCGGTGTCAAACCCTGGACGGTGGGCAGCCACCTCAAGGTCAAGGTGAAGATCGACGGTCGGGAAGAGACCCGCTCCTACTCGCTCGTCGGCCTGCACGACCCGGCCGTCTACCGCATCGCCGTCAAGCGGGCCGAGCCCGGCCATGGCGGCTCGCGCCACATGTGGCGCCTGGAGGACGGCGACGAGCTCACCATCGGCGAGCCCGACAACCACTTCGAGCTCGCCTTCAATGCGCCGCAGTTCCTGCTGGTGGCCGGTGGCATCGGCATCACGCCGCTGGTCGGCATGGCGCAGCTGCTGGCCGCGCGCGGCGCCGACGTGCGCATGTGCTACGCCGCGCGCAGCGCGGCCGAGCTCGTCTATGCCGACACGCTCCAGGCCGCGCTCGGCGCGCGGCTGCAGACCTATTGCAGCGAGGCCGGCCAGCGGCTGCGCCTGGAGCAGGAGATCGCCACGCTCGCACCGGGCGCGCACCTGCTGGTCTGCGGCCCGCTCGGCCTGCTCGAAGCTGCGCGCGATGCCTGGGCCGCGGCCGGCCGCCCGGTGGCCGACCTGCGCTTCGAGACCTTCGGCAACAGCGGCCACCATGCCGCCGAGCCGTTCTGGGTGGAAATTCCGCGGCATCGGCTGCGCATCGAGGTGCCGCCCGAGCGCACGCTGCTCGACGTGCTGGCCGAAGCGGGCGTGGAGACGCTTTCCGACTGCTGCAAGGGCGAGTGCGGCCTGTGCGCGATGGACGTGATCTCGGTTGAAGGCCGCATCGACCACCGCGATGTCTTCCTGAGCCCCCACGAACGCGAGGAGAACCGGCGCCTGTGCGCCTGCGTGTCGCGCGTGGCGGGCGGCGGCGTGGTGCTGGACACCGCCTACCGCGCCGATTGACGCCGGCCGTCATGCTGCGTTGGCATAGCTGCTAGTCGAACTCCCTGATTGCCGAATAGCGCGCGACGGGCGCACAGTCCATTCCACCCTGCAAGGCCTCCTTGCACTTCAAGCCGCCTCATCCGGAGACATTCAACATGCAAAAACGCCAGCTCCTCCTCGGGCTCGTCCCGCTCGCGCTCGCCTTGTCGGCGCCCATGGCCGTGCACGCCCAGGGCGCGCCGTTCAAGATCGGCTTCATCCTGCCCATGACCGGCCAGCAGGCCTCCACCGGCCGCCAGATCGAAGCCGCCGCCAAGCTCTACATGGCGCAGCACGGCGACACCGTGGCCGGCCGCAAGGTTCAGCTGATCGTGCGCGACGATGCCGCGGTGGCCGACACCACCCGCCGCATCGCGCAGGAGCTGGTGGTCAACGAGAAGGTGGACGTCATCGCCGGCTTCGGCATCACGCCCACCGCCATGGCCACGGCGCCCATCGCCACGCAATCCAAGACGCCCATGGTGGTGACGGCGGCGGCCACCTCGGCCATCACCAACGCCTCGCCCTACGTGGTGCGCACGAGCTTCACGCTGCCGCAGGCCGCGGTGAGCATTGCCGACTGGGCGGCGGCCAACGGCATCAAGCGCGTGGTGTCGCTGGTGAGCGACTACGCCCCCGGCATCGACGCCGAGAAGTTCTTCAAGAGCCAGTTCACCGCCAAGGGCGGCCAGGTGATCGAGGAGATCCGCTCGCCGCTCAAGGCGCCCGATTTCGCACCCTTCCTGCAGAAGGTGCGCGATGCCAAGCCCGATGCGGTCTACGTCTTCCTGCCCTCGGGCCAGGGCGCGGCCTTCATGAAGCAGTTCGCCGAGCGCGGGCTCGACAAGTCGGGCATCAAGCTCATCGGCACCGGCGACATCACCGACGACGACCAGCTCAACGACATGGGCGACACCGCGCTCGGCGTGGTCACCTCGCACCACTACGCGGCCGCGCACAAGTCGGCCCTCAACCAGAAGTTCGTCAAGGAATTCGAGGCCGCCAACAAGTTCCGCCCGAACTTCATGGCCGTGGCCGGCTACGACGGCATGGCGCTCGTCTACAAGGCGCTGGCGGCGACCAAGGGCCAGGGCGGCGGCGATGCGCTGCTGGCGGCGATGAAGGGCGCGACCTTCGAGAGCCCGCGCGGCATGATGACCATCGACCCCGAGACGCGCGACGTGATCCACGACATGTACATCCGCCGCGTCGAGCGTGTCGGCGGCCAGCTGCACAACGTCGAGTTCGACGTGCAGAAGCAGGTCAAGGATCCGGCCAAGGCCGCCGCGAAGTAACGGCCCCCTGACGCCTGCGGCGCCATCCCCCGACGGGGGAGCGCGCCGGGCTTGGGAGCGGCCCGGCGCTCCGGCGCGCGTACGCTTTCGATCTCCGCCGATCGATCTTCGCCGAGCCTTGCGCGCGCCACGTTCCATGCTCCATTGCCTATGCTGACCCTCCTCTTCGACGGCATCGCCTACGGCATGCTGCTCTTCGTGCTGGCCGTGGGGCTGGCCGTGACCATGGGGCTGATGAACTTCATCAACCTCGCCCATGGCGCCTTCGCGATGGCCGGCGGCTACGTCACCGTGCTCCTGATGAACAAGCTGGGCGTGCCCTTCCTCGCCACGCTGCCCATCGCCTTCGCGCTCACGGCGCTGGCCGGTGCCGTGCTCGAGCGCACGCTCTACCGGCCCATGTACCACCGGCCGCACCTGGACCAGGTGCTCTTCTCCATCGGCCTCGTCTTCATGGCGGTCACGGGGGTGGACTACCTGCTCGGCTCGCAGCAGCAGATGATCTCGGTGCCCGAGTGGCTGCGCGGGCGCTTCGATCTCGCCGAGGTGGGCATCGGCAAGTACCGGCTCTTCATCATCGTGATCTGCGGCCTGCTCACGGTGGCCCTGCAGCTCGTCCTCTCGCGCACGCGCTTCGGCAGCCGGCTGCGCGCCGCCGTCGACGACCCGCGCGTGGCGCAGGGCCTGGGCATCAACACCAACAGCGTGTTCCTGCTCACCTTTGCCGCCGGTTCCGGCCTCGCGGGCCTGGGCGGTGCGCTGGGCGTGGAAGTGCTGGGCATGGACCCGAGCTTCCCGCTGAAATTCATGGTGTATTTCCTGATCGTGGTCTCGGTCGGCGGCACCACCACCATCACCGGCCCGCTGCTGGCGGCGCTGCTGCTGGGCATCGCCGATGTCTTCGGCAAGTACTACGCGCCCAAGCTGGGCTCGTTCATCGTCTACACGCTGATGATCGTGATCCTCACCCTCCGGCCGCAGGGCCTCTTCGGTCACAAGGTGGCGAAATGAACGCGGTGCATGCTTCGCTGCTCGCGAGCGCCCGCTGGCGCTGGTGGGAGATCGCGCTCGTGGTCGCGGCCGTCGTGCCGCTCTTCATCCCCGGCGGGCACTCGCTGCTGCTCAACGAGATCGCGATCCTCGCGCTCTTCGCCGTCTCGCTGGACCTCATCCTCGGCTATGCCGGCATCGTCTCGCTCGGCCACGCGGCCTTCTTCGGCTTCGGCGCCTACGTGGCCGGGCTCTTCGCGCGCGAGGTGATGCCCGATCCGCTGGTGGGGCTGGCGGTCGCGATGCTGTCCACCGCGGTGCTGGGCGCCGTGGCGAGCCTGCTGGTCCTGCGCGGCACCGATCTCACGCGGCTCATGGTCACGCTCGGCGTGGCCGCGGTGCTGTATGAACTGGCGAACAAGCTCGACTGGCTGACCGGCGGCGCCGACGGCCTGCAGGGCGTGATGATGGGGCCGCTGCTGGGGCGCTTCGAGTTCGACCTCTACGGGCGCACCGCCTACGCCTACAGCCTCGCGGTGCTGGTGGTCGTGATGCTCATCGCGCGACGCATCGTGCACTCGCCCTTCGGCTATTCGCTCAAGGCGCTGCGCGACAACCGCCTGCGCGCCACCGCCATCGGCCTGTCCGTCAACGCGCGGCTCGCGGCGGTGTACACGCTGGCCGCCGCCATCGCGGGCCTGGCCGGCGGCCTGATGGCGCAGACCTCGGGCTTCGCGTCGCTCGATGGCCTCGACTTCCACCGCAGCGCCGACCTCGTGCTCATGGTGGTGATCGGCGGCACCGGCTACCTCTACGGCGGCATCTTCGGCGCGCTCGCCTTCAAGGGCCTGCAGGAGCTGCTCGCCAGCTGGACGCCGCAGTACTGGACCTTCTGGCTCGGCCTCTTCCTGGTCGTGCTGATGCTCGTCGGGCGAGAACGAGCGGTGCGCCCCTGGACCTGGTTCAAGCGTGGAGGTGGCGCATGAGCACGGTGGTCCTCGAAACCCACGGCCTGGTCAAGCGCTACGGCGGCATCGTGCCGACCAACGATGTCTCGCTGAAGGTCGAGAAGGGCGCACGGCATGCGCTCATCGGCCCCAACGGGGCGGGCAAGACCACGCTCGTCAACCTGCTCACCGGCGTGGCCGAGCCCACCGCCGGGCGCATCACGCTCGATGGCGAGGACATCACCCGCCTGAGCGCGCACCAGCGCGTGCGCCGCGGCATCGTGCGCACCTTCCAGATCAACCAGCTCTGGGGCGACCTCACCCCGCTGCAATCGCTCGCGCTCACCGTGAGCGCGCAGCTCGGCATCAGCCAGCGCTGGTGGCGCCGGCTGGGGCACGACGCCCGCGTGGCCGCGCGCTGCGAGGCGCTCCTGAAGGCGTTCCGCCTCGACGACGTGATGGACCAGAAGGTCCAGCACCTCGCCTATGGCAAGCGGCGGCTGCTGGAGATCGCCACCGCGATCGCCTGCGAGCCGCGCGTGCTGCTGCTCGACGAGCCGGTGGCCGGCGTGCCCGAGGGCGAGCGCCAGGAGATCTTCGACACCATCAGCGCGCTGCCGGCCGAGGTGACCATCCTGCTCATCGAACACGACATGGACCTCGTCTTCAACTTCGCCCGCACGGTGACCGTGCTCGTCAACGGCACGCTCTTCGCCGAAGGCGACGTGGCCGCCATCTCCAGCGATCCGCGCGTGAAGGCGGTCTATCTTGGTGAAGGACACGAGGTGGGCCATGGCTGAGCTGCTGCGCGTGGAAGGCCTCAAGTCCGGCTACGGCGAGGCGGTGGTGGTGCAGGGCGTGGACCTCACGCTCGAAGCCGGCCAGTCGCTCGCGCTGCTCGGGCGCAACGGCACCGGCAAGACCACGCTGCTCAACACGCTCGTCGGCGTGACGCGCCGCCACGCCGGGCGCATCGTGCTCGCCGGCCGCGACATCACGACACTCCCGCCGCATCAGCGCGCGGCCGCCGGCATCGGCTGGGTGCCGCAGGAGCGCAACATCTTCAAGTCGCTCACCGTG
>JBIQJS010000139.1:0-6869 GCA_044507405.1 Rubrivivax sp. | reverse complement strand
GCCCCAACTGCCCCGGCCTCATCACGCCCGACGAGATCAAGATCGGCATCATGCCCGGCCACATCCACAAGAAGGGCCGCGTGGGCGTCGTCTCGCGCTCGGGCACGCTGACCTATGAAGCGGTGGCGCAGCTCACCGAACTCGGCATCGGCCAGTCGAGCGCGGTCGGCATCGGCGGCGACCCGATCAACGGCCTCAAGCACATCGACGTGATGAAGCTCTTCAACGACGACCCCGACACCGATGCCGTCATCATGATCGGCGAGATCGGCGGCCCCGACGAAGCGGATGCGGCGCGCTGGTGCAAGGCCAACATGAAGAAGCCCATCGTCGGCTTCATCGCGGGCGTGACCGCCCCTCCGGGCAAGCGCATGGGCCACGCCGGCGCGCTGATCTCGGGCGGCGCCGACACGGCCGATGCCAAGCTCGCCATCATGGAAGAGTGCGGTTTCACCGTGACGCGCAACCCGTCGGAGATGGGCAAGCTGCTCAAGGGCCTGCTCTGAACTGACCGGCCTTCTCACGAGGCCGCGCCGCGTGCGCGGCCTTTTCATTGAAGGGTCACGTAGTTCCACGCACCCGCGCGGGCCGCGACCTTCCTAAACTCCCACCCTTCGCCTCCAGCACGAAAGCGCCTGCAGATGGAACAGTTCATGACCCCCGAGTTCTGGATCGCCGTCGGCCAGATCATCATGATCGACATCCTGCTCGGCGGCGACAACGCGGTCGTGATCGCACTCGCCTGCCGGTCGCTGCCGCCCAAGCAGCGGCGGCTGGGCATCCTCTGGGGCACGGCCGGCGCCATCCTGCTGCGCGTGATCCTCATCTTCTTCGCGCTCACGCTGCTCGCGGTTCCCTACCTCAAGCTGGTCGGCGCGGTGCTGCTGCTGTGGATCGGCATCAAGCTGCTGGCGCCCGACGATGAAGAAGGCCACGCCAACATTCAGTCGAGCGACCGGCTGTGGGCCGCCGTGAAGACGGTGATCGTGGCCGATTTCGTGATGAGCCTGGACAACGTCATCGCCATTGCCGGCGCAGCCGAGGCCGCGGGCGGCGACCACCAGATGCCGCTGGTGATCTTCGGCCTGCTGGTCAGCATCCCCATCATCGTGTGGGGCAGCCAGTTCGTGATCAAGCTGATGGACCGCTTCCCGGTCGTCATCACGCTGGGCGGCATGCTGCTGGGATGGATCGCCGGGACGATGGCCGTCACGGATCCGGCCATCGTCGCCCACCTGCCGACCGGATCCCAACCCGGCGAACCGGTGGCCTGGCTGCGCTATGCCGCAGGCGTGGCCGGCGCGGTGCTGGTGTGGCTGCTCGGCCTGGCCGTGCGCACACGGCGCGCCAAGGCCGCGGCCTCCGGCTCGCACGGCTGACCACCGCGGGGCCGTCCGGCCCCTTCCGGCCGCATGAGGCTGTGATACCGTCCCGGCTCCAGAACTGCGAGGCGAGGCACAGGGCTTGGGCATGGCGGAGCATCTTCTGCGGATGTCGATCACCGGCTGGGGGCTGACGGTCCTCGCATTGCTGGTGGTGGCCGCGGAGATCGCCTGGGTGCTGCCGCGGCTGCGGCGCGAAGCCGGCGTGGCGGTGTCCTTCACGCTCGCCACCAGCCTCTGGATCGTCGCGGTCCTCCTCTGGTGGCAACTGCGCCTGCCGATGGGCTGGGCCCTGCTGCCCACGGTGGCGCTGGTGTTCGGCCACGGCGGCTGGCTGTCCGGGCGCCGCGTGCAGTCAGCGCCTCGCGCCGAGGCGGCCACGACCTCGATCCCCGCGGGCGCCGCTTCGCGCCACGGCCGCAGCACACAACCCGGACCGCACACGACCCTCGGCCGCTACCGCATCGAGCGTGAGCTGGGGCGGGGCTCCATGGGGGCGGTCTATCTCGGCCGCGATCCCAAGATCGGCCGTCTGGTCGCCATCAAGACCATGGCGCTCAGCCGCGAGTTCGCGGGTGACGAGCTGGTCGACGCACGCGAGCGCTTCTTCCGTGAGGCCGAGACCGCCGGGCGGCTCCAGCACCCGGACATCGTCACCATCTTCGATGCCGGCGAGGAGCGCGACCTGGCCTACATCGCGATGGAGTACCTCAAGGGCGAGAACCTGCAAGCCTGGGCGCAGCCGCCGCGCCTCCTGCCGGTGCCGGCGGTGGTGAACATCGTGGCGCGCGTCGCCGAGGCCCTGCACTACGCACACAGCCATGGCGTGGTGCACCGTGACATCAAGCCGGCCAACGTGGTCATCGATCCGGCCAGCGGGCTGGTCAAGGTCACCGACTTCGGCATCGCCCGCATCGCCGACTCGTCGCGCACCCGCACCGGCATGGTCCTCGGCACGCCCTCCTTCATGTCGCCCGAGCAGCTTGCCGGGCGGCGCGTCGACGGCCGCAGCGATCTCTATTCGCTCGGCGTCATGCTCTTCCAGCTGCTCACCGGACGCTTGCCCCACCGCTCCGAGTCGATGGCGACCCTCATGCAGCAGATTGCCAACGAGCCGGCGCCCGATGTGCGCAGCATTCGCCCGGACCTGCCCGAGGCGCTGGCGCGTGTCGTCGCGACCGCACTGGAAAAGCGGCCCGAGGCCCGCTACCCGAGCGGCCAGCAGCTGGCCGCGGAGCTGCGCGCGGTGGCGGCGCGCATGCAGGCCGAGGGTCATCAGCCTGCCCCCCTCGACCCCAGCGCCGGCCCCCCCGAATCCAGCGGATTCGCGGCCACGGTGAAGATGGAGCGTGCCCAGACAGGGCACAATCCTGGCCTCTGATCCCTCCCTGGTCGATGAACCTCACCGCGCCCGCCATCACGCCATGACGCTCGAGTTCTTCAGTGCCACGGACACCGGACGCGCCCGCAACAACAACGAAGACTCCATCGCGGTCCACGAGGGAGCCGGCCTCGTCGTTCTGGCTGACGGCATGGGCGGCTACAACGCCGGCGAAGTCGCCAGCGGCATGGCCACCTCCTTCATCAAGACCGAGCTCGGCCGCTGGCTGCAGGAAGCCTCGGCCTCCGCGTCCGACGCCGACGTGCGCCGCGCGATGGACATCTGCGTGGACAACGCCAACCGCGCCATCTTCAACGCCGCCAACTCCAACCCGCAGTACGCCGGCATGGGCACCACGCTCGTCGTCGGCGCGTTCCGCGAGGGGCGGCTGCTGCTCGGCCACGTCGGCGACTCGCGCGCCTACCGCCTGCGCGGCGGGCGGCTGCAGCAGATCACGCACGACCACTCGCTGCTGCAGGAGCAGATCGACGCCGGCCTCATCACGCCCGAGCAGGCGGCGTTCTCGGCCAACAAGAACCTCGTCACCCGCGCGGTGGGCGTGGAAGACACCGTGCTGCTCGAGACGCACCTGCACGACCTGATGCCGGGCGACGTCTATCTGCTGTGCTCCGACGGCCTCAATGACATGGTCGACGACGAGAGCATCGCGCAGCTGTTGCAGTCGTGCGACTCGCTCGAAGAAGCGGGCGCCGCGCTCGTCGACGCGGCCAACGACGCGGGCGGCAAGGACAATATTTCTGTGATACTGGCGCGCGTACGCAGCATCAGCAGTCCAGCGCGTTCGTGGTGGCCCTTCCGGCGCTGAGCGGCGCGCATCGGCGCACACGACGAATCAAGACAGACGAAAAGAGGCACGAGGTCTAGCATGGGCAAACTGGTCGTATCGCTCGACGGTGTGGTGATCAAGGAAGTCCAGATCACCAAAGACAAGACGACCCTCGGCCGGCGCCCCTACAACGACATCGTCATCGACAACCTCGCCGTCAGCGGCGAACACGCCGTGCTCCAGATGGTCGGCGCCGACGTCTTCATCGAAGACCTCAACAGCACCAACGGCACCTACATCAACGGCAAGGCCGTCAAGAAGCAGCTGCTGACGCACAACGACACCGTCGAGATCGGCAAGTACAAGATCAAGTACCTGGTCGACGACGGCACCGACTACGAGAAGACCATGATCATGAAGCAGGGCGCTGCGGCCCCTGCGGCCTACAGCCAGGGCTTCGCGCACACCTCGGCTCAGGGCCCCAATTCCGGGTTCGGCGGCGCGGGCCCTTCGGTCGTTCCGGGCACCATCAAGGTCCTCAACGGCGCAGCGGCCGGCCGCGAGGTCGCGCTGACCAAGGTCGTCACCACCGTCGGCAAGCCCGGCGTGCAGGTCGCCTCCATCACCAAGCGGCCGGGCGGCTATGTCTTCGCCCACGTCGAAGGCGCCACGCGCCCCACCATCAACGGCAATCCGCTGGTGGGCGACACCCTGCATCTGAAGAACGGCGACGTGATCGAACTTGCCGGCACGCAGATGCAGTTCATCCAGGCCTGAGGCCGCGCTTTTCTCGGCGTGATGCTTTTCACGCGCCCGCGCAGGGCGTGTGGCAAGCGGCTTCCGTTGGTTGCGAATTGCCGCATTGCGACCTTGCGGCGGGAAAAGCGTGACGGCAGCATCCGTGTACCGCGCATGTCGAGCGCGACCCTGCGCCCACGCATGTTGTGCCACCCATGAAAATCCGCGTCCTCGGTTGCTCCGGCGCCATCGCTGCCGGCAGCCGAACCACCTCCTTCCTGGTCGATCACGACGTGCTGGTCGACGCCGGCACCGGGGTGGGCGATCTGCCACTGGAGGCGCTGGCGCGGATCGACCACATCCTCATCAGCCATTCGCACCTCGACCATGTGCTCGCCATCGGCCTGCTCGCCGATGCCGTGATGCGCCTGCGCAGCGCGCAGGGCCGCCCGCCGATCGAGGTGCATGCGCTGCCCGAGACCCTGCAGGCGCTGCGCACGCACATCTTCAATGGCGTGATCTGGCCCGACTTCACCCGCCTGCCGCGGCCCGACCGGCCGGTGCTCAGGCTCGTGCCGTTCGCCGTCGGCGAGCGCCTGTCGCTCGGCGGCAAGACCTTCGAGGTGCTGAGCGCCGCGCACACCGTGCCGGCCGTCGGCTTTGCCCTGCAAGGCGAGGAAGCATGGTGGGTCTACACCGGCGACACCGGCCCGAACCCGGCGCTCTGGCAGCGGCTCGCGTCGATGAAGGTCGCCCACCTCGTGATCGAGACCGCCTTCAGCGACGAGGAGCGCGACGTCGCCGGCCTCAGCCAGCACCTGCACCCGCAGACGCTCGGCGTGGAACTGGCGCAACTGGCCGGCAGCGTCGATGTGCACATCACCCACATCAAGCCGGGCGAAGTGGAAGCCGTGATGGCCGAGGTCGGTCGCCTGCCCACCCGCCACCACCTGCGGGCCCTGCAGGCCGGCCAGGTGCTCGACCTCCCCTGACGCTGCGGTGACGATTTCCGTCAATCTGTGTCGGCGTGCAACGTGAACTGCATCACCCCCTGACCGTTTGTGTCAGAACAGCGGGCGGATTCCACGGTTTTTCATGCGATCCCGGCTGGCACGACCGCTGCAACTGAAGAGTCGTGTCTTACCCCTCGTCCCATTCCTCTCAGGAGCTTTACATGAAGCGTTCTATGCAAAAGGGTTTCACCCTCATCGAACTGATGATCGTGGTTGCGATCATCGGCATCCTGGCGGCGATCGCGCTGCCGCAGTACCAGACGTATGTCGCCAAGTCGCAGGTGTCGCGTGTGATGGGCGAAGCGGGCAACCTGAAGTCGGCAGTTGAGTCCTGCTTGCTGGAAGGGCGTACCACGCTGATTTCGTCAAACATTGCGGCAGGTAATGCGCAGGCAGCGAACGAGTGCAACCTTCAGGCAACCCCCTCGTCGCTGGTGGACAACACGATCGGCGCTGAGCAAGGCCAAGGCGCTGTGCCGCCTGCCGGAACGGGCTACGCTCAGGTCACGCTCAACCCGGCTGGTGATAGCGACATCACTGCTCAGTTCGGCAGCGGCGCAGCGGGTGTTCTGGCTGGTCAAACGCTTCGCTGGCGCCGTGACGTCAACGGCACCTGGGTTTGTGCTGTGACGACCGCCCTCGACGCCAAGTACCGCGCCAAGGGCTGCGAAGCTCAGTACTAAGCGAACCGTCGCTAAGGAGCCCCGCGATGCGGGGCTTTTTTTTACCCTTGATTTCGACTGACCATGGATCAGCGCAAGTACCAGCGAGGCTTCACGCTCATCGAATTGATGAGCGTCGTGGCGATCATCGGCATCCTTGCGGCGATCGCCATCCCGCAGTACCAGATCTATGTCGCGAGGACACAGGTTTCACGGGTGGTCGGCGAGGCCGGAGGCTTGAAGGGTGCCGTGGAAACCTGCGTGCTGGAGGGACGCAATGTGCCGAACTCCAACTTCCCGGTGGGCACGACGCAGACACCTCCAGACTGCAACCTGCAAGCCGTTGCCTCGACGCTGTTGAGCGGTAACGTACAGAACGCCGGAGCACCGCTTCCCGTAGGTGCCGGTTACCCACAGGTGAACTTCGGGCCGCCTCTCACCATCACTGCCACCTTCAACGCTAGCGCGGTCGCTGCGCTGGTCGGCAATGCGGTGGCATGGACCCGTTCGCCGGAAGGCAGTTGGACGTGCAGCAGCAATGTGCCGCAGCGCATGGCCGTCGTCGGGTGCCCCACCACTTCTCCTAACTGAACGGGCACAAGATGCTCGCGAGGGGCCGCGGTCCGCGGCGACGCTGCATGCTGGCCTCTTGCTCGGGTTGATGCCTGTGGGAGCGCAGGTGAACGACTGAACTTTGCAGCGCCATCTTCCGAGCGGCATGTAAAGTCCGCGCACTCCCTGCGTTGTCGTTCGCCTCCCAGGTCCACGTGTCCCGAACCCCCAGCGCGCCCTCCTCTTCGAGCCTTCCGGCGAGCTACGTCATCGCCGCCAGCATCGCCGTCTGCGGCTCTGCGCTCCTCGCGCGGAACATGGCGCCGTCCACAACATTCCTGAACCAGGCCGTGG
>JBIQJS010000138.1:0-6896 GCA_044507405.1 Rubrivivax sp. | reverse complement strand
TCTGGATGAAGTTCTCGAAGGTGTTGATGCCGAGCTGGTTGCGCCCGAGCGCGCTCACGATGCCGGCGGTCACCGTCTGGCCCACGCCGAAGGGGTTGCCGATGGCAAGCACGATGTCGCCGACCTGCGCGGTCTCCACGCTGCCGAAGGCGACGACCGGCAGCTTGTCGAGCGAGATCTTGAGCACGGCCACGTCGGTCTCGGGGTCGGTGCCCACCACCTTGGCGCTCGCGCGCCGACCGTCGGACAGCTGCACCTCGATGTCGTCGGCGCCCTCGATCACATGGTTGTTGGTGAGCAGATAGCCCTCGGGCGAGACGATCACGCCCGAGCCCAGGCCCACCTGCGGGCGCTGCTGGCGCTGCAACTGGTCACCGAAGAAGAAGCGGAACCAGGGGTCCTCGGTGTGAGGATTGCGCTGCGGCGTCTTGCTCGCGGTGATGCTGACCACGGCCGGCGTCGCGCGCCGTGCGGCCTGCGCATAGCTCACGACCGCGCCGGCCGGAGCCGAAGCGCTGGGCGCCATCGGAGGCGCCTGCAGGATGGACACCGCCTCCGGCATCAGCGTGCGCATGTCGCGCCGCAGCCATTCGGGCTTCAGGGTGGCCACGACGAACCACACTGCCACCGCCACCGTGACGGCTTGGGAGAAAATCAGCCACGTCCTGCGCATCAACCGGATCCTGGAATCTCTTCATGGCCACACGCTCTGACATCGAGTCCTACCTCGGCGCCTTGCTCGACGTGGGGAAGTTCCGCGATTATGGGCCGAACGGTTTGCAGGTCGAAGGCCGGGAGGAGGTGCGCAAGCTCGTCTCGGGCGTCACCGCGAGCCGCGCCTTCATCGACGCTGCGATCGATGAAAAGGCCGACGCCGTCCTGGTGCACCACGGTCTCTTCTGGCGCGGCCATGACGGCCGCCTCACCGGATGGCTCAAGGCACGCGTCGAGCGGCTGATGGCCCACGGCATCAACCTCTACGCCTATCACCTGCCGCTCGATGCACATCCGCTGTACGGCAACAACGCGCAGCTGGGCGCGCGACTCGGCTTTTCGCCGGACGGGCGCTTCGGCGAACAGGAGATCGGCTGGATCGGTGCGCCATCGGAACCGCTGGACACCGGCGCGCTCAAGGCGCTGCTGCAAGAGCGGCTGGGCCGCGAGCCGGTGATGGTCGAGGGCCGCGCGGGCGCCAGCGTCAGGCGGGTCGCCTGGTGCACGGGCGGCGCCCAGGGCTACTTCGAGTCGGCGATCGCAGCCGGCGCAGATGCCTACATCACGGGCGAGATCTCCGAACCGCAGGCGCATCTCGCGCGCGAGACGGGCGTGGCGTTCTACGCGTGCGGGCACCATGCCACCGAGCGCTACGGCGCGCCCGCGCTCGCGGCGCACGTGGCGCAGCACTTCGGCCTCGAGCACCGCTACGTCGAGATCGACAACCCGGCCTGATGCGATGAGCGACGCGCCCCTGGTCATCACGATGGGCGATGTCTGCGGCATCGGCCCGGAGATCGTCGCCCGGGCGTTTGCGAGCGGCCAGGCGCATGGCGCCTTCCTGCTGGGCGACGTGGCCGTGATGCGCCGCGCGGCTGCGTGGACCGCCGAGGGCTGCGCGGTGGCGGTGATCGACACGCCGCAGGATGCGTGGTCGTGTCCGCCGCGCTGTGTGCCGGTCCTGCCGGCGCAGGGTTTGCCCGCCGATCTGATGCAGGCGCGCATCGGCAGCATCGACGCGCGTGCCGGGGCCGCGGCCGCGGCCTGCATCGAGCAGGCGGTCGGGCTCGTGCAGGCAGGGCAAGCGGGGGGTGTCGTCACCGCGCCCATCCACAAGGAAGCGCTGGCCGCGGCAGGCGTCGGCTTTCCTGGCCACACCGAGATGCTGCAGTCGCTGGCCGCGCCGCCCGGCGGGCCGTTGCCGGCGGTGCGCATGATGCTGGCGAACGACGAGCTGCGCACGGTGCTGGTCACCATCCACATGTCCTTGCGCCGCGCGATCGACGCGGTGACGCACGAGGCCGTGCTGGAGACGATCCGCATCACCGATGCCGCCCTGCGCGCCTTCGGTATCGGCGCGCCGCGCATCGCGGTGGCTGGGCTCAACCCGCACGCGGGCGAGGGCGGTCTCTTCGGCGATGAGGAGCAGCGCATCATCGCGCCCGCCGTCGCCGATGCGCGCGCGCAGGGCATCGACGCGCGCGGCCCCTACGCGCCGGACACGGTCTTCATGCGCGCGCGCCAGACGCCGCAGCATCCGGGCGAGTTCGACGTCGTGGTGGCCATGACCCACGACCACGGCCTCATTCCGGTGAAGTACCTCGGGGTGGAGCAGGGCGTGAACGTGACGCTCGGCCTGCCGTTCGTGCGCACGAGCCCCGACCACGGCACGGCCTTCGACATCGCCGGCACCGGCCGCGCAGATGCGTCGAGCCTGGTCGCGGCACTGCGCATGGCGCGGCGCCTGGCCGCCTGATCGCTACTTGCTGTTGGCAGTGAGCGCCGCCAGCTGCTTGCGTGCGCGCGCGGTGGCGCGCTCGATCAGGTAGGCGCTCTCGAAGGCCTTGAAGCGCCCGGTCTCGCACATGCGCGAAAGCATGCGTGCGGTGAGCGACACCGTCTCGGTGTGGCGCTTGCCGCGGGTGAAGACGAAGAAGGCCCGCCCCGGGCTCACGTAGCTCAGGCGCACCTTCTGCCACTGGTCGTTCAGGTGCATGCGGTATGCGAAGCCGAGCTTCACGTGATCCATGAGCTGCACGCCCTGCGTGGGCTCGGCGGGCTCGGCGGCATCGAGGTTGATGTCGAGCTGGGCCGCCAGATCGAGGTTGAGGTCGACCGGCGTGGTGTCCGGCGCGCTGTTGACCGGCTCTGGCTCGGGCTCGATCGACGAGAGGTCGATGTCCACGTCCTTGGACCAGTCGACCGAGGCCTCGTCGACCAGGCCGATCTGTTGCGCCTCGGTGTCGGAGAACTGCGGCTCCAGCGCCACCGGCGCGCCGGCGGTGCTCGTCATCGGCACGTCGCGCAGGAGCGCGTCGGGCTCGGGCACCGGCGTGTTGAAGACGCCTTCGACCTGCTTGGCGAGCAGGTTGTAGTCGAGCTCGGAAAGCGGCGAAGCCTTGAGCGACTCGGCGTGCGCCGGCAGCAGCTTGCCGAAGAAATCCTTCTGCGCCGCCTCGGGCCAGCCGACGAGCTTCATGCCCTCGTTCAGGTCCTTCATGAGCGGTGGCAGCTGCATGAGGAACTTCTTGCGCAGTGCGGGCGAGCCCTTGGGCTGCACGCTCATGACGAGGTCCCGGCCCGCGCGCTTGAGGCGCTGCACCGTCTCGGACTGGGCGCCGTCGCGCCGGGTCGCCAGCGCGATCGCCTGGCTCCACACCTGCGCGAGGAAGTCCCGCAGGTAGTCGGGCAGCGACAGGGGGGTCAGCGCGGTGCGCAGCTGCAGCATGTAGCGCTGCTGCACGCGTAGGTCGGACTCCTTGCCGTCGACGACCGACACCGCCTTGGCGCTTGCCTCCACGTCGGCCTTGGCCTGCTGGGCGACGAAGTTCTCGAGTGCTGTGAGCTTGGAGGAATAGAGCTCGATCTGGTCGAAGTCGCCCTCGACGATCTCCTGCACCAGCTCGCGCACGTGCGCCATGAACTGCTTGCCGGTGCCTTCGTCCAGGTCTTCGAATGCCGCCGCCAGCGACGCCATGCGGTTGACGAAGCGGCGCACCGGGTGCTTGCGCGACGAGAAGAAGGAGTTGTCCGCGAGCGCCACGCGCAGCACCGGCAGCTGCAGCCGCGCGATCTGGCGCGCCATCTGCGGCGGCACGCGCGGGTCGGAGAGGATCTGGTCGAAGAGGCTGCCGACCACGTCGATCACCATGTGATCGAGGGTGCCGGTGGAGGCCTGGCGCAGCTCTTCGCGGTGGGCGCGGATCAGGTTGGCGGCCATCAGGCCCGAGGCCATGTCGCCGTAGCCGCTGCCACCCGTGGCCGGACCACTGAGCGATCCGGCGCCGCTGTAGCCGCCGGTGCCGCCGAGGCCCGCCGCAGCGGTGACCCCTCCGAGGTCGGCCGGGCGTGTGGCCAGGAAGGTGAGCCGGCGGATCAGGGCCATCAGCTCGGCGTCGGCCTGCGCCGCGGCGCTCACCGGGCCGCCGCGGCCGGCGCCACTCGGGATGCCGCTGCGGGACGTGGGGCCTGCCGGTCCCTTGGCGTTCGACCCGGAGCTGCCGCCGGGGATCGTCCGGCCGCCATGGCCGCTCGCGGGAGCGCCGTAGCCCGACGCCGGCCCCGCCGGACCCCAGCCGCCGCCCCCGAGGCCGCCGGGGGGAGCGCCAGCGGCACCTGCCGGGCCGGGTCCGTAGCCGGTCGCGGGCCGTCCGCCGGTGCCGCCCGTGCCGCCTGGCTCGTCGAAGGCGACGTGTGCACTGCCGCGGAAATGCCCACCGCCGGTGGAGCCGCCATTCTCACGGCGCAGCTTGTCGTAGCCTGAGATGACATGGTCCCGCGCGATCTCGTTGCCCGGGCCTTCGACGCCGCGCACGGACAGTCCCACCGGCTGGATGCCGCGGGCGCGGAAGTCGCGCAGGATGTCGGCGTAGCACTGCGGCATCACGCGCGACATGCCGAGCGCGAGCTCGCGCGAGAGGATCTTGCGGCACTCGCGGTCGTTGGTCACCGAGGTGATCGCGCGGTACATCGCCTCGCCGAGCACCTCGCCACGCAGCGGGTTGCGCTCGTGGTCCGCACGGCCGATGCCCAGGAGCTGGCCGGTGAAGGAGGCGATCTCGCGCAGCTCCCATTCGCAGCCGTGGCTGATGGCCTGGCCGATGCGGTTGGCGTGCATCTGCTCCTCGACCTCGTCGTCGGCCACGAGGCTGAGCGACTGCCAGTCGGTTTCGGCCAGGCTGCGGCCGGTCTCGCGATTGGGGCTCAGCTCGCGCGTCACCCGCTTGGCCAGGGTGTCGGCGAACACGAGCACGAAGGTGCTCATGTGCCGGCGCAGGTCGAGCTGGGTGTTGATCAGCGCATCGCGCTCGAGGATGCGCGTGGCGGCCGAGGCCAGCACGCCGAGATGGTCGCTCACGCGGTCGGCGACCGTGGCCGTGGTCGTCTTGATGTGGTGCATGGCCGCGTCGAACGCAGCCTGGGCGCGTGGGTCGGTCTGATTCATCTCGGAGCGGGGCCGCGGGGCGGCCAGCCGGGACGCGCTCTGGTCACTAGCTCATCGTCGGAGCGCACGTCCTGCAAGTATGGGGCCAAACCGAGCGGGCCGGCCACGGCGTTGCCCCCGGGCGACGGGCCGCCCGGGAAGGCGGATCAACCGCCTGTGCGCCAGGGGAAGGCTACTTCTTGAGCGCGTCGCGGATCTCGCGCAGCAGCTGCACGTCTTCCGGTGCTTCGGCCGGGGGCGGCGGGGGCGCCTCCTTCTTGAGCCGATTGATCTGCTTGACCATCACGAAGATGATGAAGGCCAGGATCATGAAGTTGAGCGCCACGGTGATGAAGTTGCCGTAGGCGAAGAGCGGCACGCCCGCCTTGGTGAGCGCCTCGTACGTCATCGGCCCCTTGAAGTCCGGCGGTGGGTCGGACAGCATGATGAAGTAGCTGGAAAAATCCAGCCCGCCGACGATCTTCCCGATGACCGGCATGACGAGGTCGCGCACGACCGAGTCGACGATCTTCCCGAAGGCCGCGCCGATGATGACGCCGACCGCGAGGTCGACGACATTGCCCTTCATCGCGAATTCCTTGAACTCCTTGGCGAATCCCATCTTCTTCTCCTGTGTCTTGGTGCGGCGCAGTATTGCCAAGCGTCGGCCGCTGTCAAGGCATGCGGACGCGTCTGGGGCGAGCATGGGGCGTGTCGAGCACGCCGGGAAGGCTTGACACGTCCGCTAGAATCGCCGGTTGCCCCTGATTAAGAAGTCATCTTCCGCAAAGAAGACCGTACCCGAGGACCTCCATGAGTGACCAGCAAGTCGATCAAGGCCGCCGCACGTGGGTTGCCATCGCCTGTGGCGCAGGCGCAGTCGGTGGTGTCGCCACTGCCGTCCCCTTCGTCAGCACCTTCCAACCGTCCGAACGTGCCCGTGCGGCCGGTGCCGCCGTCGAGGTCGACATCAGCGCGCTGAAGCCCGGCGAGAAGGTCACCGTGGAGTGGCGCGGCAAGCCGGTGTGGATCATCAAGCGCACGCCGGAACAGCTGGCCACGCTGCCCAAGCTCGACCCCGAACTCGCCGACCCGATGTCCGAGCGCAAGCCGACCGAACTCACTCCCGAATACGCCCGCAATCCGCACCGCTCGATCAAACCCGACGTGCTGGTGGCCGTGGGCATCTGCTCCCACCTCGGTTGCTCGCCCATCGACAAGTTCCAGACCGGCGCCCAGCCCTCGCTGCCCGAAGACTGGCAAGGCGGCTTCCTGTGCCCCTGCCATGGCTCGACCTTCGACATGGCCGGCCGCGTCTTCAAGAACAAGCCCGCTCCTGACAACCTCGAAGTGCCCCCGCACATGTACCTGTCCGACACCCGTCTGCTGATCGGCGAAGACAAGAAGGCCTGAACCCAGGCGAGAAGAGGCATTTCAGGAGAACAAACATGGCCGAGTTCAAGCAAGTCAGCCCCAATGCCCCGATCGGCGAGAAGCTGATGACGTGGGTCGACAACCGCTTTCCCGCGAGCAAGCTCTACAAAGAGCACATGAGCGAGTACTACGCTCCGAAGAATTTCAACTTCTGGTACGTCTTCGGGTCGCTCGCCCTCATCGTGCTGGTGATCCAGATCGTCACCGGCATCTTCCTCGTGATGCACTACAAGCCCGACGCGAACCTCGCCTTCGCCTCGGTCGAGTACATCATGCGCGACGTGCCCTGGGGCTGGCTGGTGCGCTACATGCACTCCACCGGCGC
>JBIQJS010000137.1:0-6950 GCA_044507405.1 Rubrivivax sp. | reverse complement strand
CCTTGACCTTCTTGCCGTACATGATCTTGTTCTTGACCACGCCGAACATGTGGCAGAGCTTCTCTTCGGTGTCGGCGATCAGTTCGTAGGGGAGTTCAAGGTTCTGCTTGAACTTGTCGTGCGAGTTCATGTTGTCGCGCGACACGCCGAAGACGACGGCGCCAGCTTTCACGAAGTCCTTGTGCCGATCGCGGAACTGCATCGCTTCGGTGGTGCAACCGGGCGTGTTGTCCTTGGGATAGAAGTACAGCACGACCGTTTGCCCGGCGTATGCCTGGGGCGTGAACTTCACGCCACCGGTTGCGAGCGCTTCAAATTCCGGGAGGGGTTTATTGAGGGCTGGCGTCATGAAGAATTCTGGAGTTGCGCCCTGTAAGGCGTAGCACGCAATTATAAGGGCTTGCGAGGTGCCGCCCGCACGCCACGCGCCTCCCTAGAAGGAGCGAGGCGTCAGCCGACGAGGAGTGCCGCCACCACCTTCCGGCTCTCGCCTGCGAGCACGTTGTAGGTGCGGCAGGCAGCGCGCGTGTCCATGGTTTCGACGCCGATGCGTCGTGCCATGAGGTTGCGCAGCAGCAGAGGTGGCGCGAAGCGGATGCGGGGGCCGCTGCCGAAGATCACGAGCTCGGGGCCGTACGTGACCAGGCGGTCGAAGTCGGCGGCAGAGAGGGCGTCGAAGCCCGCCGTGCCCCAGGGGCCGACGTCGCCCACCCAGGGAATGACGATGCTGCTCGTGTGCTCCACGCCGTTGACCGAAACGGTCGTCGTGGTGAGGCCCGAAATCACGTTCACGCCTTCGATGCGGTCGGGTTGCAGCTTCAATTCACGGATCCGGAAAGTGCGCTGCCGCACGGCAGGCGGCAGCAGGCATGGCGCTCGAGGCGATGGACCATAATTCTAGGCTTTGCGCCGCTTTGGAGACCGTGTTGAAGCCCATCGTCAAGTCCGGCAAATTGGCCAACGTGGCCTACGACATCCGCGGGCCGGTGCTGGAGAAGGCCCGCCAGATGGAGGACGACGGCCACAAGATCATCAAGCTCAACATCGGCAACGTGGCGGCCTTCGGCCTGGAGCCGCCCGACGAGATCGTGCAGGACATGATCCGCAACCTGCCCTCGCAGGTTGCCGCCGGCTACACCGACAGCAAGGGCCTCTTCGCGCCGCGCAAGGCGGTGGTGCACTACACCCAGGAAAAGCGCATCCAGGGGGTCACAGTCGATGACGTGTACCTGGGCAACGGCGCCTCCGAGCTGATCGCGATGAGCCTCAATGCGCTGCTCAACAATGGCGACGAGGTCCTGATCCCTGCGCCCGACTATCCGCTGTGGACGGCCGTCACGGGCCTGTCGGGCGGCACGCCGGTGCACTACGTCTGCGACGAGCAATCCGACTGGATGCCCGACGTCGCCGACATCCGCCGCAAGGTCACGCCCAACACGCGCGCGATCGTCGTCATCAACCCCAACAACCCGACCGGCGCGCTGTATCCTGAGAGCGTGCTGCTGGAGATCATCGAGGTCGCGCGGCAGCACCAGCTCATCGTGCTGGTGGACGAGATCTACGACAAGACGCTCTACGACGGCAACGAGCACACGAGCATGGCCTCGCTTGCCGACGACGTGCTCTTCGTCACCTTCAACGGCCTGTCCAAGAACTACCGCGCCTGCGGCTACCGCGCCGGCTGGATGGTGGTGTCGGGCGAGAAGCGCCACGCCAGGGACTACATCGAGGGCCTGAACATGCTGGCCTCGCTGCGCCTGTGCGCCAACACGCCGGGGCAGATGGCGATCCAGACGGCGCTCGGCGGCTACCAGAGCATCAAGGACCTGGTCGCACCCACCGGGCGGCTCGGCCGCCAGCGCGATCTCGCGCACAAGCTGCTCACTGATATCCCCGGCGTCAGCTGCGTCAAGCCCAAGGCGGCGCTCTACATGTTTCCGCGCCTGGATCCCAAGATCTACCCGATCGCCGACGACCAGCAGTTCGCCTACGAGCTGCTCGCCGAAGAGAAGGTGCTGATCGTGCAGGGCACCGGCTTCAACTGGCTGCACCCAGATCACTTCCGCGTGGTCTTCCTGCCCAACAGCGACGACCTCACCGACGCGATCGGCCGCATCGCGCGCTTCCTGCATCAATACGCCAAGCGGCACCACTGAGAACCACTATGAAGCCTATCCAAGTCGGCCTCCTCGGCATCGGCACCGTCGGCAGCGGCACCTTCAGCGTGCTCCAGCGCAACCAGGACGAGATCCGCCGCCGCGCGGGCCGTGGCATCGAGATCACCATGGTGGCCGACCTCGACGTCGCCCGTGCGAAGTCGGTCGTCGGCGACGCCGCCAAGGTGGTGGCCGATGCCCGCGAGGTCATCGCCAACCCCGAGATCGACATCGTCGTCGAGCTGATCGGCGGCTACGGCATCGCGAAGACGCTGGTGATGGACGCCATCGCCGCGGGCAAGCATGTCGTCACCGCCAACAAGGCGCTGCTCGCCGTGCACGGCACCGAGATCTTCGCGGCGGCGCATGCCAAGGGCGTGATGGTCGCCTTCGAGGCGGCCGTGGCCGGCGGCATCCCCATCATCAAGGCGCTGCGCGAGGGCCTGACCGCCAACCGCATCGAGTGGATCGCCGGGATCATCAACGGCACCACCAACTTCATCCTCTCGGAGATGCGCGCCAAGGGGCTGGATTTCGACGTGGTGCTGAAGGAAGCGCAACGCCTGGGCTACGCCGAGGCCGACCCGACGTTCGACATCGAAGGCGTGGACGCGGCCCACAAGGCGACCCTCATGGGCGCCATCGCCTTCGGCATCCCGGTGCAGTTCGACCGCGCCTACGTCGAAGGCATCACCAGGCTGCAGGCGTCCGACATCACCTATGCCGAGCAGCTCGGCTACCGCATCAAGCTGCTGGGCATCACCAGGCGGCGTGACGACAAGCAGGGCATCGAGCTGCGCGTGCACCCCACGCTGATCCCCTCCAAGCGCCTGATCGCCAATGTCGAAGGCGCGATGAACGCCGTGGTCGTGCACGGCGACGCCGTGGGCACCACGCTCTACTACGGCAAGGGTGCGGGCTCCGAGCCCACGGCCTCGGCCGTCATCGCCGATCTGGTCGACATCACGCGCCTGCACACCGCCGACCCCGACCACCGCGTGCCCCACCTGGCCTTCCAGCCCGACGCGCTCGCCAGCACGCCCATCCTCGACATGGCGGAGGTGGTCACGTCCTTCTACCTGCGCCTGCAGGTCGCCGACCAGGCCGGCGTGCTCGCGCGCATCACCGGCATCCTGGCCGAGCACGGCATCTCGATCGACGCGCTGCTGCAGCGGGAGTCCGCCGACGGCGAGGCGCAGACCGACGTCATCATCCTCACGCACGACACGGTCGAGGGCGAGATGAACAAGGCCATCGCGCAGATGCAGTCGCTGCCCACGGTCCTCGCGCCCATCGTGCGCATCCGCAAGGAAGAGCTCAACTGAGCACCGACCCCGCATGAAATACCTCTCCACCCGCGGCGACAAGACCCCGCGCGGCTTCTCCGACATCCTGCTGGAGGGCCTCGCGCCCGATGGCGGCCTGTACCTGCCGACGCACTACCCGATCGTCACGCGCGCCATGCTCGCCAAGTGGCGCAGCCTCTCGTATGCCGAGCTCGCGTTCGAGATCCTGTCGCTCTACATCGACGACATCCCGGCGGCCGACCTGCGCGCCATCGTCGAGAAGACGTACACCGCCGAGGTCTTCGGCACGAAGGAGATCGTGCCCCTCAAGCCGGTGCAGCCCGGCCTCTGCCTCGAAGCGCTCTCCAACGGCCCGACGCTCGCCTTCAAGGACATGGCGATGCAGCTGCTCGGCAACCTCTTCGAGTACGAGCTGGCCCGCCGCGGCGAGACGCTCAACATCCTGGGCGCCACCTCCGGCGACACCGGCAGCGCGGCCGAATACGCCATGCGCGGCAAGCAGGGCGTGCGTGTCTTCATGCTCTCGCCGCATGGCCGCATGAGCCCCTTCCAGCAGGCGCAGATGTTCAGCCTGCAGGACGCCAACATCCACAACATCGCCATCGAAGGCGTGTTCGACGACTGCCAGGACATCGTCAAGGCCGTCTCCAACGACCTCGAGTTCAAGCGCCGCCACCGCATCGGCACCGTCAACTCGATCAACTGGGCGCGTTTGCTGGCGCAGGTGGTGTACTACTTCGCCGGCTACTTCCAGGCGACGCAGGCCGAGGGCGAGCGGGTGAGCTTCGCCGTGCCCTCGGGCAACTTCGGCAACATCTGCGCCGGCCACGTGGCGCGCATGATGGGCCTGCCGATCAAGCGCCTGGTGCTCGCGACCAACGAGAACCGCGTGCTCGACGAGTTCTTCCGCACCGGCGTCTACCGCCCGCGCGCCAGCGCCGAGACGTATGAAACGTCCAGCCCGTCGATGGACATCTCCAAGGCGAGCAACTTCGAGCGCTTCGTCTTCGACCTGCTCGGCCGCAACGCCGAGCGCACGCGCGAGCTCTTCCACGACGAGCTGCTGCGCAGCGGCCACTTCCAGCTGAGCCCGGCCGAGTTCGAGCGCATCGCGGTCTATGGTTTCCAGTCGGGCCACAGCACGCACGCCGACCGCGTGGCGACGATCCGCCAGACCTGGGAGCAGTGCGGCGTGATGATCGACACCCACACGGCCGACGGCCTCAAGGTCGCGCGCGAATTCATCGAGCCCAACGTGCCCATGATCGTGCTGGAGACGGCGCTGCCGGCCAAGTTCGCCGAGACCATCGTCGAGGCCCTGGGGCGCGAGCCCGAGCGCCCGGCCGCGCTCGTGGGCATCGAGCAGCTGCCCAAGCGCTTCCAGGTGATGAAGGCGGATGTGGACGCGGTGAAGGGCTACATCGCGGCCCATGTGTGATGGTGCGCTGCCCGGTGTCTAGGCGGGCACTCCGGCCGTCGTTCCCCGCTGGGGAGGCGCTGCGATGAAAGTCGTCGGCGTCAGCGGTTACTCGGGATCGGGGAAGACGACGCTCATCGAGAAGCTGATCGGCTGCCTCAAGGCGGCCGGACAGCGGGTCTCGGTGGTCAAGCACGCGCACCATCGGTTCGACATCGACCACCCGGGCAAGGATTCCTGGCGCCATCGGCAGGCCGGCGCTTTCGAGGTGGTGGTCGCCTCCAGCCGGCGGCTCGCCAAGATCCGCGAATACGAAACCGAGGTCGAGCCCAGCGTGCACCAGCTGCTGGCCGAGCTCGTGGCCTGCGACTGGGCCGTCGTCGAAGGGTTCAAGCATGCCGACCTGCTCAAGGTCGAGGTCTGGCGTGCCGGCACCGGCGAACCCGCGCACTATCCAGACGATCCCTATGTGGTCGCGGTCGCCACCGACGCGCCGCAGAATCTGCCGGTGCCCACGGGCCTGCCGGTCTTCGATCTCGACGATGCGCAGGGCCTCGCCGATTTCCTGCTCCAACACGCCGTACGCCATGAATACGTTCCGCCCCTCGACGCTCCTCACGCTTGACGAGGCCCTGTCGCGGCTGCTCGGCGCGGTCACGCCGCTCGTCGACACTGAAATCGTCTCCACCTTCGACGGCCTCGGCCGCGTGCTGGCGCAGGACGTGCGCTCGCTGGTGGACGTGCCCTCGGCCGACAACAGCGCGATGGACGGCTACGCCGTGCGCAGCGCCGACGTGCCGGCTGCCGGCACCGTGCTGCCCGTGAGCCAGCGCATCCCGGCCGGCACCGTGGGCACGCCGCTCGCAGCCGGCACGGCCGCGCGCATCTTCACTGGCGCGCTGGTGCCCGAAGGCGCCGATGCCGTGGTGATGCAGGAGCAGTGCGAAGCGAGCGAGGCCGGCGTGCGCCTTCAGGTCGTGCCCCGTCCCGGCACCGCGGTACGGCGCCGCGGAGAAGACCTGTCGCAGGGCGCGGTGGCGCTGCCGCGCGGGCTGCGCCTCACGCCGCAGGCGCTCGGGCTCGCCGCCACGGCCGGTGCGGCGACGCTCACGGTGGCGCGTCGCCCGCGTGTGGCGCTCTTTTCCACCGGCGACGAGCTCGCCATGCCCGGCGAGCCGCTCAGGCCCGGTGCCATCTACAACTCCAACCGCTACACGCTGCGAGGCCTGATCCAGGCGCTCGGCTGCGAGTGCACCGACCTTGGCATCGTGCCCGACGACCTCACGGCCACCCGCGACGCGCTGCGCCGCGCCGCACAAGGGCACGACCTCATCGTGACGAGCGGCGGCGTGTCCGTCGGCGAAGAGGATCACCTCAAGCCCGCGGTGCAGGCCGAGGGCGCGCTCGACCTCTGGCAGATCGCGATCAAGCCGGGCAAGCCGCTCGCCTTCGGGAGCGTGCGCCGTGGCGATGCGGGCCACGCGCTCTTCGTGGGCCTGCCGGGCAATCCGGTGTCGAGCTTCGTGACCTTCCTGCTCGCGGTGCGACCCTTGCTCCTCAAGCTGCAGGGCGCGACCGCGCTGCAGCCAGTGGGCCTGCCCATGCGCGCCGACTTCGACTGGCCGCGCGCCGACCGTCGCCGCGAGTTCCTGCGAGCACGGCGCAACGAGCGTGGCGGGCTCGACCTCTACACCAACCAGGGCTCAGGCGTGCTGACCTCCACCGTGTGGGCCGATGGCCTGATCGACAACCCGCCCGAGACCACCATCCGCGCCGGCGACATGGTGCGCTTCATTTCGCTGGCGGAGTGGGTGTCATGAAGATCCGCGTGCGCTACTTCGCCTCGCTGCGCGAGGCGCTCGGCTCCGGAGAGACGGTCGAAATGGCGGGAGGCAGCACCGTCGCCCAGCTGCGCGACGCGCTCATCGCCCGCGGCGGCGCGCATGCCGAGGCGCTCGCGCGCACCCGCGCCATCCGCACGGCGCTCGACCAGACGCTGTGCGACGAGTCGGCCGCGCTGCACGACGACGCCGAGCTCGCGTTCTTTCCGCCGGTCACGGGCGGCTGAGC
>JBIQJS010000136.1:0-6990 GCA_044507405.1 Rubrivivax sp. | reverse complement strand
CGTTGACGAGGTGGGCGGCGATCTGCGCGCCCATCACGCCGGCGCCGAGCACGGCGACCTTGCGGACATTGAATCGACTCACGGTCTTCTCCTTGGAACGGGTTTTCGAGGCGGTTGAGAGAGAGAAAAGGTTGTGCTTCTTGTGGAAATCAGGCGGCGGTGAGGAACTCGTGCACCGCCGGCCAGTAGCGCTCGGGCTCGTCGCGCAGGCCGTGGGTGTGGTCGGCGCGGGTGAGCGTCAGGCGGGTGAGGCGTGCGCCGGCAGGCGCGGCGGCCTGCAGCCGCTCGCCATGGAAGACCGGCGTCCAGCGGTCGCCTTCGCTGTGGATCAGCAGCAGGCGCGACGAGGGCTTCATGGCGCGGATGCACCACTCGGCGCGCAGGTTGCGCTCCATCGCCGGCGCGAACACCTGGCCGAAACGCAGCACCGCGTGCGCGAACGGATAGGCCTTCCAGAAGAGCGGCAGCGTGGCCGCGCACGATTCGGCCACGATGCGCTCGTACGGGAAGTCCGGGTGCGGCATCGCGTTGAGCGTGTTCATCGCGCCGAACGACGCCCCCAGCGCATGCACCGCCAGGCCGGGGTAGCGGCTGCGCGCCCACTGCCCCACGGCCACGACGTCGGCCGGCCAGTCGAAGTTGGTCGACGGGCTTTCGCCGAAGCCGTTGAAGTCGAACAGCACGACATGGAAGCCGGCGTCGAGCAGCTGCTGCGCATGGCCGTTGCGCAGCCAGAAGCCCTTGCTCGCCAGGCCCATGGGGTGTGCGCAGACGACCACGCCACGCACCGGCGACGCCGGGGTGTCGGCCGCCACGGCGCTCAAGGCGGCATGGCTGCCGCTTGCGATGGTGACGCGCTGCCAGCCGTCGGCCGGCACGCCCTGCGGCCAGCGCCACGGTTTCATGAAGCGGCCGAAGAACGGCTTCTTCAGTTGGCGGTGCAACCACCAGCGCGCGCCGGAGCGCGCACCGATCGTTGCCTGCCAGGCCATGCCTGCCACGTCGCCCATGGCGCTCACTGGACCCGATGCCAGGTCTGCGAGCGCCCGATCATGGGCGTGCCGATGTAGCCGCGCACCTCGAGCGTCTTGTTGTCGTCCGACACGCGCAGGCGCAGCTTGTAGGTCTTGCCGTTGGCCGGATCGAGGATGGTGCCGCCGTCCCACTGGCCCGGCGCTTCGGCGTTCTTCTTCGCGCCGGTGATGATGGGCAGGCCCACGATGGGCTTGCCCTTCAGGTCACCGGTGCATTCGCCGCAGACCGCATCGGGCTGGGCGGCCGGGTCGAGGATCTTCTCGACCTTGCCGCTCACGACACCATTGCTCTCGGTGATGCGCACCAGGGATTTTTCGACCTTGTTCTTGTCGTCGATCGTCTTCCACAGCCCGACCGGCGAGGACTGCGCATGCGCAGCAGCCGACACCAGCAGCGCGGCCGCAGCCGCCAGCAGCTTCTTCATCGTGTGTCTCCTGGCTTTGAGGTAGGGGCGGGCCAGCTTAGAACAAAGCCTCGTCCATCTCCATCAGCGGCTTCAAGCCCGCGCGTGCGGTGCGGATGAGGCTCGCGGTCTCGGGGAAGAGCTTGGCGAAGTAGAAGCGCGCGGTGATGACCTTGGCGGTGTAGAACGGGTCGCCCGAGCCCTGCTTGTCGAGCGCGACCTTGGCCATGCGCGCCCAGAAGTAGCCCATCACCAAGTGGCCGACCACGCGCAGGTAGTCGACGGCGGCGGCGCCGACTTCGTCCTGGTTGGCGAAGGCCTTCATGCCGATCTCGGTGGTGAGCTTGACCACCTTCTCGCCGAGGTCGGCCAGCGGGTTGACGAACTCCTGCATGGCTTCGTTGGTGCCTTCTTCCTCGACGAAGGCCTGCACGATCTTGCCGAACTTCTTCAGCTTGGCGCCGTTGTCGCCCAGCACCTTGCGGCCCAGCAGGTCCAGCGACTGGATCGTGTTGGTGCCCTCGTAGATCATGTTGATGCGGGCATCGCGCACGTACTGCTCCATGCCCCATTCCTTGATGAAGCCGTGGCCGCCGTAGACCTGCATGCAATGCGAGGTGGCGATCCAGGCGTTGTCGGTCAGGAAGGCCTTGACGATGGGCGTGATGAGCGCGACCAGGTCGCCGCTTTCCTTGCGCACGTCCTCGTCGTCGCTGTTGAGCTCCTTGTCGAGCTGCAGCGAGGTCCACATGCCGAGCGCGCGGCCGCCTTCGGCGTAGGCGCGCGCGGTGAGCAGCATCTTGCGCACGTCGGGGTGCACGATGATGGGATCGGCCGGCTTGTCGGGTGCCTTGGGACCGGAGAGCGCGCGCATCTGGATGCGGTCCTTCGCATAGACCACGGCGTTCTGGTAGGCCACTTCGGTCAGGCCCAGGCTCTGGTTGCCCACGCCCAGGCGGGCCGCGTTCATCATCACGAACATCGCCGCCAGGCCCTTGTTGGGCTGGCCGACCAGCGTGCCGAGCGCGCCTTCGAGCACCAGCTGCGCGGTCGCGTTGCCGTGGATGCCCATCTTCTCTTCGAGGCCGGCGCAGAAGATCTTGTTGCGCTCGCCCAGGCTGCCGTCGGCGTTGACCATGTACTTCGGCACGACGAAGAGCGAGATGCCCTTGGAGCCGGCGGGTGCGTCGGGCAGGCGGGCCAGCACCAGGTGGACGATGTTGGGCGCCAGGTCATGCTCGCCGGCGGAGATGAAGATCTTCTGGCCGGTGATCCTGTAGGTGCCGTCGCCGGCCGGCTCGGCCTTGGTGCGCAGCAGGCCGAGGTCGGTGCCGCAGTGCGGCTCGGTCAGGCACATGGTGCCGGTCCACTCCCCGCTCGTGAGCTTGGGCAGGTAGGTCTTCTTCTGCTCGTCGGTGCCGTGCGCGTGCAGCGCTTCATAGGCGCCGTGCGACAGGCCGGGGTACATGGTCCAGGCCTGGTTGGCCGAGTTGAGCATCTCGTAGATGCACTGGTTCACCAGGTGCGGCAGGCCCTGGCCACCGTAGGCCGGGTCGCAGCTCAGCGCGGGCCAGCCGCCTTCGACGTACTGCTGGTAGGCCTCCTTGAAGCCCTTGGGCGCGGTGACCTCGTGCGTTGTCTTGTCGAGCGTGCAGCCTTCGGTGTCGCCGCTCTGGTTCAGCGGGAAGACCACCTGCGACGCGAACTTGCCGCCTTCCTCGAGCACCGCGTTGATGGTGTCGGCATCGATGTCCTTGTGCGGCGGCAGCGCCTTGAGCTCCTCCGTCACGTTGAACACTTCATGCATGAGGAACTGCATGTCGCGCAGCGGGGGGGTGTACTGGGCCATCGTGGAACTCCTTGGGTGTGGTGTCGAAGGGGCGTTGAGAAAGAAGCGGGCGAACCGGATCAGCGCCGCACGGCGCGCGCGGCCGGGCGCGGGGGCGTGGCGTAGAAGCCCACCACGCGCTCGAAGCCGCTGCGCGCGCGGTCCAGCGCACCGGGCAGCTTGAGGAAGCGCGCGTCGTGGTGGACGGCGAGGATGTGGCCGTGGATCTCGAAGAGCATCTGCTGCGCATCGGTGTCCTCGCGCAGATGGCCTTCGTCGATCGCCATGCGGATCGCGCGCTCGAGCGCGAGGTGCCAGCTGCGCACCATCTCCACCAGCGCGTCGCGCACGGGGCCGGGCCGGTCGTCGAACTCGACGGCGCCGCTGATGTAGATGCAGCCCGAATCGAGCTCGACCGACACCCGCTTGATCCAGCGTTCGAAGAATGCGCGCAGGCGCGGCAGGCCACGCGGCTCGCGCAGCGCAGGAAAGAAGACCTCTTCCTCGAACTTGGCGTGGTACTCGCGGATGACCGAGATCTGCAGCTCCTCGCGAGAGCCAAAATGCGCGAACACGCCCGACTTGCTCATGTGCATCACGTCGGCGAGCGCGCCGATCGACAGCCCTTCCAGGCCCATGTGCGAGGCGAGACCGAGCGCAGCCTCCAGGATCGCGGCGCGGGTCTGCTGACCTTTCTGCATCTGGCGCGGCGTTTCGCGCAACGTGCGGGGATTGGCACTCATGAGGCGTGCGGGTTCAAAAGTGAACGAACGATCGTTCTATTTTTACCGACCTGCTGCCGCAAAAGCGAGCCCCCGGCGGCGTCTTTCTCACTTTTTCTCGGTCTTTTTGCATGACGACCTGCCTGCCGAGCGCTGCAACTCAGTGTTAACCCTTATTTCGGAGCCACTTAGGATGCCGCGCATGAAGATCACCGTGGCAGGACTCGGGGCCGTGGGCGGCCTCCTCGCCGCCAGGCTGGCACAGGCCGGGCATGACGTCAGTGCGCTGGCACGAGGGCGCACGCTGGACGCGGTGCGCGCCCACGGCCTCAGGTTGCGCATGGGGGGACAGGAATCGACTGCGGCCATCCGCGCCCACGGCGATGCAGCCGGCATCGGCGAGCAGGACGTGCTCGTGGTGGCCCTCAAGGGCCAGTCACTGCCTGAAGCGGCCGCCTCCCTGGCGCCCTTGATCGGCCCGCGCACGCTCATCGTGCCCGCGATGAACGGCGTGCCATGGTGGTTCCTGCAGACGCCGGCGCTGCGCGAGCGCTACGCGCCCCGGGAACTGCAGCTCGCAAGCGTCGACCCGCAAGGCACGCTCGGGGAGGCGCTGCCGCTCGGGCAGGTGATCGGCTGCGTGGTGCACCTCACTTGCTCGCAGCCCGAGCCGGGCGTGGTGCAGCACGGCTTCGGCGAACGGCTCATCTTCGGCGAGCCCGAGGGCGGCACGAGCGAGCGCGCCGCGCAGCTCGTGAGCACCTTCGAGGCCGCCGGCTTCAAGGCCGAGCTCAGTGCCGACATCCGCCGCGAGATCTGGTTCAAGCTCTGGGGCAACATGACCATGAACCCGGTCTCCGCGCTGACCGGCGCGACGGCCGATCGCATCCTCGACGACCCGCTGGTGCGCCGCTTCATGCTGCAGGCCATGGCCGAGGCGGCCGAGGTCGGCGCACGGATCGGCTGCCCGATTGCGCAATCGGGCGAGGACCGACTCAACGTCACCCGCCAGCTCGGCGCCTTCAAGACCTCGATGCTCCAGGACAGCGAAGCCAACCGGCCGCTCGAGATCGACGCCATCGTCACCGCCGTCCACGAGATCGGGGGCAGGCTCGGCATGGCCACCCCCCACATCGACACCCTGCTCGGCTTCGTGCGGCTGATGGCGAGAACGCGCGGGCTCTATCCGGCGGCCGATTGAGCACGTGAGACTGTGGCGCGCCGACTGCGCCGCAACCCGCGCCGCTATTGGCCTCACGGCACAGAATGGATTACGCTCCGCCAAGGAGAGTGACCTGTGGAAGTGCTGCAACTCGATGTGTCCGGCCGCCCGCAATCATGGATCTCGGCCAAGGAAGCGGCGGTCATCTACGCCAGCGACGGTGTGGCCTGGACGCTGGGCGACGCGTTCTATGTGCTGCGTGGCGGCACCCAGCGCCGCACCGGCCTGCAGTCGCGCATCGAAGTCCACCCCATCATTGCGGTGCGCGGCGCCGTCCCGAGCCGCGCGTGGCGCCAGACGCCCGCCCTGTCCAACCCCAAGCTCTTTGCACGTGACCGCCAGGTCTGTGCCTACTGCGGCGGTCGCTTCCCCACCGATGACCTGACGCGTGAGCACATCGTGCCCACCTCGCGCGGCGGGCACGACACCTGGATGAACTGCATCACCGCCTGCCGCGCCTGCAACGGCCACAAGGGCAACCGCCTGCCGGAAGAGGCCAACATGTCGCTGCTCTACCTGCCCTACGTGCCGAGCCTGCACGAGGACATGATCCTGCGCGGCCGCCGCATCCTTGCCGACCAGATGGAGTTCCTGCTGGCGAGCGTGCCGCGGCACAGCCGGCTGCGCAGCTGAGCCGCGACAGGCGCGCGGCGCGCTCAGCCCAGCGCGGCCAGCTCGGCTTCGACCTGCGCCGCCGTGATGAATTGGATCGCATGCCAGCCATGGGCACGTGCGATCTCGACATTCTTCGCCACGTCGTCGATGAAGACGGTCTGCGCGGGCTCGATGCCGAAGCGCTGCGTCGCGAGCTCGAAGATCGCGGGCTCCGGCTTGATGAGCTTCACGCGCGAGGAGAAGACGCCGTCGGTGAAGCGCGAGAAGAACTCGTGCGTGCTCTCCAGGTGCACGGCGTAGGGCTCGGGCATGTTGGAGAGGAAGTAGAGCCTGTGGCCCTTGTCGTGCAGGCGGTGCAGCAGGTCCACCGTCTCCTGCTGGGCCTGCAGCTCGCCGGGCACGGCGTCGATCACCGCCTGCACCTCGCCCACCTCGAAGCCCAGGCGCTCGGCGATCAGGGGCGCCAGCTCAGGCACTTCGATCGTGCCGCGGTCGAAACGCCCCCAGTCGCCCTCGTAGTTCTGGAAGAAGTCCGCCACCAGCCGCTGCGCCGCGGCTTCGTCGATCGCGCGGTGCGGCAGCGTGCGCTGCAGCAGCTCTTTCGGGCGCCACTGGAAGACGACACCGCCGAAGTCGAAAACGATGTGCTTCTTCATGCCCGCAGACGGGCGATCAGGCCGGCGGTGGACGCGTCCAGCCCGTCCATGTCGCCGGACGCCAGGCGCGGCAGCAGGTCGTTGCACAGCGCCTTGCCGAGTTCCACGCCCCACTGGTCGAAGCTGTTGATGCCCCACAGGGCACCGCTCGTGTAAACCCGGTGCTCGTACATCGCGATCAGCGCGCCCAGGCTGCGCGGGCTGAGTTCATCGAGCAGCAGCGTGGTGCTCGGCCGGTTGCCGGGGAAGGTGCGGTGGCGCGCGATGGTGGCGGCGTCGAGCTCGGGCGAGGCGGTGGGCGCGCGCTCCTGCGCCGCCGTTTCGGTGCTCTTGCCGAGCATCAGCGCCTGGCTCTGCGCGAGACCGTTGGCGAGCAGCTTGGTGTGCAGGTCGGTGAGGCCATGCGTGGGGCGCTTGACGAGAATGAACTCCACCGGCACGACGTCGGTGCCCTGGTGCAGCATCTGGAAGTAGGCGTGCTGGCCGTTGGTGCCGGGCTCGCCCCAGAC
>JBIQJS010000135.1:0-6999 GCA_044507405.1 Rubrivivax sp. | reverse complement strand
TCGCCATCGGCTCGGGCGGCCTGTCGGGCAAGGGCTTCATGAAGGGCACGCAGACCCATCTGGAGTTCATCCCCGAGCGCACGACCGATTTCATCTTCGCCGCCTACTCCGAGGAGTTCGGCCTCCTGGGCTGCGCGCTGCTGATGTTCGGCTTCGTCTTCCTCATCTTCCGCGGGCTCATGATCGCGGCCGAGGCCCCCACGGTCTTCTCGCGCCTGCTCGCCGGCGCCATCACGCTCAGCTTCTTCACCTACGCCTTCGTCAACATGGGCATGGTGAGCGGCATCCTGCCGGTGGTGGGCGTGCCGCTGCCCTTCATCAGCTACGGCGGCACGGCGATGGTCACGCTCGGCCTCGGCCTGGGCATCCTGATGTCGATCGCCAAGAGCCGGCGCAGCGTGCGCGGCTAGCCGCCCTCAGCGCTTCTTCCGCCGCGGCGCGAGGAACTCGCGCTCCACGTCGAGGCTGCTGCGCACGCCGATGTCGGCCTTGTGCTGCGTGAGCCAGCGCGCGGCCGCCTCGCGCCCCATGTCGCGCAGCCGCTCCAGGAAGGCGAGGTCGGTGTTGAACTTGGTGTTCGGCCCGAGCGGCGCCAGGCCCTCGTCGTCGGCCACCATGTGCAGGCGCAGGTCCTTGTAGCGCCCCGGCTCCAGCTTGCCCTCGCGCACCAGCCGCGAGACGAAGGCGATGGCGCGCATCTCCCCCATCAGGCTCGCGTTGAAGGTGATCTCGCTCAGCCGGTCGAGGATCTCCTCGCTGCGCTTGGGCGTGCCCTCGCGCGCCAGCGGGTTGATGCGCACGAGCAGGATGTCCAGCGACGCCGTGTTGTAGATGAGCGGAAAGAGGGCCGGGTTGCCGGTGTAGCCACCGTCCCAGCAGGGCTCGCCATCGATCTCGACGGCATGGAAGAGGTGCGGCAGGCATGCCGAGGCCAGCAGCGCATCGTGCGTGACGTCGTCGCGCGTGAAGACGCGCGCCTGGCCGGTGGTCACGCTCGTCGCGGTGATGAAGAGCTGGAGCTTGCAGCGGTGCAAGGCGTCTTCGTCCACGTGGCGGCGCACCACGTCGCGCAGCGGGTTGAGCCGCAGCGGGTTGAACTCGTAGGGGCTGAACGAGCGGAAGAACGCGCTCACCCATTGGTAGCCCGGCAGGCGGTCGAGTTGCAGGCGGTCGTGCAGCTGCTGCGCCTGGCCGACCGAGAACGGCGAGAAGACGCTGCCGGAGCGGCTCACGTCGCGCCAGAAGGCCGTGAGGGCCTCACGCGCGCCCGCGCGGCGTCCCCGCTCGAAGCCGGTGGCGAGCACCGCCGCGTTGAGCGCGCCGGCGCTCGTGCCCGAGATGCCGCTGAAGCGCAGGTCTTCTTCCTCGAGCAGCCGGTCGAGCACGCCCCAGGTGAAGGCGCCGTGCGAGCCGCCGCCTTGCAGGGCCAGGTCGAGCTTGCGTGGGGTCGTGGCGGCGCCGTCTTGCATGCGGCCAGTCTAGGCCGCCTGCCCGGCGGCGGGAAAGCGCACCGTGAAGCGCGCGCCGGGCCCGTGGCCGGCATCGACCGGTGTGCCGCCGCGCGGGCGCAGGTTGGCGTCCTCGAGCACGATCTCGGCACGGTGCTGCTGCGCGATCTCCCTGACGATCGCAAGCCCCAGGCCCGAGCCGTCGACGTTGGTGCCCAGCGCGCGATAGAAGGGCTGGAAGACGTTCTCGCGTTCGGCGGGCGCGATGCCGGGGCCGGAGTCCTCGACCTGCAGCACGACGACCTGGCCGAAGGGGTCGTCCACCAGGCGCACGGTGACGGTGCCGCCGGCGGGCGTGTACTGCAGCGCGTTGTCGACGAGGTTGCGCAGCAGCTCGCGCAGGAGCACCGGCTGGCCCCGGACGGTTGGCCCCGGGGCCTGGTCGGCGGGTGGGCCCTCGTAGCCGAGGTCGATGCGCTTGTCGAGCGCACGCGGCACGAAGTCGCGCACCACGTCGGTGGCCACGCGCGCGAGGTGCACCGGCTGGTGGTTCTGCGCCTGCGAGGGGTCTTCGGCGCGCGCCATGGCGAGCAGCTGGTTGACCATGCGCGCCGCGCGCTCGCTGCTGCGGGCGATCTGCTGCAGCGATTTCTTGAGCGACTGCGGATCGCTGTGGCCCGCGTCGATCTCCCGCTGCGCGAGTTCGGCCTGCGTGCGCAAGCCCGCCAGCGGCGTCTTGAGCTGGTGGGCCGCGTCGGCGAGGAAGTGCTTCTGCGTGGCGATGCTGCGGTCCAGCCGCGCGAGCAGGTCGTTGATCGAGCGCACCAGCGGCGACACTTCCTCGGGCACCTCGCGCTCGTCGATCGGGCTCAGGTCGTGGCTCTCGCGGCGGCGGATGCGCTGCTGCAGCTCGTTGAGCGGCGCGATGCCCCGCACCAGCGCGAGCCACACCAGCAGCACGGCCAGCGGCAGGATGACGAACTGCGGCAGCATCACGCCCTTGATGATCTCGGTGGCCAGTCGCGAGCGCTTGCCGAGCGTCTCGGCCGCCTGCACGAGCGCCGGCGGGCTGCCGGCCGCGCCCGGCACGCTCACCCAGAGGTAGGCCACGCGCACCGGCTCGCTGCCGATCACATCGTCGCGATAGCGCACCTGGCCGATGCTCGCGAGGTCGTCCTCGGGCGGCACGGGCAGGTGACGATCACCGCTCAGGAACTCGCCGCGCAGGCCCAGCACCTGGTAGTACAGCGTGTCGGTCTCGTCGGTGTGCAGCAGGTCGGCGGTGCCGCGCGTGAGCGCGAAGCTCGCCCGCGGCGTGCCGTCCCCCCGCGACTGCAGCGTGACCTGCTGCGAAAGCAGCCTTGCCAGCTCGCCCAGCTGCCGGTCGAAGGGCTTGTTGGCGATGCCCTGCGCCACCAGCCAGGTGAGCACCACGCTCATCGGCCACAGCAGCAGCAGCGGCGCGAGCATCCAGTCGAGGATCTCGCCGAAGAGGGAGCGCTGCTCCTTTCTCACCGGGCCCCCCGGTCGCGGCGCTGCGGCCCCCCAGGGGCGGCGTCCGGTCTTTCGTCCCGGCTCAGGACGGGCGTGGGGCGGCCCGGCGCCGGACACCCTCGCATCAGGGCGCGATCTTTTCCAGGCAGTAGCCCAGGCCGCGCACGGTGGCGATGCGGATCGGGCCCTGCTCGATCTTCTTGCGCAGGCGGTGGATGTAGACCTCGATCGCGTTGTTGCTCACCTCCTCGCCCCACTCGCACAGGCGTTCGACGAGATGGTCCTTGCTGACCAGGCGCCCGGCGCGCTGCAGCAGGGCCTCCAGCAGGCTCAGCTCGCGCGCCGAGAGCTCGATCATCTGGTCGTGGATGTAGGCCACGCGGCCGTTGGCGTCGAAGGTGAGCGGGCCGTGCTTGATGATGCTGGAGGCCGTGCCGAGGCCGCGGCGCGTGAGGGCGCGCACGCGTGCCTCGAGCTCCTGCAGCGAGAAGGGCTTGGCCATGTAGTCGTCGGCGCCCAGGTCCAGGCCCTTGACCCGCTGCTCCACGCTGTCGGCCGCGGTGAGGATGAGCACCGGCACCGCCGAGCCGCGCGCACGCAGCTTGCGCAGCACCTCCAGGCCGTGCAGCCTGGGCAGGCCGAGGTCGAGGATGAGCAGGTCGAACTCGTGCGAGCCGAGCGCGGCGTCTGCCTCGGTGCCGCTCGCCACCGCATCGACCGCGTAGCCCGAGTTGCGCAGGCTGCGCAGCAGGCCATCGGCCAGGACCTGATCGTCTTCGGCAATCAAGATGCGCATTGCCGTCTCCTGTGGTTCTCGTGGGTTGCGAGTGTGGAGCAATTTGCTGACGCGAACCATGCGGCCGTGCGCGTGCCGTCACCCCGGCGACCAGGCGCCGGCGTAGGCCTCCAGCCCGAGCGCCACCACTGTCGCCACCTCGGGCCCGACCTCGGCACGGAACTCGCGGTCGGCCTGCGCCACGGCGAGCTCGAAGGCCTTGAGCCAGGCGAGCCCCGTCGCGGTGAAGCGCACCACGCGCGCGCGGCGGTCGCGCGCGTCGGGTTCGCGGCGCACCAGGCCCCAGGCCTCGCACTGGTCCACGAGGTCGCCCATCGCCTGCTTGCTCATGCCGGCGCGCATGGCGAGGTCGGTGAGGCGCGAGCCTTCCAGCGCGAGGTGGCGGGTGATGTGGATGTGGGCCGCGCTCACCTGCGCCCGCGCGGCGAGGTTGGAGAGCGCGAGCGGCACCTCGACGTCGCGGGCCATCAGCGCGAGGACACGCTCATCGAAGCGGCGCAGCGCATGGCCCAGCAGGCGGCCGAGGTGGGTCTGGCGCCAGGCGTCTTCGGGGGTGGGTGCGGCCATCGGGAGATGGTAAGCCAAACTGACCAAAAAGCGGGTTTACTTTGGCCTACTCGCCTTGCAGAATGCTGTTCATCCATCCAGCCTGTCGTTAATCGCAGCCGGCAACCTGTTGAATCTCAAGGAGAAATTCATGGACGCACCCGTCAAGGCACTCAACACCGAAAAAGCCAAGGCCTTGCAAGCCGCGCTCGCCCAGATCGAAAAGCAGTTCGGCAAGGGCTCGATCATGAAGCTCGGCGAGGGCGAGAAGATCGAGGACATCGAGGTCGTCTCCACCGGCTCGCTGGGCCTGGACATCGCGCTGGGCGTCGGCGGCCTGCCGCGCGGCCGCGTCATCGAGATCTATGGCCCGGAGTCGTCGGGCAAGACCACCCTCACGTTGCAGGTCATCGCCCAGATGCAGAAGCTCGGCGGCACCTGCGCCTTCATCGACGCGGAGCACGCGCTCGACACCTCCTACGCCCAGAAGCTCGGCGTGAACCTGCAGGAAATGCTCATCAGCCAGCCCGACACCGGCGAGCAGGCGCTCGAGATCGTCGATGCGCTGGTGCGCTCGGGCTCGGTCGACCTCGTGGTGGTCGACTCGGTGGCCGCGCTCACGCCCAAGGCCGAGATCGAAGGCGAGATGGGCGATTCGCTGCCCGGCCTGCAGGCCCGCCTCATGAGCCAGGCGCTGCGCAAGCTCACCGCCACCATCAAGAAGACCAACACCATGGTCATCTTCATCAACCAGATCCGCATGAAGATCGGCGTGATGTTCGGCTCGCCCGAAACCACCACCGGCGGCAACGCGCTCAAGTTCTACGCCTCGGTGCGCCTGGACATCCGCCGCATCGGCTCGATCAAGAAGGGCGACGAGGTCATCGGCAACGAGACCAAGGTCAAGGTCGTGAAGAACAAGGTCTCGCCTCCGTTCAAGACAGCCGAGTTC
This sequence comes from Rubrivivax sp., assembly GCA_044507405.1. Taxonomy (GTDB): domain Bacteria; phylum Pseudomonadota; class Gammaproteobacteria; order Burkholderiales; family Burkholderiaceae_C; genus Rhizobacter. The sequence goes on along the minus strand of JBIQJS010000135.1, from coordinate 1,763 downwards.
GACATCCTCTACGGCCAGGGCATCAGCCGCGAGGGCGAGGTGATCGACATGGGCGTCGAAGCCAAGATCCTCGAGAAGAGCGGCTCCTGGTTCGCCTACAAGGGCGAGAAGATCGGCCAGGGCAAGGACAACGCCCGGGAGTTCCTGCGCGAGAACCCCGAGCTCGCCCGCGAGGTCGAGAACAAGGTGCGCGAGGCCGTGGGCATCCCGCTGCTGCCGGGGGCGGCTGAAGACGAGCCCGAAGCCGCCAAGGCGCCCAAGCGCGGCCGCGCCGCCAAGGAAGCCGCCGTCGAGGAATAAGGCGCCTGCATGAAGCCCCGCTTGTCGCTCAAGGGCCGGGGCCTGCAGATCCTCGCGCAGCGCGAGCACAGCCGCAGCGAGCTGCGCCGCAAGCTCATGCGCCACGCCCGCAAGCCCGCGGGCCTCGATGCGCCGCCGGTCGACGAGGACGCGGCGGCCGAGCAGGTCGACGCCGTGCTCGACTGGCTGGAGGCGAACCGTTATCTCAGCGAGGAGCGGTTCGTCGAGAGCCGCGTGCATGCGCGCGCCGCACGCTACGGCAACCTGCGCATCCGCCAGGAACTCGCGCAGCACGGCGTGGCCTTGAGCGACGCCACCGCGTGCCAGCTCGCGGCAAGCGAAGCGTCGCGCGCCCGCGAGGTGTGGTCCCGCAAGTTCGGCGAGCCGCCACGCGATGCCGCCGAGCGCGCGCGGCAGATGCGGTTTCTCGCGGCGCGGGGCTTTTCGTCCGAAGCGATACGTCGCGCGCTGCGCGTCCCCGACGGCGACGAACAGCCCTGACGCGCTGCGCGGATTCCGCACGCGCGGTCCATTTTGGTGCGGTGCGCAATGCTAAAGTCCCCCGGTTTTCGACCAGGGCCTCGCTGCCTGCCAGGCCCGCCCTCTGCACCCTCCACCCCAACGCCGATGGCCTTGCCTGCCGCCGCGCCCCAGCGCCGCCTCCAGCACACCCGCAGCATCGAGGTGCAGGTGTACGCCCGTGGCAATGGCCTGTGGGAAGTCGATGCGGTCATCACCGACGTCAAGACGCGCGATGCCGAGCTCGCCGAGGGCGTGCGCCGTGCCGGCGAGCCCATCCACGACATGCTGCTGCGCCTGGTGGTCGACGAGCAGTTCAACGTGGTCGAAGCCGGCTCCGAGACGCGCGGCATGCCCTACCCCGGTCGCTGCAACGACCACGGCGATGCCTACGCGAAGCTCGCCGGCCTGAACCTCCTGCGCGGTTTCCGCCATGCCGTGTACGAACGGCTGGGTGGCGTGGCCGGCTGCACCCACCTCACCGAGCTCACGCAGGTGGTGCCCACCGCCGTGGTGCAAGCCTACGCCGGCGAGGTGATCAACACCCGGGGCGATGGTCCCGATGACCGCAAGCCCTTCCAGCTCGACCGCTGCCATGCGCTGCGCACCGACGGCCCGACCGTCCAGGTGCACTATCCGCGCTGGTACCGACCTCGATCCGATCGTTCCCCCGCCGTCAACCGTTCCCACCAGAACCTGAGTGAAGAGAGTCCGCGATGAAAATTCATGAGTACCAAGGCAAGGAAATCCTGCGCCAGGCCGGCGTGCCGGTCCCCCGCGGCTACCCCGCATTCAGCGTGCAGGAAGCGCTCGACGCCGCCCAGAAGCTGGGCGGCCCCGTGTGGGTCGTGAAGGCCCAGATCCACGCCGGCGGGCGCGGCAAGGGCGGCGGCGTGAAGCTCGCGCGTTCGCTCGACGACGTGAAGAAGCTGTCGGGCGAGATC
>JBIQJS010000134.1:0-7004 GCA_044507405.1 Rubrivivax sp. | reverse complement strand
CGGATCGGCACGTTCATCTCTTCCGGCTTGATCTCGCGGATCAGCTCGGGCACGCCCCAGGTGAAGGCCGGGTCCACCTTGATCTTGAAGTGGTACATCGACTGCATGGCCTGGTGGTCTTCCTTGCGGAAGGTCATCTTGCCCTTGGGCGTCTCGAAGCTCATGCCTTCCATGGTGCTGATGAGCTTCTCGGTGTTGGTGTTGCCCTGCGTCTTCTTGAGCGCTTCGACGATGGCGATGCCGGCGCTCATGCCACCCGCGGTGAAGAAGTCCGGCGGCGTCTGGAACTTCTTGTAGTGGTTGGCCACCAGCCACTCGTTGGCCGGGTTCTTGGGGATGCCGAAGTAGTAGTACGCCGCGCCTTCCATGCCGGGGAACTGCTTGTAGGCGGTCATGGCCGGCAGGATGTTGCCGCCGGTGGCGATCTCGATGTTGTAGCGCTTGAGGTCGAGGTCGGCGATCTTGAACGGGTTGCCCGCGCCGGCCCAGATGATGAAGATGATCTTGCGGCCCGGCGCGTCCTTGAGCTTGTCGATGAGGCGCTGTGCACCGGCGGTGAAGTCGGTGGTGGCGGCCGGCAGGTATTCCTCGTGCACGACCTTGGCGGTCTTGAGCGCGTCCTTGAAGGCCTTCACGCCGTCGCGGCCGAAGGCGTAGTCCTGCGCAAGGGTGGCGATGCTCACGCCCGGCTTGTCGAGCGCCACGGCGTTGGAGATCGCGTCCTGCGAGCTGTTGCGGCCGGTGCGGAAGATGTACTTGTTCCACTTGTCGCCGGTGATGGAGTCGGCGACGGCCGGCTCGACGAGCAGGATCTTCTTGTACTCCTCGGCCACCGGCAGCATGGCGAGCGCGACGCCCGAGCCGGTGGTGCCGACGGCGAGGTCGGCCTTGTCGTCGCCGTAGGCGGTGGCGAGGAGGTTCTTGCCCACGTCGGGCTTGCCCTGGTCGTCCTTCTCGATCACGACCAGCTTCTTGCCGGCCACCGTCATCGTGCCGCCGGTCGCGTATTCCAGGCCCATCATCAGGCCGGTGTGCGTCTGCTTGGCGTAGGCCTCGAGCGGCCCGGTCTTGCCGTAGACGTGGGCGATGCGGACCTCGTTCTTCGACTGCGCGAGGGCCGGCAGCGCAGCGAACGCGGTGGCCAGGGCGACGGCGGTGAAGGCGAAGCGACGTGTGGCGAGCGGCATGGTGTCTCCTGTGGTGTGGCGACCCCGTGGCCGCCTTTGCCGCCCTGAAGCGCAAGCGCTATGCCAAAAAGCACCAACTCAGGGCAAACACCGAGTTCACCCAGGGAGAAGACCGGCCCCTCGGCCGCGCGACTGACTTGATTCCAGACAGTCACCACGTACCAATGTCTGCATTTCAGGCATTGCCTGACTTCCAGACACCTACAGCTTCATCTCCAGCCGCAGCTGGTAGTTGACGTACGAAGGCTGCGTGGTCGTCGTGCGGCTGGTGTCGTAGCGGCTCACGGTGGTGTAGTCGCGCGGCGCGAAGTTGCTCGCCGAGAAGCGGAGCTGCGCATTCGGGTTCAGCGTCCACAGCAGGTAGGCATCGCCGACCACCTTGCGGTCGGTGTCGGCCCACTGCTCCTCGGTCAGCCGGGTGGTGTAGCGCGGCGTCACGTTGAGGTTGCCGCCGATGGCCAGTGGCAGCGCCGGCAGCTTGTAGTCCAGGCCCACGTTGGCGGTGCCGTCGGGCTGCTGGTCGATGCGGTTGTCGGGGCCGGGCACGCCTTTCACGCGGGAGTGGAAGACGCTCGCGTTGAGCCGCACGTCCACGCGCGGCGCCTCGGCCACCACGTCGCTCAGGCGGAAGCGCGCTTCGAGCTCGATGCCCTGGGTGATGGCGCTGCCCACGTTCTCGGTGCGCGACACGTAGCGCTGCACGCCCGAGTAGTTGACCGTCTGCAGGCTGGTCACACGCCGCATGTAGTGGCTGATGTGGCGATGGAAGACGTTGGCGCTCAGCAGCCCGCCCTTGGTGGTGTAGTGCTCGAAGGCGACGTCGAGACCGGTCGCGAGCTCGGGCTTGAGGCCGGGGTTGCCGACCCGGTCGGGCGTGGTCTCGTCGTTGGGCAGCCAGCCGCTCACGGCGTCGCCCACCGGCGCGCGGCCGTTGATGCTGGGGCGCGCGATCAGGTTCTGGAGCTGGGGCGAGCGGTAGGTGCGGGTCAGGCTCATGCGCACCTGGCCCTGCGCCTTGGGGTCGGGCTTCCACACGGCATGCAGCAGCGGGCTCCACACGCTGCTCTGGTTGGAGACGCTGCCGAGCACGGCGCCGCCGGTGTCGAAGTCGTCGCTGCGCACGCGGATGCCCTCCCAGCGCAGGCCGGCGTGGGCCGACCACTGCGGCGAGATCGTCCACTCGTCCTGCGCGTAGGCCGCCAGGCGCAGCGTGCGCGCGCTGAGGTTGTCGCCGGCGTCGGTGAGCAGCGGCGCGCCGTCGTAGAGCGTGCGGCCGGCGTCCTCGCGGCGGTTGGTCTCGAGCTCCAGGCCGGTGACGAGGTTGTGGTCGTTGGCGAGCAGCGAGTTGAGCTTGCCGTTGAGGTGGAAGCTGGTGTCGGCGACGTCGGTGCGGTCGCTGCGGGTGCGCAGCACGCCGCCCGCGGCGTCGCGCTCGCGGCGCGTGCCTTCGGTCTCGGACTCGTGGCGGCCGATGCCGGTCTTGAGCTCCAGGCGTGTGCCTTCGCCCAGTGGCTGGCGCCATTCGCCGTTGAGCCGCACGAGGCCGAAGCTGCCGCGCCCGCTGCCATCGGTGGAGGCATACGGCGCCGTGCCGCCGGTCTGGTCGAGCCGGCTGCCGCGCTCGCTGCTGCCTTCGGAATAGACGAGCAACGGCTGCAGCATCGCCGAGCGCCCCTGCGCGCCGCGCCACTGCAGCCGCCCGTTGGCATGCAGGCTGTCGCGCTGGTCGCGCGTCCAGCTGGTCTCGCGCTGCGTCTCGCCGGGCCGCTCGACGGTGGTGAGCGTCTCGGTGTCGCTCTCACGCCGTGCGGCCGAGAGCGAGTAGTTGTAGATCCAGTCGCCTGCGGTGTCGTTGCGCGTCCACGAGATGGCGGGCTGCAGGTTGCCGTTCTCCACGCCCGTGCCCAGGCGCAGGTTGTTGAGCCTGCGGCGGAAGCCTTCGCGCGTGACGATGTTGATGACGCCTGCGATGGCGCGCGCGCCCGTTTCGGCGGTGGGCGCGCGCAGCACCTCGATGCGCTCGACCTGCTCGGGCTCGATGGACTCGATCGAGAACCCCGGCGGCACGCGCTGCCCGTCGAGCAGGATGAGCGTGTAGCCGCTGCCCAGCCCGCGCATGCGCGGTGCGCCGCCGCGGCCGGGGCCGCCGCCGGTGGTGACGCCGGGCAGGCGCTTGAGCACCTCGCCGAGCGTGCTGTCGCCGTGGCGCTCGATCTCCTCGCGGCCGATCACGATCTTGGCGGCAGTGGACTCGCGGCGGTCGCGCAGCTCGTTGCTGCGCTGCTGGATGATCTCGACCCGCTGCAGCTGCGTGGGCGGCGCAGGCGGTGCCGCTGGCGGCGCCGAGGGCGCCGAGGCTGCGGGGGCAGGCGGCGGTGCGGTCTCGGCGGTGGTCTGTGCGAGGGCTGGCAGCGTCGTGGCGGCAAGCGGGAGGGTGACGAGCAGTGCGCGGCGGCGCGGGGTCAGTGGCAGCATGAGGAGCGGATGAAGATCAGCCCGCGAGCTTGCCTGCGATGTCGCATTCCGCGCAAGCGAGCAAGCAGGGGGGCCCGCGTTTCCCGGAGGTAAAGACGGCGCCTGCCCGGGGACTGCCGCACCGCGCTACCCTTCCCCCTTTCCATTGCTGCCCGCATCCGACACCCTGCCGTTCCATGCCCCAGTCCGCACGCCGCATCCGCAGCCGCCTGCAGTTCGCCGGGCTGGCCGTCGCCCTCGTGATGTCGATCAGTGCCGCGGTGCTGCCGCTCAGCCTGCGCTGGATCAACGACACGCGCCTGCAACGCGAGGCGGCCGGCGCCCGCGTGGAGGCCCTGCAGCACACGGAGAAGCTGCTCGTCGACGCCGAGACGGGCCAGCGCGGCTTCATCATCACCGGCCAGGACGGATTCCTCGACCCCTACATCGCCGCACGCCGCGAGCTGCCGCCGGCGCTGGACCGGCTGGTGCAGCTCTACAGCGAGGGCGCGCCCGAACACCGCGAGGAGGTCGACGCCATCGTCGAGAACGCCCGGCGCCGCATGGCCGGGCTGAACGAAACCGTGCACACGCGCCGCACCCAGGGCTACGCGGCCGTGGAGCCGCTCGTCTCGCACGGCAGCGGCAAGCTGCTGATGGACCAGCTGCGGCGCTCGGCCCGCACGCTGAGCGAGCACGAAGCGGCGCAGGTGTCGGCGCTCGACCGCGAACTCGCCTCGCGCGTGGGGCGCGCCATCACGATCTCGCTCGTGATCACCGCGCTGACGCTCGCGCTGCTGGCGCACCTGGGGCGCGAAGTGTGGCGCGAGGTGCGCGAGCGCGAGCAGTCTGCGCGCGAGCTCCAGAGTGCGAGCGACCGCCTCGGGCACGGCATGGCCCAGCTGCGCGCGCGCAACACCGAGATCTCCACGCTCGCCGAGATGTCGCACGTGCTGCAGTCCGACATGACGCTGCTCGAAGCGCTGGAGGTGACGAGCCTCTACGCCGGCCGGCTGCTGCCCGGCACGCACGGCGCCATCTACCTGGTGCGCAACTCGGCCGACCTGCTCGAGCAAGCCGGCCGCTGGGGCGACGACGCGCGCCACGACCTCGCCACGCTGGAGCCCGGGAGCTGCTGGGCGCTGAGGCGCGGCCAGCTGCACTGCTGCAAGGGGACGGGCGATCTCTGCTGCCGGCACTACATCGCAGGCGAACGCGAGGAGCTGCACCTGTGCGTGCCGATGGTGGCCTACGGCGAGGCGCTCGGCCTGATGCATGTGTGGTGCGAGCCGGTGCCCGATGACGAGGCGCTGCAGACGCTCAAGAGCACGGCGGTCGCGATCTCGGAGCAGACCGCACTGTCACTGGCGAACACCAAGCTGCGCCAGGTGCTGCGCGACCAGTCGATCAAGGACGGGCTCACCGGCCTCTTCAACCGCCGCTACATGGAGGAGACGCTCGCGCGCGAGCTCGCCCGCGCGCAGCGCCATGAGAAGCCGCTGTCCATCGTGGTGGCCGACCTCGACCACTTCAAGGCGGTGAACGACACCTGGGGCCATCCGGTGGGCGACCACGTGCTCAAGCTCGCCGCGCAGCAGCTGCGGGGCGCCGTGCGCGCGAGCGACGTCGCCTGCCGCTTCGGCGGCGAGGAATTCATCCTCATCCTGCCCGACTGCCAGAAGGAGGCAGCGCTCCTCAAGGCCCAGGAGCTCTGCGAGCGGCTGCGCACCATCGCGATGAAGCCCGGGACCGGGCCGAGCCAGGTGACGGCCTCGTTCGGCGTGGCCTCGTACCCGCTCGATGCGCAGGACGCAAGCGCGCTCCTGCAATGCGCCGACGAGGCGATGTACGAGGCCAAGCGCACCGGCCGCAACCGCGTCGTGGCCGCCGCGTGCGGCGTGCGCGCCTGAGTCAGCGCGTGGCGGGCTCGGCGAGCGCGGCGAGCTTCTCGTAGAGCGTCGCGCGCGAGATGCCGAGCAGGCGCGAAGCCGCGAGCTTGTTGCCGCCGGTGGCGGCGAGCGCCTCCTGGATGGCGCGCGCTTCGAGCTCGGCGATCGCCTGCGGCAGCGGCTTGATCGCGCTGACGGCGGCTGGCGTGGCGATGGCGTGGCGCGGCTCGCGCCGGGGCGGCAGCGGCGCGGGCGTCGCCAGGGGGATCGCGCCGAGCGCGGGCTCGCCGGCGACGAGGTTGCGGAAATGCCCGGCGGTGAGCACCGCGTCGTCCGTCATCAGCGTGGCCTGCTCCAGCACGTTGCGCAGCTCGCGGATGTTGCCGGGCCAGGGCTGCCGCGCGAGCAGCTCCAGCGCATCCGGGGCCAGGCCCTTGTGCGGCAGGCCGCTGCGGCGGGCGATGTCGTCGGCCAGCGCATCGACGAGCGCCTCCAGGTCCGAGAGGCGCTCGCGCAGCGCGGGCAGGCGGATCGGCAGCACGTTGAGCCGGTAGTACAGGTCGGCGCGGAAGCTCCCCGCCGCCACCATCGCCGGCAGGTCGCGGCTGGTGGCCGCGATGATGCGCACGTCGATGCGCTCCACCTTGTTGCTGCCCAGCGCCTCGACCTCCTGCTCCTGCAGCACGCGCAGCAGCTTGCTCTGCAAGGCGAGCGGCATGTCGCCGATCTCGTCGAGGAAGAGCGTGCCGCCGTCGGCGAGCTTGAACTTGCCCTCGCGCCCCTTGCGCTCGGCGCCGGTGTAGGCGCCGGGCGCCACCCCGAAGAACTCGGCTTCGAGCAGCGTGTCGGGCACGGCGGCGATGTTCACGCCCACGAAGGGCCGCGCGGAGCGCGCGCTGGCCGCATGGATCGCGTGCGCGAGCAGCTCCTTGCCGGTGCCGGTCTCGCCCAGCAGCAGCACGGTGCTGTCGGTCTGCGCGACCCGGCGCGCCTGGCGCTTGGTCTCCATCGCCGCGGGGCTCGCGCCGATGAAGCTCGCGATCGTGTGCTTGGGCCGGCGCTGGGCGGCGAGCTGCTGGCGCGCGTCGTCGAGCTCGCGCTGCAGGCGGCCGAACTTCGCCATCAGCGGCTGCATCGTGGTCTCGGGGTGGTCGAGCAGCACGAGGCCGAGCGCGCCGATCACCTCGCCCTGCGCATCGCGCAGCGGGATGCGGCTCACGAGAAAGGTGCCGGCCTGGTTGGTGAGCAGGTCCACGAGCATGGGCTGGCCGGTCTCGATCACGTGCGCCATGAGCGTGTTGGGCACGACTTCCTCGACCCGGCGGCCGACGAAGTCGCCCTCTTCATGGCCGAGGCCGGGCAGGAAACGCTTGTAGCCCTCGCTGATCCACACGATGCGGTGCTGCCGGTCGACCACCATCATGCCCATCGCCGCCTGCGCAAGCGTGTCGAACATGCTCTGCGCGGCGAGCTT
>JBIQJS010000133.1:0-7052 GCA_044507405.1 Rubrivivax sp. | reverse complement strand
TCGATCTCGGCTCGGATCTGCGCCATGCCGCGCTGGATGTCGGCGAGGTCCTGGGCGCCGATCACGCCCTGCGCAGCGAGCATCCCGGCGTGGGCGAGGCTGCCTTCGATGTCGGCCTTCCACAGGCGCTGGTCGAAGTCGACGCTCGCCGTGTAGCGCTTGACCAGCTCGCTCATCGGCTCCGAGAAGAGCGCGGACCAGGCCTGGGATTTCTTGTCGAGTTGGTTCGAGGACATGAGGGAGGGCGTGTAACGCTTGGTGTGTGCGGTTGCCGGGGGGCGCGTCTTGGCGACAATGCGAGCCACGGCGCGGTGCCCCGCGCCAGCCCCCTTTCGAGAGCGACCGATTCTATTCGGCCCCCTATTCGAGAGACCCTCGACGGTTCCCAGCAAGAGATGCCCGAGCCCGCCCCGAAAGACGCTGCCCACGCGCTCCAGGAGCCGGTGTCGTCCACCAGCAGCCTGTTCGGCCCGACCGGATTCGGCGCCTACGAGCCCCGTGCGGGCGCACGAGGGGCCGGCTCCGCCTTCGACGTCTGCCATGTGGGCGTGGTGCTGCGGGCGCTGCTCTTCGTGCATGCGGCGATCGCCGTGGCGGCGAGCTTCGGCGCGGCCGACCTGCGCGACTGGGCCGCGCTCGTGGCGGTGTCGGCCAGCGTGGCGCTGCCGGCCGTGCTGCTGTGGCTGGTGCTGGCCTGCCTGATGAAGCGCGCGCTGGTGCGGCTCCCCGCGCCCACGCAGTGGGTGGTGGCGCTCGCGCTGGGCGCGGTGGCCGGCGCCTTCGGCTGGGCGCTGCAGGCCGCGGGCGGCCTCGGCCTCGAAGGCCGGCGCGAGGCCTGGGGGCCGCCGGTGCTCGCGGGCGTGGCGCTCGCCGGCCTCTTCTTCTACTGGCTCACGCTGCGCGCCCGTGCGCGGCTGCCGGCCGACACCACCGCCCGCCTGGCCGAACTGCAGTCGCGCATCCGCCCGCACTTCCTCTTCAACACGCTCAACACCGCCATCACGCTCGCGCGGCTCGACCCGGCGCGCACGGAGGAGCTGCTCGAAGACCTGGCCGAGCTCTTCCGCGTGGCGCTCAGCGACAGCGGCGCCTCGGTCACGCTCGCCGAGGAGGTGTCGCTCGCGCAGCGCTATCTCGCCATCGAGCAGGTGCGCTTCGGCGAGCGGCTCAAGGTGAGCTGGGAGCTCGACGACGACGCCGGCGCCGCGCGCGTGCCGCCGCTCCTGCTGCAGCCGCTGGTCGAGAACGCGGTGCGCCACGGCGTGGAGCCGTCGGCCGAGGGCGGCGTGATCCGCATCCGCACGCGGGTCAGGCGCGCGCATGCGGTGGTGAGCATCGTCAACACGCTGCCGCAGCAGCCTTCGCGGCCGGGCAACGGCATCGCGCTGCGCAACGTGCGCGAGCGGCTGCGCCTGATGCACGACGTGGCCGCGCAGTTCGAGACGCGGCAGGAGCCGGATCACTTCCGCGTGCAGATCGTCGTTCCGTTGTAGGCCGGGGGTGCAGACATGAGCCAGGGGATGCAGGTGCTGATCGTCGACGATGAGGAGCTCGCGCGCCTGCGCCTGCGCAGCCTCGTCAACGAGGCGCCCGCGCCGCGCGCGCAGGTGGTGGGCGAGGCGGCCAACGCGAGCCAGGCGCTCGCATGGCTGGCCGATCACGCCTGCGACCTGGTGCTGCTCGACATCCACATGCCCGGCCTCGACGGCACGCAGCTCGCCGCGCGCATCCGCCAGCTGCCCGAGCCGCCGGCGATCGTCTTCGTGACGGCGCATGCCGAGCACGCGCTGCAGGCCTTCGACCTGGAGGCGGTCGACTACCTCACCAAGCCCGTGCGCCGCGAGCGCCTGCAGGCCGCGCTGCAGCGCGTGGCGCAGCGCCTGGGCGCGGTGCGCCCGGGCGACGCCGCCGAGGAGCCGGTGCTGGTGGTGAGCGAGCTCGGCCGCAAGGTGCGCGTGCCGGTCTCCGAGGTGCTCTACCTCAAGGCCGAGCTGAAGTACGTGACGCTGCGTACCGCCGAGCACACCCATGTGCTCGACGACGCGCTCACCGACCTGGAGCAGCGCCTGGGCGATCGCTTCCTGCGCATCCACCGCAATGCGCTGGTGGCGCGCAAGGCGCTGCGGGCGCTGGAGCGCCGCGTGCTCGCCGCCGACGGCGAGGAAGAGGCGGCCGAGGGCTGGGCGGTGCGCGTGGCGCCGGTGGACGAATGGCTGGCGGTCTCTCGCCGGCAGGTGGCCGCGGTCAAGGAGGCCATTGCAGAGGGGCGCGTGTGAACGACGAGGCAGGACGATCCGGCACCCTCGGCGTGCCGACGCCGGTGCGGTGGGTGGGCGGCACGGTGCTGGTGCTCGCGCTGGCCGGGCTCGCCTGGCATGCGGTGCAGCACCAGGCGGGCGACGAGGCGGCATCTCGGCTGCCGGTCGCGCCGCTCGAATCGCTGGCCGATGCGCCCATGGTCGAGCTGCTCGCCAATGCCGACGTGACGCGGCTCTCGTCGCAGGCCCTCACCGCCATCGCGACCGCGCGTGACGCCCCTGCCAGCGCCCCGGCTCCGGGGCCGGGCGAGACCGAGGTCTGCGGCCTGGGCGCGGTGCCTGCCGACGACGCCGGCCGCCCGCGCGACATGGCGCCCATCCGCCAGGCCGCGCAGCGCCTGCGCGAGCAGCTGATGCCCGCGCTGCTGTCGAGCAGCGACGAGGCCACGCGTGCCGCGGGGCTGCTGCTCGTGGCGCAGGGCGGGCCGCACGCGGCGGACGCAGGCGAAGCCGGCGCGGTTTCGCGCGACGCCGCCCGTGCCCGCGACGAACTCGCGGCCATCGCCGTCTTCAAGGGCTCGCCGCAGATCTACGCCTGGGCCATGCGCGCCTGCCAGCCGCAGCGCGAGGAGGGCGTGTGCCGCATGCTCTCGTCCGACCAGTGGGCGCACCTGGAGCCCGGCAATGCGGTCGCGTGGCTGCATGTGGCCGCCGATGCCCGGGGGCGTGGCGACGAGGCCGGCGTGGCCGAGGCGATGTACCGGGTGTCGCAGGCGCCGCGCTCGGATGCGCGCGTGGGCACGCTCGTGGGCCGGGTGCTCGCCAAGATCCCCTCCGAGGCCGAGCTGCTCGCGCGTGTGGCGCTGGCCGAGGAGCTGGCCGCACTGGAGTCGCGCGCCGAGGTGCCGCTCGTGGTCGCGAGCCAGTACTGCGGCGAGCGCGAGGTGCGCGACGCCAACCGCCAGCAGGTGTGCGCCCACGTGGCGCAGGTGCTCACGCAGCGCGGCAGCACGCTCACGGAAGCGGCGCTCGGCGCCCGCATCGGCGAGCGCAGCGGCTGGGCGCAGGAGCGTGTGGCGACCGCACGCGACGAGCGCGATGCGCTGGCGCTGCTGGCGACAGCGCCGGCGGCGGCCCCGGCGCCCGCCGAAAGCGCGTGGAGCTGCACGGCGCTCGCCAGGAGCCTCGCGCGCTACCACGAGCTCGGCCGCGTGGGCGAGCTCGCGGTGCTGCGCGGCGAGCTGCGCCGCTCGGCGCAGACGCCGGCGGAGCTCGCCGGCCGCTACCGCGCCGCGGAAGCCACGCGCGTGGCCTCGGCGCCGCCGGCCGCGTCCGCGCCGCCCTGAGCGGCCAGCGCCTGCGCCAGCGCCGCCGCCTCCGGCCCGAAGGCGTAGGCGTCCATGCCCAGGCAGCCGTAGGTCACGGCGTCGTGCAGGCGCAGCGGCGCGGCCTCGCGGCCCCCCGCGCCGGCGGCCACGAACCACGGCAGCAGGTGCTCGTCGGTCGGGTGCATCTCGGCGGCATGCGGCGCACGCGTGCGGTAGGCGGTGAGCGCCTCCCAGTCACGCTCGGCGCTGCGCGCGAGCATCCAGCCGCGGAAGGCCGCGCTGTCGGGCGCCTCGGGGGTCTCCAGCGGCGGCCGCTGCACGCCGCCCAGGCGGCGCAGGTTGTGCGTGATGCTGCCGGTGCCCATCACCAGCACGCCCTCGTGGCGCAGCGGGGCCAGCGCGACACCGAGCGCGAACTGCTCCGCCGGCGGCTGCATCGGCACCCAGGCGAGCGGCAGCACCGGGATGTCGGCCTCGGGGAAGATGAAGCGCAGCATGGTCCAGATGCCGTGGTCGAGGCCGCCGTGGTCGAGCCGCTGCACCGGCCAGCCGGCCGTGCCCAGCAGCCGTTCCACCTCCGCGGCGAGCGCGGGCTCGCCGGGTGCGTCGTAGCGCAGCCGGTAGAGCGCGTCGGGGAAGCCGCCGAAGTCGTGCACCGCGTGGTGCTGCGCGCCCGCGAGCAGGACTGGCGCGCGCGCCAGGCTGTGGGCCGAGACCGCGAGGATCGCGCGCGGACGCCCGAAGGTGGCCTCGATCGCCGGGCCCAGCGCCTTCAGGAACGGGCCGGTCGAGCCCGGCTCCAGCGCCATCATCGGCGAGCCGTGCGAGAGGAAGAGAGACGGAAAGGGCTGTTGTCGGATGTCGTGTGGCATGACGCCATTGAAGCATCGCCACGCGCGCAGCCGTTCTGAGGTTTTGCACGCAGCGTTCAAGCCCCGGCGGGTGACTTCGCTAGAGTGCGGTCACCCTCTCCACGCCGCCCCGTGCCATGACGCCCCTTCCCCAAGCCCCGCTGTGGCAGCTCGCCTGGCGCCAGCTCGCCCGTGATTTCCGTGCCGGCGAGCTGCGGCTCCTGCTGGTCGCGGTGATGCTCGCGGTGGCCGCGCTCACCGCGGTGGGCTTCTTCGCCGACCGGCTCAACCACGGCCTCGCGCGCGATGCGCGTCAGCTCCTGGGCGGCGACGCGATCGTGGCAAGCGACCAGCCGCTGCCGGCGAGCTTCGCCGCGCAGGCCCGCGCGCTGGGGCTGCGCGTGGCGCACACGGCTGCATTCCCGAGCATGGGCCGCGCATCCGACGCGCAAGGCGGCGCTTCGCGGCTCGTCTCGGTCAAGAGCGTGAGCGACGGCTACCCGCTGCGCGGCGAGCTGCGCATCACGCGCGAGGCCGGCGGCGCGCAGGAGCGCGTCTCGGACGGCCCCGCGCGCGGCACGGTCTGGGTGGATGCGCCGCTGCTGGACGCGCTGCAGCTGCGCCTCGGCGACGAGCTGCTGCTGGGCGACGCCTCGCTCAGGATCGCCGCGATCATCCTCGTCGAGCCCGACCGCGGCGCCGGCTTCATGGCCTTTGCGCCGCGCGTGATGCTGCACGAGGCCGACCTCGCCGCCACCGCGCTCATCCAGCCCGCGAGCCGCGTGACCTACCGCATGGCAGTGGCCGCCACGGGCAGCGACGAGCGACCGGTGCGCGAGTTCGTGCGCTGGGCCGATGCGCAGGTGCAGGGCGGGGCGCTGCGCGGCGTGCGGGTGGAGTCGCTGGAGACCGGCCGGCCCGAGATGCGCCAGACGCTGGACCGGGCCGAGAAGTTCCTGAACCTGGTGGCGCTGCTCGCCGCACTGCTCGCCGCCGTGGCCGTGGGCATCGCCGCGCGTGATTTCGCCGAGCGCCACCTCGACGACTGCGCCATGCTGCGCGTGCTCGGCCAGGCGCAGCGCACGATCGCGCTGCAGTACCTGCTCGAGTTCGTGCTCGTGGGGCTGGTGGCGAGCGGCGCCGGCGTGGCGATCGGCTATGCGGTGCACCACGTCTTCGTGTGGCTGCTGTCGGGCCTCGTCAACGCGACGCTGCCGCCGCCCACCGGCTGGCCGGCGCTCTTCGGCGTGGGCGTGGGTTTCACGCTGCTGATGGGCTTCGGCCTGCCGCCGGTGCTGCAGCTCTCGCAGGTGCCGCCGCTGCGCGTGATGCGCCGCGACGTGGGCGCGCTCAAGCCGGCGTCGATCGCGGTGCTGGGCGCGGGCGCGGCGGGCTTCGTCGCGCTGCTGCTCGCGGTGTCGTCCGACCTGCAGCTGGGGCTGATCGCCGTGGGCGGCTTCGCCGGGGCGGTGGCGCTCTTCGCGCTGCTGTCGTGGATCGCGGTGCAGGTGCTGCGCCGCGCGGTGCCCGAGGCGCGTGCGCCGCGCTGGCTGGTGCTCGCGACCCGGCAGATCGCGGCGCGGCCCGCGTTTGCGGTGCTGCAGGTGTCGGCGCTCAGCGTGGGGCTGCTCGCGCTGTGCCTGCTGGTGCTGCTGCGCACGGACCTGATCTCGAGCTGGCGCCAAGCGACGCCGCCGGATGCGCCCAACCGCTTCGTCATCAACATCCAGCCCGACCAGGGCGAGGCCTTCCAGGCGCGCCTGCGCGAGGCGGGCGTGCAGGGCTACGACTGGTACCCCATGATCCGCGGCCGCCTGGTGGCCATCAACGGGAAGCCGGCCGACACCGAGGCCTACACCGAGGACCGCGCCCGGCGCCTGCTGGAGCGCGAGTTCAACCTCAGCCATGCTGCCGCCGCGCCGGCGCACAACACCGTGACGGCCGGACGCTGGGTGGCCGAGGAGCCCGGCGGCCTGAGCGTGGAAGAGGGCCTGGCCGAGACGCTGCGCCTGAAACTGGGCGACATCCTGACCTTCGACGTGGCCGGCATGCCGGTGCAGGGCCGCATCACCAGCCTGCGCAAGGTCGACTGGGGCTCGATGCGCGCGAACTTCTTCGTGATGTTCCCGGTGTCGCAGATGCCCGAGGTGCCCGCGACCTACATCGCGGCGTTTCGCGCGCCCGAGGGCGTGGCCGGCTTCGACAACGCGCTGAGCCGGGCGTTCCCGAACATCACCAACGTCGACGTGTCGGCCTCGATCGCGCAGATCCAGGGCGTGCTCGACCAGGTGGTGCGGGCGGTGGAGTTTCTCTTCACCTTCACCTTGGCGGCGGGGCTGGTGGTGCTCTTTGCCGCCGTCACCGCGACGCGCGAGGCGAGGGCCCGGGAGTTTGCGGTGATGCGCGCGCTGGGGGCGAGCGGAAAGCTCCTGGCGCAGGTGCAGCGGGCGGAGTTGCTCGGGGTCGGCGCCTTGGCCGGTTTCCTGGCCTCGCTTGCCGCGGTTGCCGTCGGGTGGGCGTTGGCGAAGTTCGTGTTTCAGTTCACCTGGGGGGCTTCGCCGGTGGTGCCGGTCGTGGGCGCCCTGGCCGGGGCCGTGCTCGCGCTGGGGGCGGGG
>JBIQJS010000019.1:0-44499 GCA_044507405.1 Rubrivivax sp. | reverse complement strand
AGCCGCAGGAGGTGAGCAGCAAGCTGGGCGCCGAGATCATCCGCCTGTGGGTGGCCGCCTCCGACTACTCGGGCGACATCGCCGGCGACGACAAGATCCTCGCGCGCGTGGTTGATGCCTACCGCCGCATCCGCAACACGCTGCGTTTCCTGCTCGCCAACACCAGCGACTTCGACGTCGCGAAGGACGCCGTGCCGCTGGCCGAGATGCTGGAGATCGACCGCTACGCGCTCGCGCGGGCGGCGGCCTTCCAGGCCGAGGTGCTGGCGCACTACGAGGTCTACGAGTTCCACCCGGTCGTGGCCAAGCTGCAGGTCTATTGCAGCGAGGACCTGGGCGCGTTCTACCTCGACGTGCTCAAGGACCGGCTGTACACGACGGCGCCGAAGTCGCATGCACGTCGCAGCGCGCAGACCGCGCTCTGGCACATCACCCACGCCATGCTGCGCTGGATGGCGCCGTTCCTGAGCTTCACCGCCGAGGAGGCGTGGAAGGTGTTCGCGCCGGGCGTGTCGCCGTCGATCTTCACCGAGACCTACAGCGACGTCTCGGCCTGGGGCGACGAGGCGCTGCTCGCGAAGTGGGGCCGCATCCGCGAGGTGCGCGACCTCGCCAACAAGGAGATCGAGGCGGTGCGCGCCGAAGGCAAGGTGGGCTCGTCATTGCAGGCGACGCTCGACATCACGGCCGGTGCCGAGCTGCATGCGCTGCTCGCCTCGCTGGGCGACGACCTGCGCTTCGTCACCATCACCTCGCTGGCGCGCCTGCTGCAAGGCGACGAGCTCGCCGTGAAGGTCACGCCATCGACTGCTCCCAAGTGCGAGCGCTGCTGGCACTACCGCGACGACGTGGGGCGCGATGCCGCGCACCCGACGATCTGCGGCCGCTGCACCAGCAACCTCTTCGGCGCGGGCGAGCCCCGCAAGGTGGCCTGACGTGGCCGGCGCGCGGAGCAGGCTGCTGCCGTGGCTCGGGATCGCGTTCGTGGTGATCGTGCTGGACCAGATCACCAAGGCGCTGATCCTGCAGCACTACCAGTACGGTGACAGCACCTACGTCACCTCGTTCTTCAACATCGTGCGCGCCCACAACACCGGCGCGGCGTTTTCGTTCCTGGCGGGCGCGGGGGGCTGGCAGCGCTGGTTCTTCATCGGCCTCGGGATCGCGGCCGCGGTCTTCATCGTGTGGATGCTGCGCTCGCACGGCGGGCAGAAGATGTTCGCCTGGGCGCTGTCGCTGATCCTCGGCGGCGCGCTCGGCAACGTGATCGACCGCATGCTGCACGGCTACGTGGTCGACTTCATCCAGGTGCACTGGGGCGCCACGCACTACTTCCCGTCGTTCAACGTGGCCGACAGCGCGATCACGGTGGGGGCGGCGTTGCTCATCCTCGATGAGCTCATGAGGGTGCGCCGCGCCAAGTAGGCACACCGAGGCTCCGTTCGGGCTGAGCTTGTCGAAGCCCAGCGTTGCAGCACGGCCCTTCGACAAGCTCAGGGCGAACGGATCTGGCTTCAGCCGAAATGGCAGACGTAGTGCAAGGTCTGCGTCACTTCGATGTCGAAGTGCGACTTGCCCGGCACGTTGAAGCTTTGGCCCGCACCGAAGCTCTGCCATTCCTCCGCGCCGGCGAACTTCACGCGGCATGCGCCTTCCACGAGTTCCATCACCTCGGGCTCGCCGGTGTTGAAGCGCAGCGATGCGGGCAGGATCACGCCCACGCTCTTCTTCGTGCCGTCGGGCAGCGTGAGGCTGTGCGAGACGCACTTGCCGTCGAAATAGACGTTGGCACGGGTGTTGACGGAGGCGTTGATCGTGTCGGTCATGGCGGGTGTGTCGCAGGAAAAGCCGGGATTCTAGGGGCCGCCTTTTCCCGCTCGCTCAGGGCGCCGGCGCGATGCGCGTGACGCCCGATCGGGTGAGCACGTACAGCGCGCCGTCCTGCCCCACGAGCATGTCCACCGGGTTGTCGGTGAGCGTCGCGAAGGCATAGGCCGCGTTGCCGGCGTTCGGGTCCAGGCGCGCGACCTGGCGGCCGACGTAGTCGGCGAAGAAGTAGTTGCCGCGGTAGCTCGTCGGGAAGGTGCCGCCGCTCGTGGGATAGAAGGCGCCGCCCGCGATCGACTGGCCGCTGAAGGTGCCGGGCGCTCCGGTGTGCGGGTAGGCGTACAGGGGCGCGGTGATGCCGGGGGCGCTGGTCGGGCCTTCGGTGGAGGGCCAGCCGTAGTTGGCGCCGGGGGTGCCGAGGTTGATCTCCTCCCAGCTGTCCTCGCCCACGTCGTTGATGTAGATGCGGCCGGTGCCCGGCTGCACCGCGAAGGTGTAGGGGTTGCGCAGGCCGCTCGCCCAGATCGCGCGGGCGTTGCCGCGTGCGCTGTCGTAGTAGGGGTTGTCGTTCGGGATGGAGCCGTCGGCATTCAGCCGCAGGATCTTGCCGAAGAGCTGGTCGAGGTCGGCCGCGCGCGCCGGGTCGGCGTTGTCGCCGACCGCGATGTAGAGCCGGCCGTCGGCGCCGAAGTGGATCGCGCCGCCGTTGTGGTTGGTCGCATCGGACAGCGGTGGCAGGTCGAGCAGGCGGTCTTCGAGGCCGAGCGCGACGTCGCCGAGCGCCGCATAGCGGCTCACGCGGTTGGCGGGCCGGCCCTGGCCGCGGGTGTAGTGCACGTACACCCAGGCCTGCGTCGGGAAGTTGGGGTGCAGCGTGATGCCGATCAACCCCCGCTCGCCGCGGTCGTCGACCGAGAGGTTGATGAAGGGCACGCCGAGGAGCTGGCCGTTCGCACGCGCCACACGCACGCGCCCACCCTGCTCGGCGATGAAAAAGCGGCCATCGGGCGCCTGCACGAACGCGGTGGCGTTCGACAGGCCCGAGATCCAGTTCTCCTGCCGGGTGAAGCCCGGCGGCACGTCGGTGCTGCCGCCGGCCACCTGCACGGTGACGCTGGCCCACGGCGAGAGGTTGCCGGCCGCGTCACGCGCTCGCGCCCGCACCACGTGCGGCCCGGGCGTGAGGCCGGTCGTGTTCCAGCTCGCCTCCCACGGGGCGGCGGTGTCTTCGGCGAGCTGCGTGCCATCGACCTGGAACTCCACCGCCACCACGCCCACGTTGTCGGTCGCGGTGGCGCTCACCGTCACGGTGCCGCTCACGGCCGGGCCGTTCTGTGCCGGCGAGGTCAGCGTCAGCGTGGGCGGCTGGTTGTCGCTCGGCGTGTTCTCGATGACGGTGACGGCCACCGGCGCGCTGGTGGTGGCGTCGCCCGCGTCGTCGGTCGCACGCGCGGTGATGTTGTGCACGCCGGCGGTGGTGGGCGTCCAGGCCAGCGAGTAGGGCGCGGCGGTGCGTTCGCCGATCAGCACGGCGCCGTCGTAGAACTGCACGCGCGCGATGGTGCCGTCGGCGTCCGCCGCGCTGGCGACGAGGCTCACCGGCGTGCCGACCACGCCGCTCGTGGCCGCGCTCAGCGTCACGACGGGCGGCAGGTTGCCGGCCGGGCCGCCGTCGGTGAAGGTGGCGGTGACGGTGGTGTTCGCGTTGGGCGTGGTGAGCACGTGCACGGCCGCGCCGCCATCGCTCCAGCTGGCGAAGGTGTAGCGGCGCCCGTTCACGACCTGCGTGGCCGCGCCGATGTCGCGCTGCACGCCTTGCACGCCGGTGAAGCTGTGCGGGCCCGTGACCGGCTGGCCGTCGAGCGTGAGCTGCAGGCCCGGCGGCTGGGTCGCGAGCGTCACGTCGGCGGTGCGCGGCTGCACGTCGCGCGTGACCTCGCTCATGCGGCCGGTGCTGTCGGTGGCGCGCACGTGCACGCGGTAGAAGACGCCGGCCGAGGTCTCGCCGCGCACCGGCACGTCGTAGCCGCCGCTCGCGCCGGTGGTGATGGGCGCGGCCGGGAAGACGTCGCTGCCGCGATGCAGCGTCACCCACCAGCTGATGCGGCTGCCGGGCACCAGGCCATCTTCGCGGTCGGTGGCACTGGCGGCGATGGCGATGCGCTCGCCGGCGCGGTAGGTGGCGCCTTCGGCGGGGCTCGTGATCGTGACGGCGGGCGGCTGGTTGGCGCTCGGCGGCGCGACCGGGTCGTCGCCGCCGCCACACGCGGCGACGAGCAGCAGGGCGGCGCACGACAGGGGCGCCAGGAGAGCGTGGCGGATCGAGTGTGTGTTCATGGAATGCTCCTCGACGAGCGCGCGGCGGTACGGCCCGGCGGCGTCTCGGCGTGATCAAGGGCAACGCCCGTGCCGCGCTAGGGTTTGTCCGTAGCGAATCCCACCCCACCCCGCTGCGATGCTTGGGAGCAGTCCTTCGCCTTGAAACCTAAGGGAGTTCCCGTGTCCGACGTTGCAGCACCCCGCCCCCACGAACGCCACTGGCCGCGCCGCCTGCCGCGCGAGCTGGCCGTCCCGGCCACCT
The DNA here is from genome assembly GCA_044507405.1 of Rubrivivax sp. GTDB lineage: Bacteria > Pseudomonadota > Gammaproteobacteria > Burkholderiales > Burkholderiaceae_C > Rhizobacter. The sequence continues at coordinate 40,091 of JBIQJS010000019.1, read as the reverse complement.
CGCTGTGGTTCAACCTCTCCGTCACCGCGCAGCGCTACCCCGACAAGCCCGCCACCATCTTCTTCGGCCGGCCCATGACCTATGCCGAGCTGCGCGACGCCTCCGACCACGTCGCCGGCTGGCTGCAGAGCGTGGGCGTGAAGGCCGGCGACCGCGTGCTGCTCTACATGCAGAACTGCCCGCAGTTCCTCGTCTCGTTCTTCGGCATCCTGCGCGCCAACGCGGTCGTCGTGCCGGTGAACCCGATGAACAAGGCCGACGAGCTCGGCCACTACGTCACCGACCCCGAGGCCAGGGTTGCCATCTGCGGCGCCGACCTCGCCGCCGTGGTCGAGGCGGCCAATGCCGCCCTGCCCGAGGCGCAGCGGCTCACGCACGTGCTCGTCACGCGCTATGCCGATGCGATGCACGAGCCCGGCGCCATCGACCCGGCCGATGCGCCCGCCGCGCCGGTGGAAGCGTGGCTGCGCAGCGAGCCGGTGCTGCCGGCGGCCGGGCAGGGCAGCGCGAGCTACCTGATGTGGAACGACGTGCTCGCGCAGAAGCGCGAGCCCGGCCCGCACACCGCCCGACCGGACGACCTCGCCGTGCTGCCCTACACCTCGGGCACGACCGGCAACCCCAAGGGCTGCATGCACACCCACCGCACCGTGATGCACAACACCTGCGGCATCCAGTGGTCGCACGGCGGGCCCGAGGCGGTGGGCCTGGGCGTGGTGCCCATGTTCCACATTACCGGCATGGTCGGCATGTCGGCGGGCGTTTTTGCCGGTTCGACCGTGGTCATCATGCCGCGCTGGGACCGCGAACTCGTGGGCCGCGTGATCTCGCGCTACAAGGTCACGCACTGGACCTGCATCCCGACGATGGTGATCGACCTCTTCGGCAGCCCCAACTACAAGAGCTTCGATCTCTCCAGCCTGCGCTTCATGAATGGCGGCGGCGCGGCCATGCCGGCGGCCGTGGCCGAGCGGCTGGAGAAGGAGTTCGGCATCGTCTTCGCCGAGGGCTACGGCCTCACCGAAACCAGCGCCGCCACCCACGCCAACCCGCCCGAGCGCGCCAAGCCGCAGTGCCTCGGCATGCCGATCTTCGGCGTCGATTCGCGCGTGGTGGACCCGACCACGCTGCAGGAGCTGCCGCCGGGCGAAGTGGGCGAGATCATCACCCACGGCCCGCAGGTCTTCAAAGGCTACTGGCGCCAGCCGGAAGCCACGGCGGCGGTGTTCGTGGAGTTCGAGGGCAAGCCCTTCTTCCGCACCGGCGACCTCGGCCGCATGGACGAAGAGGGCTACTTCTTCATCACCGATCGCCTCAAGCGCATGATCAACGCGAGCGGCTTCAAGGTCTGGCCGGCCGAGGTGGAGATGCTGCTCTACAAGCACCCGGCGGTGCAGGAGGCCTGCATCATCGCCGCCAAGGACGCCTACCGCGGCGAGACGGTCAAGGCCGTGGTCGTGCTGCGCGCCGAGGCCAAGGGCAAGACGGCCCCCGAAGACATCATGGCCTGGGCCCGCGACCACATGGCGGCCTACAAGGTGCCCAAGATCGTCGAGTTTGTCGACAGCCTGCCCAAGTCGGGCTCCGGCAAGGTCATGTGGCGGCTGCTGCAGGACCAGGAAGGCCAGTAGATCCTGCGACCGGCACCTGCGCCGGGCGCCATGAAAAAAGGCCGGCATCTGCCGGCCTTTCCGCTTGCAGCGGCACCGCCCGCGAGGACGGTGCGGCATGGCTTACGGGGTGGGCGTGTAGTTGCCCTGGTCCCAGACCAGGCACTTGTGCTCGGCCTGGAAGGTCGCGCCCGGGGTCGTCAGCGGGGCGATGCCGCCGGCGCTCGCCACGTTCAGGCCGAGGAAGCTGTCGTTGGCCGCGGTGTAGGCGTCCCAGGTGGGCAGGCCGGTGCCGTTCGGGTTGCCGGTCTTCGCGAAGTTGGCCCAGTAGCCGATCATCGTGTTCGACAGCGCCGTCTGCTCCGCATTGAGCGTGGGGCCGCCCATGCCGAAGAGGTAGCGCAGCTCCGACGTGTGGTGCGCGCCCATCTCGAAGCTCGCGCGGTGCGGCAGCGTGGCCGGTGCCGTGCGGTCGCGGAACTCGTACGCATACACCGGGCGATGCTGCTGCAGCTCCAGTGCGGCGACGCGGCCGGTGCACGAGAAGATCATGTCGGTGCCCAGCGAGCCGTAGGCGATGGGCGGCTGGTTGCCGTAGGCCGCGCTCGGGTAGTACGCCGTGACGATGCCCGTTGCCGTGGCCATGGCGGCCGGATTGAACGGGTGGCCCAGCAGCCCGGCGACCTTGGCGATGACGTCGGCATCGCTGTTGAGCACCTGGGTCATGCCGGCGCCGAGCTCGTCGAGCGCGGCGAAGAGCCGCCATTCGTCGCGGGTCGTGCCCTCGATCACCGGCACCTGGTTGTGCGTGCCGGCCGAGATGGTGGCGCGCACGTCCTGGGTCAGCACCGCGCCATCGACCGACGGCACCGGGCCGCTCGGGTAGGCGTCCATCTGGGCGCCCAGCAGCACGTTGACCGGCAGCGCGCGCAGGCAGGCTGCGGTGGTGCAGGCCGGCACGGTGCTGCCGGTGGCGGTGGAGAGGATCGTCGCCGCCGAGGTGGCCACCGTGTTGCCCTTGGCCTGCGCCACGGCGAGGCTGTCCTGCGGTGCGGCGAACGGATACGCGCCGCTCATGGCGACGGCCTTGTGGAAGAGGCCGGCCGAGCCCGGCGAGGCGATGTGCGAGTGCACGCTGAAGCCGCCTGCCGATTCACCGGCGATGGTGACGTTGTTGCGGTTGCCGCCGAAGTTGGCGATGTTGTCGCGCACCCAGCGCAGTGCGGCCTGCTGGTCCATGAGGCCGTAGTTGCCGGAGCGGCCGCCCTGTTCGGCCGAAAGCGCCGCATGCGACATGAAGCCGAGGGCGCCGAGGCGGTAGTTCAGCGTCACGACCACGAGGCCCTGCTCGACGAGCTTGGTCGGGTCGTAGGTGTTGCTCAGGCCGAGGTAGAAGGCGCCGCCGTGGAACCACACGAAGACCGGGTAGCTGCCGGGCGCCTTGGGGGCGTAGACGTTGAGGTAGAGGCAATCCTCGTTGACCGACGCTTCACCGAAAGGCGTGGCCGGCTGCGGGCAGTGCGGGCCGAAGGACTTGGCATCGCGCGAGCCGCTCCAGTTGGCCACGGCGGCCGGCGGCGCCCAGCGGCGCTCGCCCGTGGGCGGCGCGGCGTAGGGGATGCCGAGGTAGGTGAGGGTGTTGCCGTTGATCGACCCGCGCACCGTGCCGTTGGCCGTGGTGGCTTCGACCTCGTTCTGCTTGCCGCCGCCGCAGCCGGCCAGACCGGTCAGGATGGCGGCGCCCAGCAGGGCCGCCCGGAAAAATGACGTTTTCAAAGGACTACTCCGGTTAAATGCACGCCTGTGCACTCACGGAGTGTGTCTGTCAAGAACCCTGGGCGCGAGTCGGAAAAGCCAGGGGACGGACAGCAACTCGATACAAGCCGGCCCGAGGGTTTTGTTGCTGGCCGGCGGCCGCGGTCCTCAGAACCCGGAGCCGGGCTGGGTCAGGAATTCGGCTTCTTCGGGCGTGGAGCTGCGGCCGAGGATGGGGTTGCGGTGGGGAAAGCGGCCGAAGCGCGCCACGATCTCGTGGTGCCGGCGGGCGTAGTCCAGCCAGCCGGCGCCGTGTCGGGGCGACTCCTCGGCGAGGCGGCCGAAGAGCTGCATCGAGGTCTCTTGCGCTTGCATCGTCTCGGCGTGCTCGAAGGGCAGGTAGACGAAGACGCGCTGCACGGGCGCGAGCTGCCGGTCCTGGCCGGCCGCGACCATGGCGCGGGCAGCGGCCAGCGCAAGCGGATCGCCGGCGAAGGCGCGTGGCGTGCCGCGGAAGACGTTGCGCGTGAACTGGTCGAGCACCACGATCTGCGCCAGCGCCGTCTCGGGCTCGGCCGCCCAGCCGGCCAGCCGCCCCTGCAGCGCCTCTTCGATGAGCGGGCCGAAGCGCTCGCCGATCTCGCGGTCGAAGGCCTCGTTCTTCTCGAACCACTGCGTGCGCGGCGTGTCGGGCGGACCTTCGCCAAACCAGAAGCGCAGCACCTCGGTCGCGCGTGGGTCGCTCATGCTCATCTCCCCAGTCGTTGCCAGAGGTAGGCGTATTCGAGCGCCTGCAGGTGCGCACGCTGCTCGTTGTCGGCCGCGCCGCCGTGGCCGCCCTCGATGTTTTCGTAATAGAGCACGTCGTGGCCCTGCGCCAGCATGCGCGCGGCCATCTTGCGGGCGTGGCCGGGGTGCACGCGGTCGTCGCGCGTGGAGGTGGTGAAGAGCACGCGCGGGTACTGCACGCCGGGCTTCACGTTCTGGTAGGGGCTGTAGCGCGAGATCACCTCCCACTCCGCCGGCACGTCGGGGTTGCCGTACTCGGCCATCCACGAGGCACCCGCGAGCAGCGTGTGGTAGCGCCGCATGTCGAGCAGCGGCACCTGGCACACCACCGCGTTGAAGAGATCGGGCCGCTGGGTGAAGGCCGCGCCCACGAGCAGGCCGCCGTTGCTGCCGCCCATGATCCCGAGGCGCCGCGGCGAGGTGATCCTGCTGGCGATCAGGTCTTCGGCCACGGCGATGAAGTCCTCGTAGCTGCGCTGCTTGTGCGCCTTGACCGCCGCCTGGTGCCAGGCCGGGCCGTATTCGCCGCCGCCGCGGATGTTGGCGATGACGAGCACGCCGCCGCGCTCGTACCACGCTCGGCCGAAGCCGCCCGAGTACCAGGGCTGGAGCGAGATCTCGAAGCCGCCGTAGCCGTAGAGCAGCGTGGGGTGGTCGCCGTCGGGCCGGGCGTCCTTGGGCCAGACCACGAAGTAGGGCACGCGGGTGCCGTCTTTCGACGTGGCGAAACGCTGCTCGGCGCGCATGCCGGTGGCGTCGAAGAGCGCGCCGCGGCTCTTCAGGCGCTCGCGCTGGTCGCTGGCCGTGCTGGCGAGGTAGAGCGTGTCGGGCGTGAGGAAGTCGGTGTAGCTCAGCCAGTAGGCCTCGGCGAGCGGGTCATCCTTCACCAGCGGGTCGTGCAGCGCGCTCACGCCGAGCGAGCCGGGGAAGGGCGCTGCCACCTCGCGGCGGGTGTAGCGGTCGCCGTCCTTGCGCCACTCTTCCAGCTTGCCGGCCACGTTGTCGATGATGTTGAGCAGCACGTGGTCGCGCGTGGCGGTGTAGCCGGAGAGCGAGCGCGTGGCGGTGGGCGTGAAGAGGGCGGAGAGCTTGCGCTCGCCGCGCAGCCAGGCGAGCGCGTCGGTGTGCAGCAGCGAGCCGGCCGGAAAGCGCTCGCCGCCCACCGTCATCTCGCTGCGCAGGTGCAGCAGCAGGGTGTCGCGCAGGAAGGCGGGCGAGGCATCGCTCGGGATGTCGAGCGGCACGAGCTTGTCACCTTGCAGCAGGAAGACCTTGCTGTTGTAGAAGTCGAGCGCGCGGTAGAAGAGCGTGCGCTCGAAGCCGGGCGTGGGGTCCACGCTCACGCTCACCGCCACGTCCTGCGGCTCGCCTTCGAACACGGTCACGGCCTCGCCGAGCGGCGTGCCGCGTTTCCAGCGCTTGATGACGCGCGGATAGCCCGAGGTGGTGAGCGAGCCGGGGCCGAAGTCGGTCGCGACGTAGATCGTGTCGGCGTCGATCCAGTCCACGTCGCCCTTGGCTTCGGGCAGGGCGAAGCCGCCTTCGACGAACTGCTTCTTCGCCGCGTCGAACTCGCGCACCACCTTGGCATCGGCGCCGCCGCGCGAGAGCGAGATCAGGCAGTGCCGGTAGGCGGGCCCCAGGCAGGTGGCGCCGCCCCAGACCCAGTTCTCGCCTTCGGCCTGGGCCAGCGCATCCAGGTCGAGCACGATCTCCCACGCAGGCTCCGCCTTGCGGTATTCGGCAAGCGTGGTGCGCCGCCACAGGCCGCGCTTGTTCTGCTCGTCCTGCCAGAAGTTGTAGAGCCAGTCGCCGCGGCGCGTCACGCTCGGGATGCGGTCCTTCGCGTTGAGCACTTCCAGCACCTGGCGGCGGGTGGCGTCGAAGCCCGGCTCGGCGGTGAGTTCGGCCTGCGAGGCGGCGTTGCGCTCGCGCACCCAGGCGAGCGCCTGCTCGCCGTGCACGTCTTCGAGCCAGAGGAAGGGGTCATCGCCCTCGGGGGCGGCAGGGGTGTCGGACATGGCAGGCAGGGAGAAGAAGAGAAGGAGGGCGGCGGCTGCGGCGACGGCACGGGTCATGGCACGCTGCCCGGTACTCCACCGCGGACGCTGCGTCATGCGCGCAGGTCTTGCACGTCGGGATGCTTGTCCATCCAGGCGCGCATGTAGCGGCACTGCGGATCGATCTTGAGCTGGTGCTCGCGCGCATGGGCCATGGCCGCGCGGGCGAGCGCGCCGGCGATGCCGCGGCCTTCAAGGGGCGGTGGCACCACGGTGTGCGTGAGGCGCATCACCTGCGGGCTCGTCATCTCGTAGTCGGCGCGGGCGAGATGGCCCTCGACCGTGGTCTCGAAGCGGTGCTTCGCGGCGTTGTGGGTGATGCTGGGGAGGGTGGGGGTGTCGGCCATGCGGCCGATTATTCGCCCACTCTCATCCGTACAGGCGCTGCGGGGTGATCTCGATGCTCTGCGCGCCGTCGCCGACCCAGGCGGTGCCGTCCTGCACCGTCACCTGCAGCTGCATGCCGCGCTGCGCGAGCCCGGCGAGCGCCTGGCTCTGCTCGGTGGGGACCTGCCACACGGTGAGGTTGGCCGCACGCGTGACCTTGCTGGCCACGCCGCTCCACCAGATTGGCGTGCTCGCGGCGTAGCTGTACACCGCCACACGCCCGGCGCGCGGGCTCGCCTTCATCATGCGCTTGTCGTCGGGCTGGCCGAGGTCGATCCACTGCACGATCTGGCCGGTGAGGTCCTTCTGCCAGAGGCTGGGCTCGTCGATGTCCCACAGGTCCTTGGCGAGCTCGAGCGCGCCCTGGCGATCGTCGGCGGGCACGTTGAGCGCATAGGCGAGCACGCGCATCATCATGCGCTCGTCGGTCTCGGACGGGTGGCGCGCGATGGTCAGCTGGTGGTCGCCGTAGATGTTGCGATCCATGTCGGCGATCTGCAGCTGTGCCTTGTGGATCGTTGCCTTGAGGGCCATGGGAGCGTGGAGCGTGAGACGGGAGGCGCATTAGACCACCGGCCCGCGGCGAGAATGCGCGCCATCTCACCCATCGCACCCCTGCGGAGACAACCGCCATGAGCCTCAAGAAATTCGACCTTGCCAAGAACCTCGGCCTGAAGGTGGCCGGCCGCATGAAGGCCGCGGGCGTGCCCGACCGGTTTGCGCAAGGCGCGGGTGAGGTGCTCGACAAGCGCGAGCGTCGTGCCCGCGATGCGGCGCTCGGCCTCGTGCCCTTTGCGTGCAAGCTGCCGCTCGATCTGGTGAAGCAGATCAACGAGCGCGCCGTGGCGCACGAGGACGGCGTCAACGGCTGGCTGGCCGAGGTGCTGGCGCAGGCGCTGCAGGAGGGCGAGAAGGCGCCCGCCAAAAAAGCGCCCGCCAAAAAGGCGCCCGCAAAGAAGGCGGCTGCGAAGAAGGCCCCCGCGAAAGCCGCGAAGGCCGACGACGATCAGCCGTAGACCGCCACCACCTGGTAGCCGAGCGCGACCAGCTCGCCGCCCGGCGCCCAGAGCCTGGTCGCCTGGTTGACGTAGCCGCCGCCGGAGGCGAGCACATCGGTGTCCACCCGCCACCAGCCGTCGGCCGCCGGGGCCTGCGCAAGCGGGCGCAGCTCCAGTTCCCACGACACCGAGCTCGCCGGCGTGGGCTGCGTGTAGTTGCTGATCACGGGCGTGGGCGGCACGTCGGCCAGCAGCACGCTGAGGAGTTCCAGGTCGATGGGCGCGGGCTCGTCCTTCAGCCGCAGGTGGATGCGGCTCATCTCGCTGTGCTGGCCGGAGAAGGGCGCCACGCCTTCGACGAAACGCATGTCCATGTGCTGCGTGAAATGCGGGCCACCGCCGCGCACCTGCCGCACCGGCGTCTCTTCGGGCGTGCGCGCCACCGGCGGGCGCACCGGCACGGTGGCCGGCACGAGGGTGGGCCGCTCGATGCCGAAGACGCCCAGCAGCAGCGCCGCCACCTGCCCCTCCTGCTTCACGAGCGCCTGCACCTGGCGCACGTTCTTGCCTTCGCGCAGCAGCGTCACGTGCACGTCCATCACGCCGAGCGTGACCGGGCCGATGAAGCTCGTCTGCAGTGCGCGCAGCTTCACCGCCTCGGGCCAGGCGCTGCCGGCCACGTCGCGCATCGCCTGCACGGCCAGCGTGGCGATCAGGCCGCCGAAGGAGGTGCGGCCCTGCAGCCAGTCGGCGGGAATGTCGAAGCTGACGGCGGCGTCCTGCCGGCGGCGCGTGGACAGCAGGGTGGTCAAGGGGGTGAGGGAACTCATGGTCGCGGAATAGGAGCAGGGATTCGGGAAGCGAAGCGCGGGCCATCATAGGAGCGGGGTGGGCGCCCGGCTGCCGCGGCGGCGACAGTGGCTTTCCCGGGCGCCGCACGAGGGGCGCTCCCTAGAATGGTTCGCATCCCTTCTCACGAGACGCGCCATGCCCGCTCACGAGAGCAATCCGCTGCTGCAACCCTGGCACACCCCCTACGGCCTGCCGCCCTTTGCCGAGATCCGTGCCGAGCACTTCAAGCCGGCCTTCGAGGCGGCGATGGTCGAGCACCTGGCGGAGATGGAGGCGATCGCATCCGAGCCGGCGCCACCGAGCTTCGACAACACCGTGGTGGCGTTCGACCGCGCGGGCCGGCGGATGGCATGCGTGGGCCAACTCTTCGACAACCTCACCGCGAGCGAGACCTCGCCTGCCTTGCAGGCGGTGGAGCGAGCGATGGCCGCACCGCTCGCCGCGCACGCGAGCGCCGTCTTCATGAACGCACCGCTCTTCGCGCGCATCGACGCGCTGCACGCGCAGCGCGATGCACTCGGGCTGGGCGCCGAAGACCTGCGCCTGCTCGAGCGCGTGCACCTCGACTTCGTGCGCGCCGGCGCTCGCCTCGCCCCCGCCGATCAGCAGCGCTACGCGCAGGTGATGCAGCAGCTGGCCGAGCTCACCACGCAGTTCACGCAGAACGTGCTCGCCGACGAGGCGGCCTACCGCCTGGTGCTGCGCGACGAGGCCGAGCTCGCGGGCCTGCCGGATTTCGTGCGCGCCGCGGCGCGCCAGGCGGGCGCCGAGCGTGGGTTGGCCGATGCGCACGTGATCACGCTCTCGCGCTCGCACATCGTGCCCTTCCTCACCTTCTCGACCCGGCGCGACCTGCGCGAGTCAGCCTGGCGCGCCTGGGTCAGCCGCGGCGAGCACGACGGCCCGCACGACAACCGGCCGATCGCGCGGCGGATCCTCACGCTGCGGCGCGAGCAGGCACGCCTGCACGGCCATGCCTGTTATGCCGACTACGCGCTCGCCGACACCATGGCGGGCTCGCGCGAGGCGGTGGAGGGTTTGCTTTTGCAGGTCTGGGCGCCGGCCGCACGCCGTGCCGCCGAAGAGCAGCGCGAGCTCGCGGCGGTGGCCGCCGAGCTCGGCGAGCCCACCGACGTCCAGCCGTGGGACTGGCGCTACCTGGCCGAGAAGGTGCGGGTGCGGCGCTACGACCTCGACGAAGCGGCGCTCAAGCCCTACTTCCCGCTCGACCGCATGGTGGCCGCCGCCTTCGATTGCGCGCAGCGCCTCTTCGGACTGCACTTCGTGCCGCGCACCGACCTGCGGGCCTACCACCCCGACGTGCAGGTCTACGAGGTGCGCGAGGGCCGCGCCACGGGGGAGGCGATCGGCCTCTTCCTGCACGACAACCATGCACGCGCCACCAAGCGAGGCGGGGCCTGGATGTCGACCTACCGGCTGCAGTCGGTCGGCCCCGGCGGCGAGCGCGTGCTGCCCATCGTCTCGAACAACAACAACTTCGCCAAGGGCGCGCCGGGCGAGCCCACGCTGCTCAGCCACGACGATGCGCGCACGCTCTTCCACGAGTTCGGCCACGGGCTGCACGGGCTGCTGTCCGACGTGCGCCATGAGCGCCTGTCGTGCACCAACGTCCTGCGCGATTTCGTGGAGCTGCCGTCGCAGCTCTTCGAGCACTGGTTCGGCGAGCGCGAGGTGCTGCAGCGCCACGCGCGCCACCATGCGACCGGCGAGCCGCTGCCCGAGGCGCTGATCGAGCGCATCCAGGCGGCCAGCCGCTTCAACCAGGGCTACGAGACGCTGCGCTACCTCGCGTCCGCGCGCCTCGACATGGCGATCCATGCGCTCACCGACGCCGAGGCGCCCGACGTCAGCGCCTTCGAGCGCGAGCAGGTCGCGCAGATGGGCCTGCCGGCGGCGGTCGGCATGAACCACCGGCTGCCGCACTTCCTGCACCTCTTCGCCGGCGCCGGCTACGCGGCGGGCTACTACGTCTACCTCTGGGCCGAGGTGCTCGATGCCGACGGCTACGACGCCTTCACCGAGGCGGGCGACCCGTTCGATGCGGCCGTGGCGCGGCGCCTGCGCACCTACATCTATGCGAGCGGCAACAGCCGCGAGCCGGGCGCGGCCTACCGCGCCTTCCGCGGCCGCGATCCCAAGGTGGAGCCCATGCTGCGCGAGCGCGGCCTGCTGGAGGCGCAGCCCGGCTGAGGCGGGGCCTCACGCCGGCGGGAAGCGCAGGTCCAGCGCGGCCAGGAAGCTCTTGAAGTCGATCGGCTTGGTCCAGTAGTCGCTGAAGCCGGCCGTGCGCGCCCGCCCGATGTCGTCGGGCATGGCGTTGGCCGACAGCGCGATGCAGGGGATGTGCGCCGTGCTCGCCTGCTGGCGCAGATGGCGCAGCACCTCGAAGCCGTCCATGTCGGGCAGCTGGATGTCGATGAGGATGAGGTCGGGCCGTTCCTGCGCGGCGAGCGCCACGCCGGCGCGGCCCGTGCCGGCCGAGACCAGGTGCACGCCCGGGCGCATGCGGATGATCTCCTCGACCAGCATCACGTTGACCGGGTTGTCCTCGATGTAGAGCACGCGCCCGCGTTGCGCGGCCGGCCCGGGCGCGACGAGCGGCGCGGGTGCGGTGACGGGGGGCGCCGCCGGGGGCATCTCCACCACATGGGCGCGTGGCAGGCGCACGGTGAAGGTCGAGCCGGCGCCCGCCGTGCTGCGCACCTGCACGTCGCCCTGCATGTGGGTGGCCAGCGCCTTGACGACCGCGAGCCCGATGCCGGTGCCCGAGATGCCGTCGCGTTCGCGGCCCAGCCGGTTGAAGGGCTCGAAGAGGTGCGCGAGCTGCTCGGGGGTCATGCCCAGGCCGGTGTCGCTCACCTGCAGCGCCACCTGGCCGGCCTCGACCGCGCTCGTCACCAGCACCTGGCCGTGCGGGCGGTTGTACTTGATGGCGTTGCTCAGCAGGTTCACGAGCATCTGGCGCAGGCGCGTGCGGTCGACGAGCGCCGTGCCTTCGAGCGGCGGGGCCTGCAGCGTGACGCCCTGGCGGGCGGCGAGCGCCTCCACCAGCGGGAGCGCCTCGCGCAGCACGTCGTCGAGCGCCACCGGCTGCAGGTCCAGGCGCAGCTGGCCGCTCTCCAGCGACGAGAGGTCGAGCACGTCGTCGATCAGCGCGAGCAGGTGCGCACCGGCCGAGTGGATGTGCCGGACCTTGCTGCGCTGCTCGGGCGGCAGCGCACCCTTGTCCACGAGCAGGAGCTGCGCAAAGCCGAGCACCGCGTTGAGCGGGGTGCGCAGCTCGTGGCTCATGCGCGAGAGGAATTCCGACTTGGCGCGGCTTTCGCGCAGCGCCAGCTCATGCTCGCGCTTGCGCACGTCGGCCTCGCGCGCATCGGTCACGTCGAGCGTGACGCCGAAGACCATCAGCACGCCGTCGCGCATCTCGCGTCGCACGCGGTGCACCAGCCAGCGCACCTCGCCGTCAGGGCGCACGATGCGGCACTCGTACTCCAGCGACGCGTTGCCCACGGCCGGCGCGCCCGCGGTGCGCATGGCCGCGCGGTCGTCCGGATGGACCATCTCCAGCCATTCCTCGCGCGTGGGCCCGCCCAGGTGCGCGGCGCGCCCGGTGATGCGGTACATGGGCTCGTTCCACTCGGCGTGCGGGTTGTGGGGGTGGCGGCTCCACACGCCCACGCCGGCGGCGTTGACGGCCACCTTCAGGCGCTCGGCCAGCTCGTGGGCCTCGCGCAGGCGCTCCACCTGGCGGGTGATGTCCATGCCCACGCCGATGAACTCGATCGGCTCGCCCTTCTCGTTGCGGCGCACGGCACGGCGCGTGTAGACGTGGGCCCAGGTGCCGTCGAGCCGGCGGTAGCGCGCCTGCACGTCCACCGGATCTTCGGTGCGCAGCGATTGTTCGGCCGAGGCGACGATGCCCGGCAGGTCGGCAGGGTGGATGAGCGCGCGCAGCTCGGTGCGCGAGATGCCGTCGGGACGGGGCTCCATGCCGAGGATGTGGAAGCCGCGGTCGTTGTAGAAGAAGCGGTCGAGCGTGAGGTCGTGCCGCCACACCGAGATGTTGGCCGCCTCGACCGCCAGCTTCAGGTGGGTGAGCGTCTTCTCGTAGGCCTCGGCCAGCCGGTAGACCTCGGTGTCGTCGACCACCAGGCCGATGGCGCGGTCCGGCACGCCCTCGGGCGAGTTCTTCACCTCCCAGTGCGAGTGCACGCGGCGCAGGGTGCCGTCGGGCAGCACGATGCGGTAGTGCTGCTCGTAGCGCCCCGCCGCGCGCGTGGAGTCGAGGTAGATCTCGGGGTGCCGGTCTTCCGGGTGGATCTGCGCGGAAGCGAGCTCGAAGGAGGGCGTGCCGCCGTCCTCGGGCAGGCCGAAGAAGCGGAACATGTGCGGATCCCAGCGGCCCCGCCCGCTCGGGATCTCGCGCTCCCAGACGGCCAGGCGCGCCACGTCCTGCGTCATGTCGAGCAGCTCGGACTTGTAGCGCAGGTCGTTGTGGAGCCGGACGGTCTCGGTGGTGTCGTGCAGGCACAGCAGCAACTCGGCGGGCGGCAGCGCCTCGTCGGGCGCGAGGCGCCGGGCGGTGAGCCGTGCGCAGCGCGGTGCGCCCTGGGCGTCGCGCCAGGCGAGCGGCACCGACTCGAGCGCCGGGCCGCCGGCGAGCAGGGCCTGCCAGGCCGGCCAGCCCTCGGGCGGCGCGAGCAGTGCATCGACCGGCTGGCTCGCGGCGGATCGGCCGTCATGCCCGGTGATCGCCCCGAAGGCGGCGTTGGCCCAGACGATGCGGCCCTGCCCGTCGAGCAGGGCGAGCGCGTCCGCGGTGGCGTCCATCAGGGCCGCCCACCCTGGTGCCAGAGCGATCGATTGCGCAGACAGAGCCATGGGCGCAGTGTCTGGCGCGCCGCTGCGGCGCCATGCTCGTGTTTTCCCGGGAGCGCGGCGCGGCCGCGAGCGGGCTCAGGTGCGCGAGGACGTGCCGTAGTAGGGCTCGCGCGGCGGCTCGTCGCGCAGATAGTTGTCGTAGAAGGCCTTGACGTGCGGGAACACGGCCCGGGCGAGCTTCACGCGCTGTGCTTCGGCCGGCGTGCGCGGCCGCGACATCTTCTCGGCGATCTCGGCCAGCACCGCGTCGCGGTCGACGTACTTGAAGCGGCCCTGCGAATAGATCGGGTCGCCGCCCACGTACACCGTGTCGACGTGGCGCTGGTGGGCGCGCTGGATGAGCGCATCCAGCATGGGGATCTGGTCGTCCTGGTAGGGATAGATCGCCGATTCGTAGTCGATCGCCACGGCGTCGAAGTTCATGCCCGCATCGAGCCGGCCGATCTCGCCGCGGAAGGCGGTGGTCTTCGCGCCATGCTCGCTCGCCATGCGCAGCACCTGCGCGGGGCTGGGCACGTCGTTTTCGTCCATGCCGGGCGTGCGGTGGGCGCGCAGCACGAGCTTCATCTCCTGCAGCATGTCGCGGTCTTCGTTGATGCCGGCCTCATCGAGGCCGAGACCGGTGAAGATGCCGTGCCTGGCCATCGCATTGACGGGCGCCAGGCCGCTGCGCAGGCGGAAGTTGCTGCTGCAGTTGTGGCAGATGCAGGTCCTGGTGTGGGCGACGATTTCCACGTCTTCCTCGGTCATCCACACCGCGTGGCCGAGCGTCATGTCGGGGCCGAGCGCGCCCAGCTTGTGCAGGTGCTTGACGGCGGTGGTGCCGGTGCGGCGGCGGGCATATTCCTTCTGGTAGGCGGTCTCCAGCAGGTGCATGTGCAGCGGCACGTCGTCGGCCTTGGCCTGGGCCACCATCTTCATCAGGCCCTCGTCGGTGACCCAGTGCAGGTTGGCCGGGGCGAGCTGGATGCGCGTGACCTTCTGCCCGACGTTCTCGTCGCGCAGCGTGGTGTAGAGCTGCATCTGGTCGTCGAAGCTCATGGTCGAGGCGAGGATGTGCTCGTACATCGGCTTGCCGATCTCGTCGGGCAGGCTCTTGCAGAACTCGGCGTCGTCCTGGTAGACGAAGCGGTTCTGCTCGCGCACGCAGTACGAGTACGACGCGCGCATGCCGATCTTGCGGTAGGCGTCGAGCACGGCGGTCGAGCCGGCATGCACTGTCTCCAGGTCGCCGGGCAGCCAGCCGTGGATGTGCGAGACGGTGGTGATGCCCGAGGCGATCATCTCGAAGGCCGAGTAGAGCGTGTCGAGGTGGTGGTCCACGTCGCGCGCCGACAGCCGCCCTGCGAACCACAGCTCCAGCGCGTAGTCGGGCGAGCCGAGCTGCAGCGGGGTCATGCCCACGTGGTGGTGGGCGTTGACGAAGCCGGGCAGCAGCGCGTGCCGCGGGTGGTGCGTGACGGGCGCCGTGGGGTGCTGCGCCACGATCTGCTCGAAGGGGCCGACGGCGATCACCTTGCCGTCTTCGTGGACGAGGGCCGCGTCGGTGTGCACGACGGGCGTGTGGCGGTCTTCGACGCCGGTGACGATCCATTTGGCGCGGACGATGGCGGTGCTCATGTGGGGAACTCCAGTGAAAGGGGCGTGGTTCAGGGCGCGCGAGGCCCGGCCGGCCCGGTGCGCGCCGGGCCGGCCGGGCGCACCTCGTGCGCCGGAGCGAAGGGTCAGTGGGCGGCTTCCTGCTCGAGGAACGCGCGGTCGACCTCGTCGGCCAGCAAGTCGGCCAGGCGCAGCTGCAGCGCGATGCTCTCGGCGGTGCGCAGGTCGCGCGGGCGCGGCAGGTCGATCTTCACGATCTCCTTGACGCGCCCCGGTCGGGCCGTCCACACGACGATGCGGTCGGCGAGCGCCACCGCTTCCTCGATCGAGTGGGTGACCATGAGCACGCTCGCGCCGCTGGCCTTCCAGATGTCGAGCAGGTGGCCCTGCATCTTGGCGCGCGTCTGGATGTCGAGCGCCGCGAAGGGCTCGTCCATCATCAGCACGCGCGGCCGCATGGCGAGTGCCCGGGCGAGCGCGGCGCGCTGGCGCATGCCGCCCGAGAGCTCGTTGGGCCGCTTGTGGCCGGCGTCGGCCAGGCCCACCATCCGCAGCAGCTCCTGCGCGAGCCGCTCGCGCTTCTCGGGGAAGACGCCCTGCAGCTTCAGGCCGAAGGTCACGTTCTCCGCGATGGTGAGCCACGGGAAGAGCGAGGCTTCCTGGAAGATCATCCCGCGGTCGGTGCTCGGCCCGTCGATCTTCATGCTGTCGCAGACGAGCTCGCCTTCGGTGGGCGTCTCCAGGCCGGCGACCATGTAGAGCAGGCTGCTCTTGCCGCAGCCCGAAGGGCCCAGCAGCACGACGAACTCGCCGGGGGCCACGTCGAAGCTCAGCCCGTCGATGGCGGTGAGCGCCTTGGGGGTGTCGGGGTTCCACACCTTGCGCACGTTGCGCACGCTGATCAGAGGTTTCATGTCACTTGACTCCCACGGCCGACGCATCGACCCACCAGAGCACACGGTTCTGCACCTGCATCAGGGCGCGGTCGAAGGCGAAGCCGAGCAGGCCGATGATGGTCATGGTGAAGAACACCAGGCTCGAGTTGAAGGTGTTGCGCGCCATCATCACGATCTGCCCGAGGCCCGAGCCCACGCCCACCGCTTCGGCGATCAGCACCACCATCCACGCCGCGAAGAGGTTCAGGCGCAGCGTCACGAAGAGGCTGGGCAGGATGTGCGGCAGGATCACGTGGCGAAAGAGCTGGTGCTTGGTCGCACCCATGATGCGCGCCACGTGGATGTACGACGCCGGCACGTTGTCGATCTGCGAGAGCGTGGACAGCACGATGGCGAAGAACACCGAGATGAACACGAGGAAGATCGCCGGGATGTTGCCGATGCCGAAGATGAAGATCGCGACCGGCAGCCACGCCACCGGTGAGATCGGCGTGAGCAGCGTGAGCGTGGGCAGCGTCAGCTTGCCGAACATCGGGAAGTAGCGGATCGCCATCCCGATCGACACGCCGCCGACGAAGCCCACGGCCAGGCCGAGGATCACGCGCATCGACGTCCAGAGCATCACGCTCACCACCGGCCACAGCCCGCCGGATTCCTCCTCGCCGATCATCCCGGCCGGTGCGAAGAACTTGAACTGCTCGGCGAGGTTGGCCAGGAAGAGGTGGGGTGGCGGCAGCAGCAGGGGGTCGGCCAGTTCGAGGAACCAGCACAACTCCCAGACGCCGACGAAGAGGCCCACGGAGGCGAGCCACCACAGGCTGCGTTGGATGGCGGCGACGAGCCGGCCGCGATGAAGGAAGGGTGGAGGGCTGGTGGCCGCGTTCCCGCGGGCCAGTGGTATCGCTGACATGGGAAGACTCCTCTCGGCGTGAGTGCGCTCAGGCGACCTTGGTCTTGACCTTGAGCGAGTCGTAGAGCGCCTTGTTCTCGGCGATCACCTGCTCCATCAGCGTCCAGTCGATGGCCGAGCGCGGCACCGGCTTGCGGATGTAGCCGAGCTCCTTCATCGACTGCGCGCGGTCCAGGATGAACTGGGTGTTGTTGCGCTGGTCGATCATCACGGGCTGCTTGCTCGCCGCGAGCTGCGCGGCTTCCATCGACGTCTTGTAGAACGGGCCGACGGTGTCCTTCAACGCGGCATTGAGGTCGCGCTCCACGTCGGCCTGGGCGACGAACATCGCCTTGATCAGCGCCTTCACCGCCTTCGGGTTCTTGTCGATCAGCGGCGTGCGCACGGCCAGCACGCAGTCGGAGTACAGGTTGCCGTAGAGGTCCTTGCCGTCGGTCAGCAGCGTGGCGCCCTTGCGCTTGGTGAGCGCCTGGGTGGCGTAGGGCTCGCTGTCGACGATGGCATCGAGCGCGCCCGAGGCGAAGGCCTGCGCCATCTCGACCGAGTTGGCCATGTAGCGCACCTTCACGTCCTTGAAGCTCATGCCGGCCTTCTTCAGGTAGTCATAGGCGACGAGCTCCAGCGTGTCGGCCTGGAAGGTGCCGATGGTCTTGCCCTTGAGATCGGCTGCGCTCTTGATGCCGGGGCCGGCCACGAGCATGCAGCCTTCGACGCCGGCGCCGGCGACGATCTTCACCGGCGCGCCGGCGTCGTGCAGCGTGAGGAAGTTCGAGTAGGGGATCACCGAGACGTCGACCTGCCCGGCGCCGAAGAGCGTGGCGATGTCGGCGTTGGTCGGCGTGACGACGAACTTCAGGGCGACGTTGTCCGACTTGGCGATGCCGCGCTTTTCCACGAGGAAGAAGGCGAGGTTGCACAGCCCGTTGCCGTGCGTGGCCTTGAGCGTGGTGACGGCGGCGTGGGCCGACGGTGCGAAGAGGCCGCCCGCCATGCCCAGGGGCAGTGCGGCGGCGGCGCCGGCAGCACCGGCCCCGCGGAGGAAGCTGCGGCGCGAGGCGCGGGTGTTGGCGAAGGTGGTGGCTTCAGACATGAATCTCTCCTGGAGTCACACCGCGGGCGGTGTGGGGGGTGAAAACCGCAAGGGAGAGGCGGCACGTTGCGTGTGCCGTATCTCCGCCGCTGCGGTGCTTGCCGGCACGCCAACCGGAAGGGCGGGGAGCCCTGCGCTGAGGGGTTCTGCGCGCAAGTTGCGTACCACCTGGGCCGCCTCTTGCGCGTGCATCGTCATGTGCGCTCATGCCGCGATGCGCTCCAGCAGGGCGGCCATCTGCAGCACGCGTGCATCCTGGAAACGGGGCCCCACCACCTGCAGCCCGACCGGCAGGCCGCGCACGGTGCCGGCCGGCACCGAGCAGGCCGGCACGCCGGCGAGGTTGAAGAGCGGGGTGTAGGCCGCGTGGCCGCGCGGGCCGACAGCGCGGCCGCCGATCACGCCCGGCCCGATCTGCGTGTGCGGCCAGGCGGTGACGGGCGTCGTCGGGCACAGCAGCAGGTCGTGCTGCATGAAGAAGCACGACAGCCGCTGCACGATGGCCTCGCGCAACTGCAGCACGCGCACGCGGTCGGCGGCGGTGGTGTCGGCGCCTGCACGGATCTGTGCCGCAAGCGGCGGGTCGATGTCGTCGGGGCGCTGCGCGTACGCCTCGCCGTGCAGGGCGCACAGGCCGCCGTGTTGGAGTGCATCGAGCGGGTAGGCGCGCACCACTTCGGCCCAATCGGGGTCGGCATCGTGCACGGCCCAGCCGGCTGCACGGAGTTGGTCCACGCGCTGGGCGAGTGCCGACTGCACGTCGTCGTCGATCGCGAGGTCGCAGCCGAGGCGCGGGCTCCATGCGAGGCGCAGCGTGCGCGGCGGCGCTTCGCGGCTCGTCGCTTCGGCGTTCCACGCCACCTCGAGGGCGGGCGCGCTCGCGTCGCTCGCATCGAAGGCGGCGAGATGGTCGAAGGCCCAGGCGCAGTCACCGGTGTTGCGCGCGAAGAGGCCGACGACCGACACGCCGTAGTTCGGCTCGCCGAAGCCCCACGGGTGCGGGATCAGGCCCTGCGTCGGCTTGTGGCCGACCAGCCCGCAGTGCGCGGCGGGCCGGCGCACCGAGCCGCCGGCATCCGTGCCGAGGGCCAGCAGGCCGAGGCCCGCGGCGAGCGAGGCCGCCGCGCCGCCCGACGAGCCGCCGGGCGTGAGCGTTGCATCCAGCGGGTGGTGCGTGGTGCCGTAGACGAGGTTGCTCGTCACGCCCTTGCACGCGAACTCGGAACAGTTGGTGATGCCCAGCACCACCGCGCCCAGCATGCGCAGGCGGGCCACGGCCCAGGCGTCGCGCGGCGCGACGAAGTCGGCGTAGAGACGCGAGCCTTGCGTCACGGTGCGGCCGGCGACCCACAGGTTGTCCTTGACCGTGACGGGCACCCCGGCGAGGGGCAGCTCTGCACCTGCCGCGAGCCGCGCGTCCACCGCCTCGGCCTCGGCCAGCACCAGGCCGGCATCGAACTGGACGATGGCGTTGAGCGCCGGGTTGATCGCCTCGACGCGGGCGATGAAGTGGCGAGCCACCGCCACCGCGCTCAGCTCGCGCGCATTCACGCGACGGGCGAGCTCGCGGGCCGTCAGGTCGTGCAGCGCCGTCATGCGGCGCCCCCCGCGGCGAAGAGCGCGGTGAGCGACTCGCTCATGCCGTTCACGCGCCGCCCGCCGGTGGGCGAGACGCTGCCGCTGCGCGCCTTGGGCAGCGCGAGCGCGACGCGGGCTTCGGCAAGCGCCACCGCGCAGGCCACGCCGTCGAGCAGCGGCACGTCGACGTCGGGCTGCAGCTCGCCGGCCATCGAGGCCATGGCGGCACCGGCCAGCACGATGGCTTCGGCGCCGTCGTCGATGAGGCCGCGCGCGGCGATGCGGATCTCGGCCAGCACCTCGTCGCGCGCGGAATAGGTCTTCTCGGGCGTCGCGTCGATGGCGGCGACACCGGCGAGGCGCGAGCCGAGGCCATAGCTTTCGGCGAGCTCGCGGTAGATCGGGCCCATGCGGCGGCCGTAGGTGAGCAGGCCCACGCGCGGGGCGAGCGTGCAGGCGGTGAGCAGGCCGGCTTCGGTCATGCCGATCACCGGCACCGTGAGGATCTCGCGGCAGGCCCAGAGCGCGGTGTCGAGCGACACGGCGAGCACGACCGCATCGACGTCGGCCGCGTGGTCGGCCACGAGCTGCAGCACGCCGTGTTGCGCGAGCGCGTTGTCGGCGCGCGAGCCGATGACCTGCGGGCCGAAGGTGCCGGTGACGGCACGCAGCACGGTGCCCGGGCGCGCGGTCGCCTGGGCGGCCTTCAGCACGCTGTCGGTCACGGCCTGCGTGGTGTTGGGATTGACGAGCAGGATCTTCATGACAGGCGGGCCTCGTAGGTGTCGGCCGGCACGGGCAGCGCGAGCGAGCGGCGGTAGATCGCCTCCACCGCCTCGATCACCGGCGCGGCATCGGCCTCGGCTTCGGCATAGCGGTCGGCGAGACCGTGGAACTCGTCGGCGATCTCGGCCAGCAGGCGGGCTTCGTCGATGCGCGTGAGCTGGCCGTCCTGCAGCGCGACCTCGCCGTCGACCATCACGAGGTCGATGTTGGCGCCGCGTTCGCCATAGGCGAGCTGGCGCAGCGGGTCGTTGAGCGGCGTGAAGTTGACGCTGTCGAGCCGGTAGGCGACCAGGTCGGCGCGCGCGCCCACCTCGAGCGTGCCCAGCGTGTCGCCGTAGCCGAGCGCGCGACCGCCGGCCTGCGTGCCCGCGACCCAGGCTTCCTTCGCCGACAGCCAGCGCGCGCCGTCGTGGCCGCGCAGCTTCGACAGGCCCGCGGCGGTGCCCACCACCTGCAGCATGTTGGTGCTGACGGTGGAGCACGAGCCATCCGAGCCCAGGCTCACGTTCACGCCGGCGTCGAGCAGCTCGCGCACCGGCTGCACGCCCGAGCCGAGCAGCAGGTTGCTCCACGGGTTGTGCTGGGCGGTGGCGCCGCTCTCGGCCAGGGCCGCGATCTCGCGCGGGTTGAGCCACACCGCGTGCACGAGGCTGGTGTTCGGCTTGAGGAAGCCGATGTCGGCCAGGTGCTCGACGATGGGCTTGCCATAGAAGTGCAGGCCGGTGATGACCTGCAGGCGCGTCTCCTGCACGTGCGTGATCACCGGCAGCGCGAGCTCGTCGGCGAGCGCACGCAGGCGCATGAGGAACGCAGGGCTGCAGCGCTGCGGCGCCGAGGCGGAGACGAGCACGCCCACGCGGCGCTCCTGCGGATGGCGCGTCGTCGCGAGCGACTGCATCAGCGCGACGAAACCGTCGGGGTCGGGCCGCGCGGCGGCGCGCAGGTCGGCGGCGAGTGCGGCCGGCAGCAGGTCGTCGACGAACGGGAAGTTGTCGACCATGGCCTTGTCCATCATCGCGAAGCCGAGCAGGGCGCGCACGCCGCTGTCGTCGTAGGCCTGCAGCACGGCGTCGACCACCTCGCGGTCGATCGCCGCGCCGAGGGCCAGGTCGTCCACGAGCGTGGTGCAGCCGGTGCGCAGCGCCTCGATGGCGCCGATCTGCGTGCGCAGGTAGGCCTGGCGCGGCGTCAGCTTGAGCGGCTTGCGCCCGCGCACCAGGTGCTGCCAGAGCTCCAGCGGGAGGTTCTCGGTGCGGCCGCGCTGGAAGTGCTCGTGCGAGTGCTGGTGGCCGTTGACGAGGCCGGGCGCGAGCAGGCGGCGCGGCAGTTCGATCACCACATCGGCGTGGGCTTCGTGGAGGGTGCCGGCGGCTTCGATGGCCGCGATGCGGCCGCCTTCGACCAGCAGGTCGCGCGGCTGGCCGTCGAACGCCAGCTCATCGCCGAGGAGGGCCACCGCGCCGCGCAGCAGGGTGCGGCGGGTGCTCATGTGGGTGCAGGTGCAGGGCATGTTGCACCCCTGGGATTCAAGATCTGTGCCAACAGCTTGGCCTGCTTATGTCGGCACGAAGTCTGCGTTTTGTCGACAAAACGAAATGCTTATGCCGACTATTGGTGCACTTCCTTTCTTCCGGCGTCCATCGCGGTGCCTGTGCGCGGATGGCGGATCAGCGCAGCGTGAGCGCGGCGGCCAGGTCCACCGTGCGACCCGTCTGCGGCTCGAGGTTCATCGAGGCCTCGATGTGGTGCAGGTGTTCGAGCATCAGCTCGGCCGCGCGGTCTGCGCGCCGCCGTGCGATGGCCGACAGCAGCAGCGAATGTTCGTCCTCGCGGCAGGTGGTGGAGTGGGGCGCGTCGTAGAGAAAGATCGCGAGGCAGGTGAGCGTGGCCAGCCCGCGCACGTTGCGGGCGAGCAGCCGGTGGCCCGCCGCCTCGGCCAGGCGGATGTGGAACTCGCCGCCCAGGCGCACCATGCTGGGTCGATCGTTCGCGCTGCGCGCGCGTTCCTCTTCTTCCACGAGCCGCTTCAGCCGCTCGAGCGCCTCGGCGTTGCGCTGCTCGATGAAGCGTCGCACGAGCGCCGGCTCGATGAGGCGGCGCGCCTCGAAGACCTCCCGCGTCTCCTCGGCGGTGGGCGAGGCGATGAACGCCCCTCGGTTGGGAATGGTGGCGACCACGCCTTCGTCGGCCAGGCGGGCGAGCACGTCGCGCACCTGCGCACGGCTGGTGTCGAAGAGCTCGGCCAGGCGGTCCTCCACCAGTTTGGTGCCGGGCGGCAGGCGGTGCTCCAGCACGGCACGAAGGATGCGTTCGTAGATGACGCCACGAAGCTCGACACCGCTGGTGGGGACGGGAGGAGGTTGTCGACCGTTTTTGAGAGCAGTCATGGATCGTTTTCGTTGACCAACCAAGGAGAGACCGTTGAAAGATATTAGGAGCGAGGGCACGAAACGCGTGCTGGTGGGAATGCTGACCCCGTCGTCCAACACGGCGCTGGAGCCGCTGGTCTCGGCCATGCTGTCCGGCCTGCCCGAGGTGTCGGCGCATTTCGGGCGCTTCCGCGTGACCGAGATATCGCTCGATCCGCAAGCTTTGGGCCAGTTCGACATGGAGCCCATCCTGGAAGCCGCGCGGCTGCTGGCCGACGCCCATGTCGACGTGATCTGCTGGAACGGCACCTCCTCGGGCTGGCTGGGCTTCGATGCCGACGTGGCGCTTTGCGAACGCATCACGCAGGAGACCGGCATCCCCTGCTGCACCTCGGTGCTGGCGTTCAACGAGATCATGGATCTCACGCAGCGCAAGCGCTTCGGCCTGGTCACGCCCTACCTCGACGACGTGCAGGAGGCCATCGTCGCGAACTACGCGCGCCACGGCTACGAGTGCCTGGCCGAGCAGCACCTCAACCAGCGCGTGAACTTCAGCTTCTCGGAGGTGACGCCCGAGCAGCTCACCGCCATGGCGCGCGAGGTGGCCCAGGCCGGGCCGGAGTGCATCACCACCTTCTGCACCAACCTGCGGGCGGCGCAGCTCGCACCCGTCCTGGAGGCCGAGCTCGGCATCCCGGTCTACGACACCGTGAGCACGGCGGTGTGGAAGTCGCTGCGGATCTGCGGCGTGGACACGCGGCGCGTGCAGGGCTGGGGGAGCCTCTTCACGGAGGTGGTGTCGTGACGCAGACCTATGACCTCATCGTGCGCCATGCGCGCGTGGCCACGGCGGGTGATCTCTTCAGCTGCGACATCGGCGTGCGCGCCGGCCGCATCGTGGCGCTGGGCGAGGCCCTCGTGGCGGGCGCCGGCACGCGCGAGATCGACGCGGCGGGCCGCGTCGTCACGCCGGGCGGCGTCGATTCGCACTGCCACCTCGACCAGCCCATGCAGCCGCCGGTGGTGCTGGCCGACGACTTCGAGACCGGCACGCGCTCGGCCGCCTGCGGCGGCACGACGACGGTGATCCCCTTCGCCGCGCAGGTGCGCGGGCAGGGCGTGCAGGCGGCGGTCGACGACTACCACCGCCGCGCCGACGGCCGCGCAAGCGTCGACTACGCCTTCCACCTGATCGTGAGCGACCCCACGCCCGACGTGCTGGAGCGCGAGCTGCCCGATCTCATCGCGCGCGGCTACACCTCGTTCAAGCTCTACATGACCTACGACGACATCAAGCTCGACGATCGCCAGATCCTCGAGCTGCTGGAGGTCGCCCGCCGCCACGGCGCGATGGTCATGGTGCACGCCGAGAACACCGATGCGATCGCCTTCCTCACCGAGCGCCTGCTGGATGCGGGCAAGACCGCGCCGCAGTTCCACGGCATGTCGCGGCCGGCGCCGGTGGAGCGCGAGGCCACGCACCGTGCGATCACGCTGGCCGAACTGATCGACGTGCCCATCCTGCTCGTGCACGTGGCCGGCGGCGAGGCGGTGGAGCAGATCCGCTGGGCGCGCGGCAAGGGGCTCAACATCTACGCCGAGACCTGCCCGCAGTACCTCTTCCTGACGCAGGACGACATGGCGCTGCCGGGGTTCCTCGGCGCGCGTTGCGTGTGCAGCCCGCCGCCGCGCGACAAGGCGAGCCAGCAGGTGATCTGGGACGGCCTGGCCGACGGGCTCTTCACCGTGATCTCGTCCGACCACTCGCCCTACAACTACGACGACCCGCACGGCAAGCGACTGGGCGGCACGGAGCCGGAGTTCCCCTACATCCCGAACGGCATCCCCGGCATCGAGACGCGCATGCCGCTGCTCTACTCCGAAGGCGTGCTCACGGGCCGCATCACGCTGCAGCAGTTCGTGGCGCTCACCTCGACCAACGCGGCGCGCCTGTACGGCCTCTATCCGCGCAAGGGCACGGTGGCGGTGGGCAGCGATGCCGACCTCGTCATTTGGGACACCGGCACGGCGCGCACCATCCGCAACGAGGCGCTGCACCACGCCTGCGACTACACGCCCTACGAAGGGCGCGAGCTGCAGGCCTGGCCGGCGATGACGGTCTTGCGCGGCGAGGTGGTGTGGGACGGGAACGCGTTCCTCGGCCGCGTGGGGCAGGGCCGCTTCCTGCCGTGCGAGCGGCCGGAGGCGGCGCGCCCGCGTCCGCGCGACTTCAGCTGGCGGCGCTGGACCGGGCTCGAGGGCTGAAGCCGGCGATGCTGCTCAGTCGGTTGCGACCTGCAGCACCAGCTTGCCGAAGTTCTCGCCGCTGAAGAGCTTGAGCAGCGTCGACGGGAAGGCCTGCACGCCGCCCGTCACGATGTCCTCGCGGCTCTTCATCCGGCCGCTCTTGAGGTGGCCCGAGAGCTCGGCGATCGCTTCGGGGTAGCGGTCGGCGTAGTCGAACACCACCATGCCTTCCATCCGCGCGCGGTTGACGAGCAGCGAGAGGTAGTTGGCCGGGCCCTTGATCGGCGTGGTGTTGTTGTACTGGCTGATCGCGCCGCAGATGACGATGCGCGCACCGCGGGTGATGCGGGTGAGCACGGTGTCGAGGATGTCGCCGCCCACGTTGTCGAAATAGATGTCGACGCCCTTGGGGCAGGCCTCGCGCAGGCGCTCCTTGAGGTTGCCTTCCTTGTAGTCGAGGCAGGCGTCGAAGCCGAGCTCCTTGACGACGAAGTCGCACTTGGCCGGGCCGCCGGCGATGCCGACCACGCGCAGGCCGAGGATCTTGCCGAGTTGGCCCACCGTCTGGCCCACGGCGCCGGCGGCACCCGAGACCACGAGCGTCTCGCCGGCCTTGGGCTGGCCCACGTCCTTGAGGCCGAAGTAGGCCGTCATGCCGGGCATGCCGAGCACGTTGAGCCACTGCGCCGGCGTGCCGTCGTCGAAGCTGATCTTCGTGAGGCCCACGCGCTGCATGTCGTTCGCGGCCACGAGCGGGTATTCCTGCGCGCCGAGCGTGCCGTACACAGGGTCGCCGACCGCGAAGGCCGGGTTCTTCGAGGCGATGACCACGCCCACGCCGCCGGCGCGCATCACGTCGCCGATGCCCACGGGGCCGACGTAGCTGCGGCCGTCGTTCATCCAGCCGCGCATCGCGGGGTCGAGCGAGAGCGCGAGCGTCTTGACGAGCACGCCGCCTTCGGCCGGTTCCTTCACGGGCTCGACGGTGTGCTGCCAGTCGCTGTCCTTGGGCAGGCCCACGGGCCGGGCGGCCAGGCGCACCTGGTGGTTGACGAGCGAGGCGAGGTGGGGCGTGGGCATGGCGGTCTCCGTTGATGGCGTGGCCGCAATGCTAGGGCGGTGCCGCGTGCGTGCTGTCGCGCAGATGTCAGGTCCCGGCAGGGGTTTGGGCACAAAAAAACGCGGCCGAAGCCGCGTTTTCAGTGGCGCGAGCCGGTGATCAGCTGATCACGCGGATGTTCGCAGCCTGCAGGCCCTTCTGGCCTTGCTTGACTTCGAACTCCACGCGCTGGTTTTCCAGCAGCGTCTTGAAGCCCGAGCCCTGGATGTCACGGAAGTGGGCGAAGAGGTCGGCGCCGCCTGCGTCCTGGGCGATGAAGCCATAGCCCTTGCTTTCGTTGAACCACTTCACGGTTCCGGTTTGAGTCGTCATGGACGATTCCTATCTTTCTATCAACAAAGTAATGCGCAGCACATGCTCCGCATGCAGAGACACTCAAGAAACGTATTCGGGGGGTTCTGACGGAACCGGACTGGAACCAGGCCGGGCTTCGAAAAAATCACTCGCAACCACTGTCTTGCGTATACCTGTAGGCTGAATATACCTTGCATTCACAAAACATATTGCTCACGTGCACATGAAGCTTTCGGTTCTCGATCAATCCGTCTCACTTGCCGGCAGCAGCGAAGATGCGGCGATCCGCGACACCCTCGAACTGGCCGAGCATGTGGAAGCGCTCGGCTACCACCGTTTCTGGTTGAGCGAGCACCACAGCCTGCCGACCATCGTGGGCAGCGCGCCGGAAATCCTGATGGCCGGCATCGCCGCACGCACGAGCCGCATCCGCATCGGCAGTGCGGGCGTGATGCTGCCGCACTACTCGGCGCTCAAGGTGGCGGAACAGTTCCGCGTGCTGGAAGCGCTCGCGCCCGGGCGCATCGACCTCGGCGTGGGCCGCGCACCCGGCGGTGACATGCGCACGGCGCAGGCGCTCAACCCGCACACCTACGGCACGGCGGAGCACTTCCCGGACCAGATCCGCGAGCTGCAGGCGTGGACCGCCGGGCAGCCGCACCGCGGCATCGTCGCGCACCCGCGGGGGCCGCACGCCCCCGAGGTCTGGGTGCTGGGCAGCTCCGACTACGGCGCGCGCCTCGCGGCGCACCTCGGCCTGCCCTATGCGTATGCGTATTTCTTCGTCGATGGCCAGGGCGTGGAGCAGGCGCTCGATCTCTACCGCAGCCTCTACCAGCCGAGCGAGCGCCATCCCCAGCCGCAGGCCACGATCTGCGTGTGGGCTCTCGCCGCCGACACCGAGGCCGAGGCCGTGCACCACGCGCTCAGCCGCGAGCGCTGGCGCCTCGACCGTGCGCGTGGCGTGCTGGGGCCGCTGCAGCCGCCCGACGCGGTGGCCGCTCGTGGGTTCACCGAGCAGGAGATGCAGCAGGTGGTCGAGCCCATGCGCCGGCGCGCCTTCGTGGGCACCGGGTCGCAGGTCGCGGAGAAGCTGAAGGCGCTGGCCGAAGCGTTGCAGCTCGACGAACTCGTCATCAACACCTGGGCGCACGACCCGGCGGTGCGGCGCAAGTCCTACGCCTTGTTGGCGCAGGCCTTCGGTTTGACGCAGACTCGCCGATAACACGACAGGGCCGCACCACAGGCGAGGGGACCATGCGCATCATCGAATTTGAACTGCACGGCGACTACATCACGCTGGACGCGCTGCTCAAGGTCACCGGTCTTGCGCACAGCGGCGGCGCGGGCAAGGCCATGGTGGCCGATGGCAAAGTCGAGGTGGACGGCCAGCAGGAGCTGCGCAAGGCCTGCAAGATCCGCGCGGGGCAGGTGGTCAGCATCGCCGGTGCGCGGGTGCGCGTGCATGCGCCCACGCTGCCGGCGCCGCTCGAAGGCTACGAGCGTCCCCATGAGGCACGGCCCGACCGCCGCAGCTGAATCACAGCTGCAACGGCCGGGCCGGCCGGCTCGTGGGGTGCGAGCTCAGAAGCGGTAGGTCGCGCCGACGGAGATCATGTCGGACTTCGGCCCACCCAGCACGTCGAACTTGTAGCGCTCGTACTCGGCACGGATGCCCAGGTTCTGCGTGAGGTTGTACTGGATGCCCAGGCCACCCTTCCACGAGGTGCCGTCCTGGTTGGACTCACCCGCGTCCACACGGCCCTGGAACACACCGGCACGCACGAGGCCGGTCCACTGCGGCGTGAAGGGCAGCTTCAGCACGCCGTCGACGTAGCCGCCGTCAGCGTCCAGGCCACCGAAGTCGCCGAAGTTGATGTAGCCGAGCTCCAGTGCCACATGCGGCGTGAAGTCGTAGCCGAGGAAGACCTTGCCGCCCACCTTGGAGCTGTCGCCGATGTCGAAGTCGCCGCCCTTCCACTTGGATTGGCCGACGGCGCCGCCGACGTACAGGCCCGTGCCAGCGACCTGGGCCTGAGCCGCCGAGACAGCGCAGATGCCCGCCACGCATGCCGCCAGAATTTGCTTGTTGACTTTCATCTTTGTTTCCTTTCGCGTAGTCCGTGAACACGACGTCCGTAAGTCATCGTGGCGAGATGGTGGGCGACACCATCAGAAACGCAGATCGGAAGAGCTTGTGCGTGGGCGTCGGTCTCTACAGGGTTTCCCTGTAGGAGCGGACCGACAGCTTCAGAGCGGGTGAAGACGCGCCTGCAGCGCGAGCGCGTCCTGCGCTCAGGCGACGTAGAGCGCCACGGCGCAGTAGTGCGAGGCGGTGCCGCCGAGCACGAAGAGATGCCACACGCCGTGGGCGTGGCGCCAGCGCTCGTCGTTGGCGTAGAAGACGATGCCCACGGTGTAGAGCAGCCCGCCGATGACGAGCCACGCGAGGCCTGCGTTCGGAAGCTGCTGCACCAGCGGCACGGCCGCCACCACGGCCATCCACCCCATGGCGACGTAGAGCGGCACCGAGGGCACGCGCTCGCGGCCGATCCACAGTTCCTTGACGATGCCCACGATCGCGAGGCCCCACACGGTGCCGAAGAGCGCCCAGCCCCAGGGGCCGCGCAGCGTCACGAGCGTGAAGGGCGTGTAGGTGCCGGCGATCAGCAGGTAGATCGCGCAGTGGTCGAACTTCACCAGCACCTTCTTCGCCGCGCCACGCACGCTGTGGTAGAGGGTCGAGGCCCCATAGAGCAGCACCATGCTCGCGGCAAAGATGGAAAAGCTCACCACCTGCCAGGCGTCGCCGCGCAGGGCCGCCTGCACGATGAGCCAGGCCGAGCCGCCCACGGCGAGCAGGAGTCCGGCGAGGTGGCTGTAGCTGTTGAAGCGTTCTCCGTGGTACATGGATCGGGCTCTTCGGGATCTCGGGGCGGGTCGGTCGTTGCATCGCAATCTACCGCAACCACCGCCGCGCGGGCTGGCATCATCGTGCCCCATGACGCAGATGTTGACGCCCCCGTACACCGAAGCTTCGGCGCTGGCCGCGGCGTTGCGCACGGCAGGACACGCCGCGGTCAGCCCGGCAGGCCTGTGCGAGATCGCCGACGTGCCGCTCGACGCGCTGCGAGCGCTCGCGCCGAGCTGGGACGACCTGCCGCCCGACGGCTACCTGCGCGACGGCGGCCGATACCGGCGTCGCCGCCATTCGTGCTTCGTGGTCGAGGGCGGAGCGCTCGTGCAGGCGCCGCATCGCGCTCACTGGCAACCGGTGGAATACAACGCGCTGCACGGCGGGCTGGAGCGCTGGTTCGAGCCCATGGCGCCGGCGGTGGTGCAAAGCCCGGCATGGACGCGGCTGCTGCGGTCCCTGGCGAGCGTGTGCTCGGCCGTCAAGGGCGTGAAGCCCTGGTACGTGGAGGCGCACCAGTTCCGCATCGACACCACCGACGGCATCGGCCGCCCCACGCCCGAGGGTGCGCACCGCGACGGCGTGGACCTGGTCGCGGTGATCCTCGTGCAGCGCACCGGCATCAAGGGCGGCGAGACGCGCGTCTTCGAGGCCGAGGGCCCGAGCGGCATCCGCTTCACCATGACCGAGCCGTGGACGCTGCTCATGCTCGACGACGAGCGTGTCATCCACGAAAGCACGCCGATCCAGCCGCTGGACGCCGCCGGCCACCGCGACACGCTGGTGCTGACCTTCCGCGCCGGCGGCTTCCAGGGCCCGGCCTGACGTTGCCTCAGCGCCCGAGCGTGCGCTCCAGGAAGAGCACCGTCGCGTAGAAGAGGTAGTCGGCGTTTTCCTTGCGCGCGAAGCCGTGGCCTTCGTTCTCGGCGCGCAGGTACCACACCGGCGTGCCGTTGGCGCGCGCCTTCGCCACGATCTGCTCGGCCTCGGTGTAGGGCACGCGCGGGTCGTTCCGGCCCTGCACGACGAAGAGCGGCCGGGTGATGCGCTGCGCATGCGTGAGCGGCGAGATGCGCTCCAGGAAGGCGCGCATCGCCGGGTCGCGCTCGTCGCCGTATTCCACGCGCCGCAGGTCACGCCGGTAGCTCTCGGTGTTCTGCAGGAAGGTGACGAAGTTGGAGATGCCCACGATGTCGATCGCGCCGGCGATGCGTTCGGCGTAGTGCACGGCGACCGCAAGGCTCATGTAGCCGCCGTAGCTGCCGCCGCTCACCACCACGCGCGAGGCATCGAGCCCGGGTTGCGTGGCGATCCAGTCGAGCAGGGCGCCGATGTCCTTCACGGCGTCTTCGCGCCGGGTGCCGTCATCGAGCGCGAGGAAGCTCTTGCCGTAGCCGCTGGAGCCGCGCACGTTGGGCTGCAGCAGGGCGATGCCGAGCTCGTTGACGAAGTAGTTGTAGCGGCCGAGGAAGCCCACGCGCGCCTGTGCCTCGGGACCGCCGTGGATGAGCACCATCACCGGCCGCTTGCCGGTGAAGCGCGCGGGCGGCAGGTTGAGCAGGCCCGAGATCGTGCGCCCGTCGAAGCTCTTCCAGCGCACGATGCCCGACTCCGGGAAGCTCGCCATGTCGATCCCCGGCGGGGCATGGGGCCGCGTCCACTGGGCCACCTGGCCGTCGGGGCTGAGCGTGTGCAGCTGGCTCGGCCCCCGTGCGCTGTTGACCGTGAACGCGAGCTCGCCGGTCTGCGGGTGGAAGCTCGCGCTGCCCGTGCTGCCGGGCGGCAGCGTGCCCGTGGGCAGGGGCCTGAGCGTCCGGCCGTCGTAGAGGTGCAGCTCGTTGCGCCCATCGGCGTTGATCTGCACGGCCACGCGTGTGCCGTCGCGGCTCACCGCCACGTCGCTCACATCCCACGGGATGTGCGCCGTCATGCGGGTGAGCGAGCGGTCGGCGTGGCGGTAGGCCATGAGTTCGCGGAATTCGCCGGCGCGGTCGCTCACGACGTACAGCCCGGCGTCGTCCGCCATGAAGCCGGCGGCGAAGTGCGTGGCGCGCACCGCGCTGCCCGGCGTGGGCAGCACCTGCTCCACGCGGCCGCTTGCGGCGTCCATCAGCCACACCTGCGATTCCGCGGCCGAAAGGTAGCGGGTGAGCGCCACGCGGCGGTCGTCGTGCGAGACGGCGCTGACGTACCAGCCGCCGCCGTCGAGCTCGGCCAGCACGCGCGCAGCCGCCGGCTGCTTCGGGTCCATCAGCCGCACGGTCGTCGTGACCTGGCTGCGGCGGCCGCCCTGGGCGCTGCGGTCCAGCGGCAGCGAGGTCACGAGGAGCTGCCCGCTCGATCGCAGCCAGCCGCCCAGGCTGTGGCGCTCGTTCGGGTCGGTGAGCAGCGTGGTCTCGCGCGTGGCGAGGTCCAGGCGGTAGAGCTGGTCGGCCTCGCTGCCGCCGGCGCTGCGCGCATGGACGAGGTACTCGCCCTGGCGCGGCTCGTAGCTCGCGGTGGTGACCGGGTCGGCCGCATCGGTGAGCCGCTCGGGCGTGGCCAGCGGGCCGCTCAGCCGGAAGAGCTGGGTGGTGTTGCCGCCTTGCGGGCGGTGCGAGACCAGCATCTCGCGCCGCGTGGGATGCCAGTCGACCCAGCCGTGGCCGCGGAAGTCGGTGTAGCGGGCCACACGCTCGGCCACGCTCGCGGGCACGGGCGGGATGCCCTGCACCACGAGGTTGGCGTTGGGCGCGATCACCTCGCCCGTGGGGGCGCTCGCGCAACCGGCGAGTGCGATCGCGAACGCCAGGCTCAGTTTCTTCATGTGCAATGACCTCCGCTCGGGGGCGTGCCGGGGTGCGCTGGGATAATGACCGGCCCTGTTGTACTTCGTGTCGGCCCGCCCATGTTCCTGAAGCGTCTCGTCTCTGCGCTGCTGCGCCTGGTGATCACCGCCGTGGGCCTGGCCTTCGGGCTCGTCGTCGTGCTGATGGGCCTCGCCCTCACGCTCGGCCTCCTCGCGTGGGGGGCGCTGCGCGGCCGCAAGCCGCAGGGGGTGCACTTCCGCATGCACCGTGCGGGGCAGCCCTTCGGCGAGATGCGCCGCGAGGCGCCGCGCGGCGACGTGGTGGACATCGAGGCGCGCGAGGTGCCCGACGCACCGCAGCGCCTCACGCAGGACCGCGCCTGAGCCGGCCGCGCTCACGCGGGCTGCGTGCGCTTGGCCGTCTTGTGCAGGTACATGCGCGCGTCGGCGTGCATCAGCAGCTGTGAGCCGGAGTTGATCTCCGAACCGAAGGCGATGCCGTAGCTGATGCCGGCGTCGGGGTAGCCGGCGTCGTGCAGCTTGTGCTCGACGCGCGCGAGCGTGTGGCGCACCACGTCTTCCTGGTAACGCTCGCCGAGCACGGCGAACTCGTCGCCGCCCAGGCGGAACACCTCCATCCTGTCCTTGCGCAGCACCGTGAGCCCTTGCGCGAACTCGCGCAGCAGGCTGTCGCCGTGGGCGTGGCCGCGCTCGTCGTTGACGCGCTTGAGCCCGTCGAGGTCGATCATCACGAGCATGATGCGCTGCGAGGCGAGCGGGTCGTGGGGCACGTGCGTCTTGGTCGCGAGCGCCCGGTCGAAGGCGTGGCGGTTGCCGATGCCGGTGAGCGAATCGGTGCTGGCCTGCGTGAGCGCATCGTTGAGCTGCTGCAGGTAGGCATCCTTCTCGCGGCCGAGCAACCGGATCTTGTCGGCCAGCGCGAACGCGAGCAGCACGGCGTCAGTGGTGGCGCCAAGCAGCGTGAAGAGCTCGATGTTGCGCATCACGCTCGGCACCAGGCCGACGTTGGCCGGAAGGATGAGGATGGCCGGCAGCAGCAGTGCGAAGAAAGCGGCGAGGAAATAGCGCGCCGGAAGGAACCCCTGGCCGAGGCGGATCATCCCGGAGATGAGCGCCAGCGTGAGCGTCACCGAGATCACGAGGGTGGCCAGCAGGTGGGCGTAGGCGACCGAGAGGAAGCACACCGGCGTGAGCGCGAGCGCCACGTAGATGTTGGCGCGCGCGACCGCCGCCAGGCGCGGCGCGTGCTCGCGCAGCCGCAGGAACTCGAGGAAGAAGAAGCTGTTGAACACCGTCTGCACGAAGAAGCCGACGTAGTGCCATTGCAGCCCCCGGAAACCGAGCCAGTCGGAGCCCACGTGCAGCGTGAGGCCCCAGGCGGCCGTCGCGGTGAGCAGGTACAGCGCGTAGTACAGCATCGCGCGGTCGCGCACGCCGAAATACACGAAGAGGTTGTAGAGCGCGAGCACCGTCATCGCGCCCAGGGCCGAGAGCGTGAGCACGTTCTCCCACGCCACCGTCTTGCGGTAGCTCGCCTGGCTGGCGACGTACACGCTCGGGTAGCGGGCGAAGTAGCGGCTCTCGATGCGCAGCAGCACGTGCGCCACCGCGCCCGGTGGCAGCTCCACGTTGCCGCCGTAGTGCAGCATGTAGGGGCCGCTCGTTTCGTAGCCGGTCATGAACGACTGCACCGGCCGGCCTTCCGTGTACACGCGCACCTCGATGCGCTCCATCAGCGTGCCCGTGGGATCGATCACCCAGCGGCTTTGCAGGGTGTCGTTCTGCACCGTCGCATGGAACCAGTAGCTGCCGCCGAAGAGGCTCACCCGCTCGACCTGCTTCTGGCGCGCGAGCCAGGCTGCGAGCCCGGCGCCCGAGGCGGGGGGCGATTCGTCGTGCGCGGCGTAGAGCTGGCCGCGTGCGGAGATCTCCACTTCCGCATCGGCATTGAGCGAGATCGGCGTGGGCTGGGCGTGCAGTGCCGGGCTGGCCAGCAGCAACACGAGCAACGCCCACGCGAGGGGCCACCGCAACAGGTGCTGCAGGTTCGAGGGACGCAGGGACCGGCGCAGTGACCCGGGCATGGCGGCTGTGCCTCCAGAGAGGTGGATGGCCGCAAATGTAACAAACGGAGGTGCCGCGGTCAGGTGTCGTACTCGCCTGCGATCCTGGCCGGGTGCCCGCTGATGGCACGCGAGGTCTGCATGCCGGCCATCACCGCGGCCTCCACGCAGCCCGCGTTGATGCCGGTGCGGATCCAGTCGCCCGTGACGTAGAAGTTGGCGTAGCCGGTGTTGTCGGTGTGCAGCCGGTGCTGCGTGCTGCCCACCACCGAGAGCACGTAGCGCTCGGAAGGGTCGACGTTCGCGCGCCAGTACTGGCTGTCGAAGCGCTGCACGCCCACGCCGCCCTTCGTGTCGACGAGCGTGTTCCAGTCGAAGCCCTGCGGCGTGGCGACCGCGGGCCACAGTGCATGGATCTCGTGCTGCAGCTGGTGGATGGCCCCTTGCTTCGCGATCGCGGCCATGCGCGCGGGGAAGGCGTGGTCGCTGAAGGGCGGGTAGTCCTTGATGGGCAGGGCGCTGCAGAAGTACGAGACGTTCCTGGGCTCGTAGGCGATGGGCCAGTCCTCGTGCGGCAGCGTCTGGTCCATCGGGCCCCAGGTGTCGAAGGGCTCGGTGAAGGCGGTGAGCACCGGTTCCTCGTCGCCGCGGCCGTAGTGCGACCAGCCGAGCTGGTGGATGTCCTTGTTGAGCCACACCTGGTAGGCCTGCGTGGCGACCGTCTTCACGTGGGCGCACGCGGCCTGCATGGCAGGGCTCGCCGCCACGAGCTGCGGGCAGATGAGCTGCAGGCTGTCCTGCGCGATGCCGAAGATCACGTCGTCGAAGTCCACGCCCCGCTTGAGCGTGACGGTGGGCAGGTCCTGCCCGAAGGCCTGGCGATAGACCTCGGGCCAGTCGCTCCAGCTGGATTCGAGGTTGATGCCGTGGGCCTGCAGCAGCGTCGCCTGCTTCCGGTCGAGCAGGTCGTACTTGGGGGTGCTCGGCCAGCAGGCGAGCCCCTTCACCGGCACGAGCGGGTCGTACTCGCCGCCGGGCACCTCCACCTGGCGCGTCATGCGGATCTCGCCGGCGAGCATGCTGCCCGGCTCCGGCACGATCTCCTCGACCTTGTGGAAGAAGCGGAACTTCACGCCGCGCTTCTTGAGCACCTCGTAGAAGGGCGTGAACACGGTGTCACCCATGCCGGCCTGCATCTTCCACATGATGCCGCCCTGGTAGGCGCAGGTCATGCGGAAGATGCCGCGCAGCATGGTGCCCGCCTCGATGTTGGGACGCTCGAAGTCACCGTCCTCGTACGCGAAGACGAGGTCGTAGAGCCCGCGGATCGGCGCCGAGTCGACGCTGATCTTCGGGTTGGCGCCGTGGCGCGTGAGCCAGGCGCGCAGGTCTTCGCCGTTGATGACGTCGAAGCCGTGCACCAGCACGCCGTCTTCGATCATGCCGATCAGCGAGGCGAGCGCGAGGTCGATGCAGATGTAGAGATGGCGCAGGTCGTCGACCACGTTCTGCGACTCGGCCGCGGCTTCGTAGCGGGCGCGCAGCGCCAGGCGCACGCCTTCGAGCGCATGGGCCTGCAGGGCGTGGTCTTCGCGGCTTTGCCGGGTGAGGTCGGGCAGGCGCCTCACGAAATCGTGCGCTGCGCCGAAGACGCCTTCCACGTCGGCCGTGATCGTCTCCACCGTGCGCTCGATGCGCGTGGCGATCGATTCCAGCCAGCCGCCGGGCTCGGTCCCGGTGGCCACCGTGGTGGCGGTCTCGGTGGTCGTGGTGGTGGTCGCGACCACCGGTGCGGCCGAGGCGCGGTGCTTGTGCTCGAGCTCGCCGATCCACATCTTCACCCACTCGTACAGCGTGAGTGCGATGTCCCACATCGTCACGTTCTCGTCGCCGTGGCCGGGCACGCCCGGCATCTCGGGCGTGTCGATCAGCCACTGGCTCCAGCGCCCGCCCACCTTTTCGCTGAGGCAGAAGGAATGCTGCGGCTTGAACGCGTCCTGCCAGGTTGCAAGTGGCGCGCCGGCCGGCCGGTCGAGCAGCTCGTAGGCGCGCTGGATGGTGCGGAAGGCGTTCTGGTAGAAGCCGAACCAGATGTGCAGGCCGTGCTCCTCGATGCGCTGGCCCATGCGTGCGTTGCGCCCGCTCGCGCCCTTGCCGCCGAGGCGCCAGCCCATCTGGTAGACGGTGATGTCGTACTGGTTCTCCCAGCCTGGCTGGTCGGTGAGGTAGAAGGCGGCGGTCATGGCCGAGACGCCGCCACCGAGGATGGCGATCTTCTTCGGTGCCACGACCGAGTTGTCGTGGATCACCTCGCCCGGCGTGACCTCGAAGTCGAAGCTGATGTGAAAGGGCAGGATGGCCTTTTGCGCACCGATCGCAAGGCCCAGCGTCTCGTGCAGCGGAAAGCTCGCGAACTCGTGCAGCGTGACCTCGTAGTCGTCCTCGTAGAGCTCCACGCCGTGCACGGCGTTCACCTTCGCGGGCGCGGCGACGATGGCCTGGTAGACCGCCTTGACGCCCGACGCATCGGGAAACTGCTTCAGGAAGATCTGGTCGCAGCCGGGACTGCGCAGCAGGCTGAAGATCTGCTCCCAGCCCTGCGGGTCGAGCGCCAGCGTGGCGGGCAGGTCGGCGGCGAGCAATGCGATGCCTTCCTCGATCAGCTCCACCACGCCCGCGAGCTTGCGCACGCCGTGGCGATCGGTGGTCGCGGCCACGTCGATCAGCGGGTGCATGCTGAGCTGAGAATCCGGCGAAAACGGCTGGAAGCCCTTGGCCGCGAGCGAGAAGTTGCGTGCCGGCTGGCCCGGCTCGGGCATGAGGTACTCGCACTGGTACTTCGGGTAGCCGAAGAGCTCGCGCCCGTTGATGAGCGCCATGCAGTCGTCCACGAAGATGTGGCAGGGGTAGAAGAAGATGCGGGCGATGCCGCTCTCGCCCTTGCGCACTTGGCCCACCATCACCCAGGTGATGATGTCGACTTCCTCGCCCCAGCCCTTGGCGCGGTCGCCCGGCCAGCTCGAATACGCGCGGTGCACCTTGGTGAAGGTGAGCATCACGTAGGGCGAGAACACTTGGAAGCGCATCTCGCCGCCGGCGCAGGCGGTGAGCGTGGCGTCCACGGTCGCCTGCAGCTTCGCCAGGTCACCCTTGACGAAGAACCCGTACATCTGCGAGTCCTTCAGCTGCAGCGGCGGGTGCATCAGCGGCGAGCCGCCCGGGTAGAGAAAGTTCGGACGATTCAGGCTCGATGCCGCCATGGGTCCCCTCCGGTTCAGCGATGAGGGGCGCAGTATCGGTTTGGTATCAGCCGTGTTCGGATGCGAAAAGCCGGCAATTTGCGGCTTAGTTCGATGCTTTGGGCGCGAGCCGCCTAGAAAGGGAGCGCACTCGTGAAGCGCAGCGGTGCGGCCGTCGCCGGGTGCGCGAAGGCGAGCGCGTGCGCGTGCAGCAGCAGCCGCGGCGATTGCGCGGCCACTTCGGGCGGCGCATAGAGCGTGTCGCCCACGATGGGGTGACCGATGGCGAGCAGGTGGACGCGCAGCTGATGCGAGCGGCCGGTGAGCGGCGCAAGCTCCACGCGCGTGCGCCCGGCCTGCCGCGCGATCACGCGATAGCGGGTGAGCGACGGCTTGCCGTGCGCGTGGTCGACCTTCTGCAGCGGGCGCCTGGGCCAGTCGGCGATGAGCGGCAGGTCGATCTCGCCCTCGTCGTGCGCCAGTTCGCCGGACACGATCGCGACGTAGCGCTTGTCCACCTCACGCCGTGCGAAGGCGTCGCCGAGCGCGCGCTGCGTGGCCTTGTCACGCGCGAAGACGAGCAGGCCCGAGGTCGCCATGTCGAGCCGGTGCACGACCAGCGCATCGGGCACGAGCGCCTGCACGCGCGTGGCCATGCAGTCGTGCAGCTCGACCGGGCGGCCCGGCACCGAGGGCAGGCCGGCGGGCTTGTCGACGACGACGAGGGCGTCGTCCAGGTGCACGAGGGAGACGGTCACGGGGAAAGCTGGCGGCGCAGGCGTCATGCCGGCGGCGATTCTGCCGCGGACATCGCCGGCTCGCCGGCCGCGCGGCTCAGGCGCGCAGCGGCGTGCAGTCGCGTGCCGCACCGGCGCCGCAGGCGACGATGCAGTCCCGCCCACTGGTCTTGGCGCGGTACATGGCCTGGTCGGCGCGCTCGATGGCCAGCTCGATCTTCTCGCCCGCGCCGATGCGCACCAGCCCGGCGGAGAAGGTCACGCGCAGCCCGGACGAGACGTTCGAGAAATCGGCCTGGCGCAGGTGCTCGCGCACGCGCTGCAGGGCGACCTGCGCTTCGTCGAGGGCAGTGTCCGGGAAGATCACGATGAACTCCTCGCCGCCCCAGCGGCCGAGCAGGTCGCTCGTGCGAAGCGCCTGCTGCGTGATCTGGGCGAAGCGGCGCAGCACGTCGTCGCCCGACTGGTGGCCGTGGTTGTCGTTGACCTGCTTGAAGAGGTCGATGTCGAGCAGCGCCACGCACAGCGGGCTCACGCTGCGCTCGTGCTGCGCCTGCTCGATGGCGAGCAGCTCCGAGATGTGGCGGCGGTTGTGCACCTGCGTGAGGTCGTCGCGCGTGGCGAGCTGGCGCACGCGCTCCAGGGCCTGCGCGAGCTCACGGCTCTGCGTGCGCAGGCCTTCGTTCATCTGGGCGACGTGCACCGCCAGGCGCGCGATCAGCACGATCACGAGCGAGGTGTAGAGGAAGGTGACGAACTGCTGGCCCACCGGATAGCGCTGCGGCTCCAGCCCGTGGCTCACGGTCATGGTGGTCGCCAGGCCCACCAGCGAGAGCCCTACCAGGGCCCACACCTGCTTGGGCGGCATGGCGAACATCGCGTAGACGATGTGGCTCGCCACCACGATCACCGTGGCCGGCGCGGCCGGGCCGGCCGTGGCGTAGCACAACCACATGAAGAAGATGCCCACGAGCAGCTGCGTGAGGCCCAGCGTGCGGTCCCAGCGCGGGCCGAGCCCGTAGCGGATGCCGAGGTAGAACACCAGGTTGGCGGCCACCGTGCCCGCCACCAGCATCCATGCGACGCGCACCGGCGTGAACCCGAGCGACACCTGCACCCAGAGGATGCCGCTGTAGAGCACGTAGGTGGTGACCGAGATCAGCCAGATGCTCAACTGGCCGCGGGTGCGCGGTTCGGTGGTGAGCAGACGATCGGCGGTGCGGCCGAGCAGGGTTCGGAACATGACTGTCAGGAGTCGCTTCGAGCGATTGTCGGCACAAGCGTGCGGCGACCTGAGTCACGTTCTCCCTGGGAGGGGGGCGATCCGTGCAGCCTGTCACGCGATTCGCCCTGTGGCGGGCGGGCCGCCGCCGGCGGCGCCGCCCGAGGGGCAGGCCGGTGCACGACCACCGGCCGGGCGCCGTCAATGCCGGCCGCGGCGGTGATCGTGGTGGCGGTCGTGGTGGCGCGGCGGGTGATGGTGCGGCGGCGGCGCGGCCCGCGGGCTCACGACGACGGGGCCGTGGTGGCGGTGCGGCGTGGGCACCACCACGCAGGCCGTCACGACCTGGGTGGCCATCAGCACCCCCACTGCGCCGAGCAGGCGGCGGCGGTTGGACTTCTGCATGTCTGCACTCCCGGGCGCCAGACGTGGCCCCCATGCCGCATTGAACGACGGGGGTCGGTGCGCTGTTGACGCCCGGAAGTTGCTGCGAGGTAAAGCTGTGTGAACCGCTCAGAGGTCGCCGCGGCGCTCCATCTCGAGACACTCGGGATGGTTGTTGAACTTCCAGCGCTTGCACTGCTGCTGCATGCAATAGACGAGCGCGAAGTTGCTGCGCGTCCCGCATGCCCCGCGTGGCGTCGACGGCTCGGGCGGGAAGCGGTTGCGCGAGGCGGTGGCCGTGGCGGTGTCGGCGGGCGCCGGCTTGGGGGCCTGGGCGCGCCGGGTGCTGCGGGCCGGCGCCGGCGCAGCTTCACCCTGGCCAGTGTCGGCGCGGGCGGTGGCGTTGTCGTTCGCCGGCGGGGGCGCAGGCACCTGGGCTGGCGTAGGGGCCGGCGTCGGGGCGGGCGCCGGGGCCGCAGCC
>JBIQJS010000132.1:0-7259 GCA_044507405.1 Rubrivivax sp. | reverse complement strand
AGGTGTCCTGCGTGACCATGCCGATCTGCGCGCGCAGGCTGTCCTGCGTGACGTGGGCGATGTCCTGCCCGT
Source organism: Rubrivivax sp. (assembly GCA_044507405.1). Lineage (GTDB taxonomy): Bacteria > Pseudomonadota > Gammaproteobacteria > Burkholderiales > Burkholderiaceae_C > Rhizobacter. The sequence continues at coordinate 7,187 of JBIQJS010000132.1, read as the reverse complement.
CGATCAGGATGCGGCCGCTGCCCACGTCGTAGAAGCGCAGCAGCAGGTTGACGATGGTGGACTTGCCCGCACCCGAGCGGCCCACGAGGCCGATCTTCTCGCCGGGGCGCACGTGCAGCGTGAGCCCGTCCACCACCTGGCGTGCCGGTGCGGCGGCGCCGTAGGCGAAGCGCACGTTCTCGAAGTGCAGCTCACCGCGCGTCACCACCAGCGGCCTGGCATCGGGCGCATCGAGCACGGTGCGCGCTCGCGAGAGCGTGGTCATGCCGTCCTGCACCGTGCCCACGTGCTCGAAGAGCGTGGCCATCTCCCACATCACCCAGTGCGAGATGCCGTTCAGCCGCAGCGCCATCGCGGTGGCCGCCGCCACCGCACCCACGCCCACCTCGCCTTGCGTCCACAGCCACAGCGCCGCGCCCGTGGTGCCGAGGATGAGCACCACCGAGAGCGCCTGGTTGACCGTCTCGAAGGCGGCCACCAGCCGCATCTGCACCTTGACCGTGACGAGGAACTCCTCCATCGCGCTGCGCGCATAGCCGGCCTCGCGACCCGCATGCGAGAAGAGCTTGACGGTGGCGATGTTGGTGTAGGCATCGGTGATGCGCCCGGTCATGAGCGAGCGGGCATCGGCCTGCTCCTGCGCAACACGGCCCAGGCGCGGCACGAAGTACACGAGGGCGAGCGCATAGAGCCCCATCCATCCGGCGATCGGCAGCAGCATCCACAGCGCAAAGCTGCCCATCACCGCCAGCAGCGTCACGAAATAGATGATCACGAAGACCAGCAGGTCGCAGGCGATGAACCAGGCGTCGCGCACGGCGAGTGCCGTCTGCATGACCTTGGCCGCCACGCGGCCGGCGAACTCGTCCTGGTAGAAGCCCATGCTCTGGCCGAGCATCAGGCGGTGGAAGTTCCAGCGCAGCAGCATCGGGAACTGCCCGCCCAGCGAGAGGTGCTTGAGCGCCGTCTGCAGCCACACGAGCCCGACGCTCGCCACCAGCACCGCGGTGAGGCCGAGGATGGCGGTGCGCTCGCTCGCCCACAGCGCACCGGGCGCCACGCGCGCGAGCCAGTCCACGATCTCGCCCATCATCGCGAAGAGCCAGGCCTCGAAGGCGCCGATGGCCGCCGACAGCAGCATCATCGCGAAGAGGTATGGCCGCACCCCGCGCGTGCACGCCCACAGGAAGGCGGCAAACGAGGCCGGCGGCGTGGCCGGCTCGGCAGCCGGAAACGGGTGCACGAGCCGCTCGAAGAATCGGAACAAGAAAGCCCCTTGGGGTCGCTGGAAGGCCGAGAGGTTAGCGAAAAGCGGCTTTCCGATAATGGCGGGCTCTCATGACCCCAGCCCGCAAGACCCTCCTCAAGCGCATCGCGATCGCCAGCGGCGCGGCCGCGGCCGCCTGTGCGCTCGCCGGCGCCGCCGTGCTCACGGTGCTCTACCACCAGCTGCCCGAGCTCGGCATGCTGACCGACTACCAGCCGCGCCAGCCGCTGCGCGTCTACACGCACGACGGCGTGGAGATCGGTGAATTCGGCACCGAGCGCCGCTACTACCTGCCGATCGCCCACACGCCCCGGCTCGTGCAGGACGCGGTGCTCGCGATCGAGGACGCGGGGTTTCGCGAGCACGCCGGCGTGAGCCTCAAGGGCACGCTGCGCGCGGCCCTCAAGAACCTCTGGCGCGACGCGCGCAGCCAGGGGGGCTCGACCATCACGCAGCAGGTCGCGCGCACCTTCTACCTCTCGAAGAAGAAGTCGTACACGAGGAAGCTGCGCGAGGCGCTGCTGGCGATCAAGATCGAGCAGCACCTCAGCAAGGACCAGATCCTCGAGCTCTACCTCAACCAGATCTACATGGGCCAGCGCGCCTATGGCTTCGAGGCGGCCTCGCAGACCTACTTCGGCAAGCCGCTGCACCAGCTTTCCATCGCCGAGAGCGCCATGCTCGCCGGCCTGCCGCAGAACCCGCACTACGCCAACCCGGCCGCCAACTTCGAGCGCGCGCAACGCCGCCAGCGGCAGGTGCTGCACCGCATGCTGGAGACCGGCGCGATCACCCAGGCGCAGCACGACGCCGCCGTGGCCGAGAAGCTGCAGGTGCAAAAACGCAACGACTACGAGGTGCAGGCCGCCTACGTGGCGGAGATGGTGCGCCAGACCGTCTATGCGCAGTACGGCGAGCAGAGCTACTCGCTCGGCCTCAAGGTCACGACCTCGCTGCGCGCGGCCGACCAGCGCGCCGCGCACCAGGCGCTGCGCCGCGGCATCCTCGACTACGAGCGCCGCCAGCCCTACCGCGGCCCGGAGGACGAGGAGCCCTTGCCCGAGGGCATCGCCCCCGACGACCCCGCCGTGTCGCAGGCGCTCTCGGAGCACCGCGACGACGAAGACCTGCGCGTGGCGCTCGTGAGCGAAGCCGGCCCGCGCCTGGTGGTGGCCACGCTCGCCACCGGCGAGGTGCTGCGCATCCAGGGCGAGGGCCTGCGCCCGGCGCAGTCGGCGCTCTCGGCGCGGGCCAAGGAGCAGGTGCGCATCCGGCGCGGCTCGGTGATCCGCGTGGTGCGCAACGGCAAGCGCTGGGCGATCTCGCAGTGGCCCGAGGTGCAGGGTGCGCTCGTCGCGATGGACCCGCAGACCGGCCGCGTGCGCGCGCTCGTCGGCGGCTTCGACTTCGGCCGCCAGCAGTTCAACCATGTGACGCAGGCCTGGCGCCAGCCGGGCTCGAGCTTCAAGCCCTTCCTCTACTCCGCGGCGCTCGAACACGGCGTGATGCCCGACACGCAGGTCAACGACGCGCCCATGCCGCCCGACGAGAACGGCAACCCGCCCACCTGGGATCCGAAGAACTCCGACGACCAGTACGACGGCCCGATCTCGCTGCGCGAGGCGCTCGCCCGCTCGAAGAACCTCGTCACCATCCGCCTCGTGCAGACGCTCGGCCCCGAGGCGGCGCGCGAATGGGCGGCCCGCTTCGGCTTCGAGCCGGCCAGGCATCCGGCCGACCTCACGCTCGCGCTCGGCTCGGGCGCGACCACGCCGCTGCAGCTTGCCGGCGCCTACTCGGTGCTCGCCAACGGCGGCTACCAGGTGCAGCCGGTGGTGATCGAGCGCATCACCGATGCGCAGGGCCGCACGCTCTTCGAGGCGCCCGAGGTGCAGCCCGACGAAAGCCGGCGCGTGGTGCCGGCGCGCAATGCCTGGCTCACCGGCAACCTGCTGCAGGAAGTCACGCGCACCGGCACCGCCGCACGCGCCCAGGCGCAGCTGCAGCGGCCCGACCTCCACGGCAAGACCGGCACCACCAACGACGCGGTCGACGCCTGGTTCGCCGGCTACCAGCCCTCGCTGGTGGCGGTGGTCTGGATGGGCTACGACACGCCGCGCAGCCTCGGCTCGCGCGAGTCGGGCGGCGGGCTGGCGCTGCCGGTGTGGATCAGCTACATGCGACAGGCGCTGCAGGGCGTGCCGGTGCAGGAGACGCCTGCACCCGAGGGCCTCGTGCAGGCCGACGGCGAATGGGTGTACCGCGAATGGGCCGACGGCGGCTACCGCGAGGAGATCGGCTTCGACGAACCGGTGGCCGAGCCCCGGGGCAGCGATGCCGCGCCGACCGGTGTGCACACCCCGGTGCGCGCCCGCAACGGCGAGCTCATCGACACCGAGCCGCCCGAGGTCAAGCTCAACCGGCCCTGACCCGGGGCCCGGCGCGCGCGCTCAGGCGTGCGCGCCCTTGCCGCGCGCCTTCTGCACGAGCGTGACCACCGCGAGCACGATCGCGCCGGCCACCACGCCCACGAGCGCATCGAGCAGGCTCGACACCAGCAGGCCGCCCACGCCGCCCACCGTTTTCGACACACCCTCGATGGCGTGGTGCAGCGCCGCGATCCCATGCGTGAGGATGCCCCCGCCCACGAGGAACATGGCCGCGGTGCCGGCGATGCTGAGCGTCTTCATGAGGTACGGCGCGGCCTTGAGGATGCCCGCGCCGATGCTGCGGGCCGCGGCATTGGCCTTGCGGTAGAGGTAGAGGCCCAGGTCGTCGAGCTTCACGATGCCGGCGACCAGCCCATAGACGCCCACCGTCATGATGATCGCGATGCCGGCGAGCACGGCGGCCTGGATGGTGAAGGACGCGGCGGCCACCGTGCCGAGCGTGATCGCGATGATCTCGGCCGAGAGGATGAAGTCGGTGCGGATCGCGCCCTTGATCTTTTCCTTCTCCACCGCGACGAGATCGACCGCCGGATCGGTGAGCGCCTGGCTCAGCTTGGCACGATGCGCTTCGTCGTCGCCCTTGTGCAGGAACTTGTGTGCGAGCTTCTCCACGCCTTCGAAGCACAGGAAGAGCCCGCCCACCATCAGGAGCGGCGTCACGGCCCAGGACGCGAAGGCGCTGATGGCGAGCGCGGCGGGCACGAGGATCACCTTGTTGACCATCGAGCCCTTGGCCACCGCCCACACCACCGGCAGTTCGCGTTCGGCGCTCACGCCGGCGACCTGCTGCGCGTTGAGCGCAAGGTCGTCGCCGAGCACACCGCTCGTCTTCTTGGCGGCGACCTTGGTGAGCACGGACACGTCGTCGAGGACGGACGCGATGTCGTCGAGCAGGGCGAGCAGGCTGGAGGCCATGGGGGGCGCGCGGAAGTGGAGGCGCCGGGATGGTAAGCGGCCGCGCGGCCGCCCGACTGGCGGCGTGGGTTCGGCCGCGCAGGCTCAGGCCTCGAGGTCGATGAGCGAGCCCAGCATCTTCTGCTCGACCTCCACCACCTTGAGGTTGGCCTTGAAGCTGTAGAGCGCGACCTTCTGGTCGACCAGGTCGCGTGCGAGGTGGCTGCCCGGCGCCGCCGCGCGGGTGACGTGCGCCGTCACGCCGCCGCCCGCCTGGGTGCGCTGCACCACCTGCTGCGGGCGATACACCGGCGTGACCGCATTGGCGATGTTGTGCGCCGCCACGCCCGCGCGGGTGGTGGCGGCCTGCAGGCCCGACAGTGCGATCGAGGAGAGTGCATTCATGGCGCTTCGATTCCGTTATCGGCCGGCTTGAGCGCCACTTGAGGCCTTTTTTCAGCCCATTTCAACCGAGCGCGAGGAACTCGACCCAGTTGCCGTCCGGGTCCTCGACCATGGCGATCCTGACGCCCGGGCGCAGCTCGCGCTCCTTCATCACCACCTTGTGGCCGGCGTCGGCCACGGACTGCACCAGCTCGGTGAGGTTGCTCACCGTGATGGTCCAGTAGCGGTAGCCGCTCGCGCCCTGGATGCCGCCGGGCGCGGCCGTGGCCGGCACCTGGCCGAGCACCACGAGCTTGATGACCGAGTCGCCGCACTGCATCTGGTGCATCACGCCGGCGCCGCCCGGCATGGGCATCTCGCGCAGGTACTTGAAGCCGAGCACGTCTCGGTAGAAGGGCAGCATCGCGGTGCCGTTGGTGGTGACGATGCCGAGGTCGATGGCTTGCTTGGCGAGCTGGACGCCCATGGAGTTTCCTTGTCTGAGTTGCAGTGGGGAAGGCGCCGAAGTTAGCACCTCGCCGCTGTCGCCGAGGCGACGCCCCCTGCCGGGCACGTGGTTTGCCGCAAGGAGGCGAAATGCCCAAGAAATCGTCGTCCATGGATTTCGGACACTCGAAGCCGCAAGCGCCCGCGTACACCCTCGATGCCCTGCCTCCCGGCACACGCCTGGGCGGCTACCAGATCCTCGAAGTGATCGGCCGGGGTGGCTTCGGCATCGTTTACCTGGCCCTCGATGCCTCGCTCCAGCGGCAGGTGGCCATCAAGGAATATTTGCCGGCGGAGCTCGCGATGCGCTGCGAGGACGGCCAGGTCTGGGTGCGCCCGGGCGCCGATCCCGCGGCCTATGCCGCCGGCATGACCGCCTTCCTCAACGAAGCCAAGATGCTGGCGCGCTTCGACCACCCGTCGCTCGCCCGCGTGCTGAGCTTCTGGGAGGAGAACCGCAGCGCCTACATGGTGATGCCCTACTACGACGGGCGCACGCTGGGCGCGCTCCTGGCCGAGATGAAGCGCCCACCCGACGAGGCGTGGCTGCGCTCGCTGCTGGTGCCCTTGCTGAGCGCCTTGAGCGCGCTGCACAACGCGCAATGCCTGCACCTGGACATCTCGCCCGACAACATCATCGTGCTCAGCGATGGCCGGCCGGTGCTGCTCGACTTCGGCGTGGCCAGCCGCCTGGCCACCGACAAGACGATGCCGCTCACGGCGCTGCTCAACCCGGCCTATGCGCCGATCGAGCAGTACAGCGAGACGCCCACGCTGCCGCAGGGCCCGTGGAGCGATCTCTATGCGCTTGCGGGCGTGCTGCACTTCGCCATCGTCGGCGTGCCTCCGGCGCGGGCCACCGTGCGTGCGGTGGAAGACCCGCAGCGCCCGCTGGCCGACGTGGTGGCCGAGCGTGCGCGGCTCTTCCCCGGGCTGAGCTACAGCCCGAGCTTCCTCGCCGCCATCGACAAGGCGCTGGCCGTGAAGCCGCGTGACCGCGTGCGCCACGCGGCGGATTTCCAGCACCTCATCGACCACATGCCCCCCTCCTCGCCAGACGTGGGCGGAATGGGCGCAATGGGCGCGATGGGCGCTGCCGGTGCGACCGCGGCCCAGCCCGGCCAGGAGCCGCCGGTCGACTTCATGCTCGACCCGCCCTCGGGCGCGGCGCCGGCGCCCGCCCCCGGCGCGACCGCGCCACGCGAGGCGTGGTTCGCCGCCGAGCCCATGGACGCCCCCCCGCGCCCGACCCGCAGCCGCACGCCGCTGTGGATCGCCGCGGCGGCGACCGTCGCGCTGGTGGTCGGCGTGGTGGCCTGGATCGAGCGCCAGTCGCCCCAGGCGACGATCACCGTCGCGGACCTGCCGGCCGCCGTGGTCGCGCGCATCCCCAAGGCAGCCTCCGCCGCGATGGGCGACGGCCTGCCCGGCAGCGCCGCGCCGGTGGCGCCCACGCCCGCCCCCCAGGTCGCGCAGAGTGGCGCCGCGCCTCAGGCCGCCCCCGCCGCGCCGGTGCCCGCACCGGTCGCGAGCGCGCCCGCCGAGGCCCGGACCGACGTCGCCGCGGAGGCCGAGGCCGCACCGCCCGGCGCCGGGCCGGCCCAGGCTGCGGCCCCGGTGCCCGCCCCGACGCCGGCCCCTACGCCCGCCCAGGTGCCTGCGCCCCCGCCGGCGAACGGCCACGC
>JBIQJS010000018.1:0-46068 GCA_044507405.1 Rubrivivax sp. | reverse complement strand
GACTTCTTTTGGCGAAGCAAAAGAAGTCACTCGGCCGCCGGGCCGAAACCCGGCAGCAGCCTCACGCAGTGCCCCGACCCTCACCGCTTGAACAACCCATTCGGCTTCCACAACAGCACCCCGATGAAAACCGCATAGGACAGAAGCGACTTGAGCGAAGGACTCGTGAAGTGCATGCCCAGCGCTTCGATGACGCCGAGCGCCAGCCCGGCGACCAGGCTCCCGGTCATGCTGCCAAAGCCCCCCAGCGTGATGACGATCAAGGCCGTCACCGTGTACGGCTCCCCGATCGCCGGCGAGATCGCATACGCCATCGACAGGAGGCACCCCGCCAGGCCCGACAAGCCGAGCCCGATGCCGAACATCAGCGGATGCAGGCGCTCGGTGTCGATGCCCACGAGCTGCGCGCCGGTGGGCGACTGCATCAGCGCGCGCACGCCCTTGCCGAGCAGCGTCTTGCGCAGCAGCACGATGAGCGCCACGCTGGCCGCCAGCGACACCGCGAGCAAGAGCAGCTTGTTGCCCGCGAACTGCGCGCCGCCCACCGCCACCGGCGTCGTCAGGTAGTCGTACCCGCGCAGCTCGCCGCCCCACACCAGCGAGGCGAAGTTCTGCACGAGGAACATGAGGCCGAAGGCCACCATGAGGCCCCGCGCCTCGAACACGTCGACGTTGGGCGAGGTGGCCGCCAGGCGCTTGAACGCCAGGCGGTGCACCGCCATGCCGATCGCCATCAGGCCGAAGAAGGCGACTGGCGCCATGACGAGCGGCGAGACGCCGAACTGCGTGTGCACGAACCAGGTCGCGAAGGCGCCGAGCATCAGGAACTCGCCATGGGCGATGTTCAGGATGCGCATCAGCCCGTACTGCAGGTTGAGCCCGAGCGCGATGAGCGCATAGATGCCCCCGGTGATGAGACCGGAGGCGATCAGTTCGAGCCAGGCGCCGAAGGACATGGTCAGCGCGCGTCCGTCACTTCCAGGCCGGCTTGGCCGGGACCAGCGACGCGGTGGCGATGCTCTTGGGCCACACCACCTCGAACTCGCCGTTCTGCCACTGGCTCACCGAGCCCGGCGTGGCGACGTTCTCGCTGCCGTTGAACCTGATCTTGCCGAGGATGGTGTCGTGCTCGGTCTTCGCGACGTAGTCGCGGATCGCCTTGCGGTCCAGGCCGACCTTGCCGACCGCGGCGGTCAGCACTTCGAGCGAGGCCCAGCAGGCGCCGCTCGCCCAGCGGTCGGGCTCCTTGCCGCCGAACTTCCTGGTGTGGGCGTCGAAGTAGGCCTTGGCGCCGGCGCTCGTCTTGCCGTTCCACGAGCCCATGCCCAGCACGCCCTCGGTGCCGGCCGGCGTCATCACGTTGCGGTAGAGCTGGAAGGCGGTGCCCACCGAGGCGTAGAAGAACTTCGGGTTGAAGCCGATCTCCTTGGCCTGCTTGCTCGCGAGGATGGTGTCGGGCGGGTAGGTGATGCCGATGAAGGCGTCGGGGTTCTGGTCCTTGAACGAGCGCAGCACCGGCGACAGGTCCTTCACGCCCAGCGGGTAGCTCTTGCGGTCGGTGACCTGGATGCTGGTCTTCTTGAGCGCGTTGTTGAGCGCGGCGAAGTTCTCCAGGCCGAAGAGGTCGTCCATGTAGACGATGGCGATCGTCTTCACGTTGTTCGCCACCAGCATGTCGACCAGCGCGCCCATCATGCGGTCCGGCTGCTGCAGGAACGAGAAGAAGAACGGCAGGTTCATGTCGATCAGCTTCCTCGACAGCGCCGTGGGGGCCAGCAGGGGGTAGCCCATGCGGTTGGCCAGCGGCGCCACCGCGAAGTTGGCGGTCGAGCCCCAGGGCGGCAGGATGAGATCGACCTTGTCGCTGCCCATGAGCTTCTGGTACGTGCGCACGCAGGTCTCGGTCTCGCTGCGGTCGTCGTAGCTCACGAGCTCGATGGGGCGCCTGGTGCCCTTGACGTTCAGGCCGCCGGCGGCGTTCTGCTGCTCGGCCCAGAGCAGGAAGTTGGGCTCCTGGCTCACCTGTGCGCCGCCGGCCCACGGGCCGGTGCGGGCGATGGCGTAGCCGACGCGCACCGGGCCGCTCTGGGCCTGGGCGCTGGCGGGCAGGGCGAGCGCGGCCGCGCCGGCGGCAAGGCCGGTGATCGCGTCGCGGCGGGTGATCAGGGCGGGAGGTTTTTGCTGGCTCATGGTGTGTCTCCTCACGTGGGGAGGCGGATCGTAGGCACGCGCCCCCCTCGCCGCTTTGCCCAGGATGCAGACCGACTTGCCGATTTGTGCACGGTCGCTCGGGACATACCCGCGCATGGCGCTGCGGCATGGCTGCGCACATTGAGATTGCGCCTCCCACTGGCTACTCTGTGTCCATGCAGATCACGCACATGAGCACCGAGCAGGTCGCGCCGTCCGAGCGCGCCGGCTTCTGGTCGGACTGGATCAACCGTCTCTTCTGCGGCCTGAAATCCGACCTCTACGACGCCACCGATTTCCGCGGCCGCATGAGCACGGTGCGTGCAGGTGACGTGGTGCTCACTCGCCTGGAGTCGCAGCGCCACCGCGTGTTGCGCTCACCTTCCATGGTGCGCGCCTCCGAGGCCGGCTACCTCAAGATCGTGGCGCCGTGGGTGGGCTGCGCGGGCGTGGAGCAGCAGGGCCGCCAGGCCTGGGTCACACCCGACCAGTGGAGCCTGTACGACACCACCGAGAGCTACGCGATCGCCAACCCGGTGCAGGTCGACCACCTGATCGTGATGGTCCCGAAGGACCGCGTGACCGAACGCGGCGTCAACATCGATCCGCTGGTCGCACGGCGGCTGGGCGGCAGCGGCGGCGTGGCGCGCCTCGCGCTCGAGACCATGCGCAATGCCTACCGCGAGCTGCCCGGCATGAGCCCGCAGGCGGCGCAGGGCGTGGGCGATGCCATCACCCAGTTCGTGCACCTCTCGCTGCTCGACCTGGCCGGCATCGGCACCGCGGTCACGCAACGCGAGGCGCTGCGCGAGCGCATCAAGCAGCACGTCACGCAGCACCTGGGCGACCCGGCGCTCACGGTGGACGCGATCGCGCATGCGCTCAACTGCAGCCGCCGCCAGCTCTACAACGCCTTCGCCGAAGAGCCCGATGGCGTGGCGGGCTACATCCTGCGCCGCCGCCTCGAGGCCTGCCGCCGCAGCTTCGACGACCGCGGCCACGACCACCGCTCCATCACCGACATCGCCATCGGCTTCGGCTTCTCGAACATGGCGCACTTCAGCCGCGTCTTCCGCGCGCACCTGGGCGTGCCGCCGAGCGACTACCGGCGCATGGCGGGCGCGGCGCGCGCCTGAGCCTGCAGGCCAGGCTTAGCGTTTTCTTAAGGTTCGGCAAGCGAAGATTTAGGAACGCCCATGCGGCGGGCTCCCTATCGTCACGGGCTTCCATCCCACGCGATCTGCGCGTGCCGTTGCCACCCTCATCAGGAGCCCCGCATGACCACCCCGCCCCGCCACGACCTCTACGCCCACATCCACAAGGGCCTGCGCGCCTTCATGACGCACACGCTGCTGCGCGTGGGCCGCGTCGACCCGCACGATGACGCTGACGTCGCCGAGGTGCAGGCCGAACTGGCCGCACTCATCGCACTCGCACGCGGCCACGTGGAGCACGAGAACACCTACCTGCACCCTGCCATCGAAGCGCGCCGCCCCGGCACCAGCCGCCACGTCGCCGACGACCACGTGGACCACCTGCAGGCGCTCGACTCGCTCGAAGCCCTGAGTGCGCGCCTGCCCGGCAGCGACGAGGCCGCGACGCGCCTGTACCACGCGCTCGCCGCCTTCGTGGCCGAGAACCTGGAGCACATGGCCTATGAAGAGACCGAGCACAACGCGGCGCTGTGGGCCACCTACAGCGACGAGGAGCTGCTCGCCATCGAGCAGCGCCTGCTCGCCAGCATCGCCCCGGAGCAGATGGCGCTCGGCATGCGCTGGATGCTGCCGCACATGAACCCGGCCGAGCGCGCCGCCATGCTGCGCGGCATGCGCCGCGAGGCACCGCCGGAGGTGTTCAACGGCGTGCTGGGGCTGGTGCAGCCGCTGCTCGGCGGGCGCGACTGGATGAAACTGCACCAGGCGCTGGCGCTGTGAGCGGGGGCTGACGGCCGTTCGCCCTGAGCCTGTCGAAGGGCTCGCACGGGGCGATGCAGGGCTACGGCCAGCTCAGCCCGAACGGGCAGCGGCTCCGTGCGCCGGGCTTCGATCCCTCAGCCTGAACGGAGGCCGCCTCACTCGGCCTCGACCAGCGTCAGCGGCCCCTGCACCCGGAGCCGGAAGAGCCCGCGGCCGGTCTTCTCGATCGCGAGCCGCGGGCAACGTTCGGCGAGGCGCCGCTGCAGCAGGATGAGCCGCGCCTCCAGGTTGTCGGTCACCTCGGGCAGCCTGAGCTCGGGCGCCATGCGCAGCTCGCGGTTGCTGAAGTCGGTGCGCCCCTCGGCCGCATGCGTGCGCAGGAGCTTCCACAGGATGGCGCCGGCCACGCCCTTGATGAGGTAGTCGCCACCGAGGAAGACGCTGTCGTTGGCGCGGTAGTGCTTCACCTCCAGCGGGACTGCACCCGCCGCAGGCCGCAGCGCGGCGGGGCCCGCACCGGCGCGCTCGGGCGCTGGCTCGGGCTCCTCCTGCAGCGCCTGCACCATCGCCCCCAGCTGCGCGCACAGCGCCACCAGCGCGTCCTCGTCGTCGTAGCTGAACCGCAGGTCCTGGGGGCTTTCCACGCACAGCACGCCCAGCAGCTGCCCACCCGCGAGGATGGGCACGGCGAGCTGGCTGTGTGGCTCGGCCAGGCCCGGGAAGGGGATCTCCGCTTCGAGCGCGATGTCGCGCGCCAGGGCCTCGGCGCGCGTGGCACGGCCGTAGGCGTATTCCATCGTCATGTGGCTGATGCGGATCGGCGTGCGGTACTGCGCCGCCACGCCGATCACGCCGTCGCCGAAGGCGATCTCCGAGCCCACGCCGGTGGCCGCATAACCGCGGCTGCCCACGGTGTAGAGGCGCTGGCGCGGTTCGTCGGCCATGAGCAGCAGCGCATGCTCGATGCCGAAGTCGCCGCCCAGCGTGGTGAGCACCTGGTCGAAGAGCGCTTCGAGCTGCGTGCACTCGGCCAGCTGCGTGCTGGCGCGGCGCAGCGCGCTCAGCAGGTTGCGCTGCGGTGCGGGCGCGTCGAGCGCGCGCCCGGGCACCTGCTGCACCGAGAGCACGCGGTACACGTCGGCGCCCTGCAGCCTGAAGACACCCGCCATGCCGGTGTGCGAGGCGATGCCGGCGATCTTGGCCTTGAGGCTCTGGAACAGCGCACCCGCCGTCTCGGTGCGCAGGTAGAGCAGCGAGAGCGTGTAGCACGCGCCCGTGACGGGGTCGATGACGAGTGCGGTGACCTGCGGGTTGGCCAGCACGTTCTGCCGCGTCTTGTTGAAGAACTGGAACGACATCGCCACGTGGCGCGCGTCCACGTACTGCATCTGCGACACGTAGGTGGCATTGGGCACACCGTCGGGCGAGCAGGTGGACACCGTCGCCGGCACGACGCCTTCGAGGCAGTTGCGGATCGCGTCCAGCGTGAGCTGGCGGCGCTGGTCGGTCGCGAGCGTCATCACCATGCGGCTCAGGCCGTCAGCGCATGGCCGGCACCCGGCCCGGGGGTCTGCGCAAAGGCCGCCTCGGGGCGGAAGCGCACCGCGATCATCTGCGCCGGGTCGCCCCAGAACACCGCCTCCACCATCGCCGCCTGGAAGCCGAGCGGCACCAGGTCGTCGATCAGCAGGTCGAGGCAGCGCCGCGCGGTCGCCATCTCCACCGGCGTGGCGGGGCCGGTGCGGGCATCGCGGCCCTTGAGCTGCAGCGTCTGGTTGCTGCTCGGGCGGCTGAAGCACACCGCCACCTGGCCGTTGTGCGCGATGTCGCGGCAGACCTCGGCGGCCGGCCCTGCAAAGGCCAGCACCGAGAGCAGGCCCGAGGCCGCATCGACGTGGCAGCCCGCCGCCTTCGAGATGGACGGCACCAGCCGCTCGCCGCGGCCCGCCAGGGTGATGGAGACGCCCGACTGCAGGAAGGTCGTGACCTGAGGGGGCAGCAAGAGGCCGGGCGCAGCGTCCATGGATGCGCGCGATTCTAGGAAGCCACGCCCGGATGCCACAGCAGGGCATGCACGAGGTCGGCCGAATCAGGAACCCACCGGCCGATGCGAGCGGCGTCACGGGGGGCGGCCACGGCGCCTGCCCGGTGACCCGTCATTTCACGCGTTAGGAACGCGCTTTGCCCGCCTGCGAGGCGCCGCCCGGCGCGACCCCTTGCGCACGACAGGAGATGCCATGACCGTTCGCACACAGACTGCCCGCTTCGGCGGCACCTTGCTCGTCGCCCTGGCCTGCCTCGCGTCGACGGCCGCGCAAGCGGCGTTCATCACGTTCGACGAATTCCCGTACACGCCGCTGTTCCCCGACGAGCCGGGCTGGTCGGACCACCCGATCACCAACGAATACACATCGCTCGGCGTCGTCATCGACGGCGGCTACCTGCAGCCGGCCTACGCGGACCCGGCGTTCGGCAACAGTCAGTTCCTGCTCGGCGGCCCGCATCTCTCGATCCACTTCACGGGCGACGACCTGCCCACGCACGTGGCGCTCGCCTTCAGCTCGCCGCAGGAGGGCTTTCGCGCCACGGTCGGCGCGATGGGCACCGACGGCCGTTACCTCGGCAGCTTCGACACGGGCGGCGACTACTTCGGTGGCCCTGACGACGGCTGGGTCCGCGACCGGCCCTACACCGCCTTCAACCTCGCGAGCTTCTCCTCGCAGACCGGCGTGCGAGGCCTCTTCTTCGACGTCGCGACGGGCACGCGCTTCATGGGCAAGATCGACAACCTCTATTTCGGCAACGTGCCCGCCGTGCCCGAGCCGGCCACGCTCGCGATGTGGGCCGCCGGGCTGGGCGTGTTCGCCCTGGCGCGGCGACGGCGCGGCCGGCAATCCTTGCCGTCAACTTGACGCGCGGCGAGCGGCATCGGCAAGCGCTGCGGCGCATGTACCGCGCCCGCGGTCGCGCCGGCCACGCGCCGATGGACGGCAGGGCATGCACGAGGGCGGCAGAATCGGGCGTCCATCGTCCGATCACGAGACCTCTCATGCTCACAGCCGAAGAACTCAACCGCCGCGGCGTCGGCAAGCTGCCCGGCCACCTCGGCATCGTCATCACCGACCCCGGCCCCGAGGAGATCCGCGCCGAGATGCCGGTGGTCGGCCACCTGATGGCGCCCAACGGCTTCCTGCACGCGGGCAGCGTGGTCACGCTCGCCGACACCGCCGCGGGCTATGGCTGCGTGGTCAACCTGCCGGCCGATGCGAGCGGCTTCACGACGGTCGAGCTCAAGTCCAACCACCTCGGCACCGCACGCGACGGCACGGTCGACGTGGTCGCCCGCCCGGTGCACCTCGGCCGCACCACGCAGGTGTGGGATTCGATCGTCACGCACCGCGAGACCGGCAAGACCATCGCGCTCTTCCGCTGCACGCAGATGGTCCTGTACCGCAAGGCTTGAACTCGCCACGGCTGGAGGACTGCGATGGCCGTGCGCATCCAGACGCTCACCCCCGATGACCTGCCCCTCATGCGCGGCATGCTGCGCATGTTCGGTGTGGCCTTCGAGGACACCGCCACCTTCGAAGACGCGCCGCCCGACGACGCCTACCTCGCACGCCTGCTCGCAAGCGACACGTACATCGCGATCGCCGCGGTCGACGGCGACGAGGTCGTGGGAGGTCTTGCCGCCTACGTGCTGCCCAAGTACGAGCAGGCGCGCAGCGAGGTCTACCTCTACGACCTGGCGGTCGCCGAGCCGCACCGCCGCCAGGGCATCGCCACCGCCCTGATCGAGGCCCTCAAGCCCATCGCGCGCGACCGGGGCGCGTGGGTGATCTTCGTGCAGGCCGACCCCGGCGACGATCCCGCGATCGCGCTCTACACCAGGCTCGGCGTGCGCGAGGACGTGCTGCACTTCGACATCCCGGTGGCGGATGGCGGTGCCGCCTGAAGGTACGCAGATTGCCGCGCCTGCACCGTCTCGTCTACACAGGAGACGGTCATGTCCACCACGCGTTTGCGCCGCGGCGCTGCCGCCCTGCTCACGGGGATCGTCGCCAGCGCCGCGCAGGCCACCCTCATCACCTTCGAGGAGCGCGCCTGGGTCGACGGGCCCGATGGGTACGCCTGGTACGCCGACCCGCTCGGTGACGACTACGCCCCGCTGGGCGTGGACATCGTCGGGGGCTACCTGCGGCCGGCGAACTGGGACCCGACCTTCACCACCCAGCACCTGCTCGGCGGGCCGACCTTCAGCATCCGTTTCACCGACACGCTGCCGACCTACGTCCGCCTGTCCTTCACCTCGCCCTCACCGCCGATCCAGGCCACCGTCTGGGCAAGCGGCCCCGACGGCTACGCGGCGCAGGCGGACACCGGCGGTTTCTCGTGGGACGGCGACACCCCCGTCGAGACGCCCTACCGCCCCCACAGCGTGGCGAGCTTCCATTCCGCCAGCGGCATCGCCCAGCTCGACTTCAGCGCCTGGGGCATCACACGCACGCCCGGCAAGATCGACAACCTCTACTTCGGCAACGTGCCCGCCGTGCCCGAGCCGGGCGCGCTGGTGCTCGCCGCAGCTGGCCTCGGCGTGCTCGGCGCCGCGGCGCGCCGCCAGCGCCGTCATCGCGGCAGGTAGAGCCGGTCGGTGTAGGTGGCGAGCCATTGCGGCCGGAACGCCACCAGGACGGCCACCACCATGCCGGTGAGGAAGGCCTCGCCGAAGGCCGCGAGGGCGCGGGCGACGTAGAACGCGCCGCCGACCGCCTGCCCCTGCAGCGCGAGCGCCCCCCAGCCCGCGAGCAGGCCGGCGAGCAGGGTGCCGAGGAAGCCGCGCCCGAGGATGTAGACGAAGAGGTGGTGCGGCAGCCAGCGCCGCAGCGCCGCACCGAAGGCGAGCGACAACGAGCCCGGCACCGCCCCCAGCCACACCAGCCGGTGCAGTGCCCCGGCCCCGGTGAGGTCGCCCGCCAGCAGCGTGACCAGCGCGACCGGCACCAGCCCGAGCATGGCGAGCGGCCATCCCGCCATCAGCGTGAAGAGCGGGGCGAACGACATCGGCGGGGCGAGCGCTGAAGCATGACGGTCCAGGCCCCAGAAGAGCGGCAACAGCGCCCACAGCAGCCACCACGGCCAGGGCGGGCCGCCCGGCGGCACGGCGCGCCACGGGCGCAGCCACAGCGCGACACCGACGGCGAGCGCGGCCAGGCAGAGGTCGATCAGCAGCACGCGCGCTCCAACCCTGCGGTCAGCCCAGCGTGTCGGCCCAGATGTTGCGCGCCCAGCCGGCCGCGTACACCGCCTCGGCCTCGCTGCGGGCGGCCGACACGCCCCCCGAGCCCGGCACGGGCAGGAAGGTCGCCTGCGGCGCCACGTACTCGTGCACGCTCGCCACGTGGATGGCGCTCGCATCGCCCACCCAGCTGTAGCAGGTGTTGGTGAGCAGGGGCCGCAGGTTGATCGGCTGGCCGGTCAGCTGCGCGACGATGGCTGCGGCCGCGACCTTGGCGTGGGCGTTGGCCATGTGGCCGCTCTTGGGCATGGCACTGGCCGCGAGCACCGCATCGCCCAGCACGTGCACCTCGCGCAGGGCGGTCGATTCGAAGTCGAGCCAGTTGACGCGGCACCAGCGGCCGGCATTCATGAGACCGGCCTGCTGCGCAAGCGGCGCGGCCCGCATGGGTGGCAGCAGGTTGATCACGTCGGCCACCACGTCTTCCTGCACCTCGCTGCGGATGCGCCGTCCTTCGAGCGCCACCACCTTGTGCAGCGGCCGGTGCTCCACCATGCCGGGGTAGAGCTCGGCCCAGGCCTGCTTGAAGAGCGTGGGCTTGGAGGTCACGTCGGGGTTGGCATCGAGGATGAGCACCTTGCTGCGCGGCTTGGCACGCTTGAAGTAGGCCGCGACCATGCTTGCGCGCTCATACGGCCCGGGCGGGCAGCGGTAGGGTGACTCGGGCACCGAGATGGCAAACACGCCGCCATCGGGCAGGGCTTCGAGCTGACGGCGCAAGGCGAGCGTCTCGGCGCCGGCCTTCCACGCGTGCAGCACCACGCCACTCGCGTGGGCAGCCGGGAGGCCCGCGATCTCGCCCAGCATCAGCTCCACGCCCGGCGAGACCACGAGCTTGTCGTAGGCGATGCGCGCGCCGCCTGCGAGCTGCACCGATCTGGCGGCGGCGTCGATGGCGGTCACGCGGTCGCGCACCCGCCGCACCCCATGGCGCGACGTGAGCGCGTTGTACGGCCGCGTGATGTCGGCGAGCGTGCGGTGGCCGGCGAGCACGAGGTTGGAGACGGGGCACGACACGAAATGCTCGTGGGGTTCGACCAGCACCACGTCGACCGCCTGTTGCGAGAAGAGGCGCACGTAGCGCGCCGCGGTCGCGCCGCCATAGCCCCCGCCGACCACCACCACCTGCGCGCGCGCCGGCGCCGCCATGCGCGTGCCGCAGGCCGCGAGCGTGACCGCCGCCGCCCCCAGCACGAGGCCACGCCGCTTCATGGCGCCTCCCCGGGCGGGCTCGCGAACCAGGCCGCGAGCGCGTCGATCTGCTCGGGGGTGTAGCCGCGGGCGATGTGGTGCATCACGGTCGCGGGGCGCGTGCCGTCGCGAAACGCGAGCAGCTGCGTGCGCAGGTGCTGGCGGTCGAGGCCGCGCAGCGTGGGCATGCCGGCGCCACTCACCGCCGCGCCTTCGGTGCCGTGGCAGGCCGCGCAGGTGGACACGAGCGCGCGCAGCGCAAGCGGGGCTTCGCCACCTTGCGCCTGCGCCGCAGCCGCCATGGTGAGCACGGGCCACAGCAGGAGCCATCGAGGTCGTCGTCGGTGCATGGGCACTCCCTGCTACTCGGAAAGGGGCTCGTTGTACCCGCAGCCCCATCCCTGTTGCGCAGAGGGTCTTCCATGACGCAGGATGCTCGCCGCACCTCCCCACCCCAGCCGCAGGAGACACCGATGGCCACGCTGCACGTGAACGGCAAACCCCGACGCATCGACGCCGATCCCGACACCCCGCTGCTGTGGGTGCTGCGCGAGGAGCTCGGCCTCACCGGCACCAAGTACGGCTGCGGCGTGGCGGCCTGCGGTGCGTGCACCGTGCACATCGACGGCCAGCCGGTGCGCAGCTGCGTGCGTCCGGTCTCCACCCTCGAACCCGGCAACAGGATCGTCACCATCGAGGGCCTCTCGGCCAAGGGCGACCACCCGGTGCAGAAGGCCTGGGTGGCGCTCGACGTGCCGCAGTGCGGCTACTGCCAGTCGGGGATGATCATGGCCGCCGTCGCGCTGCTGAAGGACAAGCCTGACCCCACCGACGCCGACATCGATGCGGCGATGACCAACATCTGCCGCTGCGGCACCTACAACCGCGTGCGTGCCGCGATCAAGGCCGCCGCCAAGGGTGGCGATCCGAAGAAGGTCGCGATCCACATCCAGCACATCGATGGAGGCGAAGCATGAGCACCGCGACCCTCACGCGCCGCAGCTTCCTCGGTGCGGGCACCGGCCTCGTGGTGGGTTTCCACGTGCCGCTCGCCGGCGCTGCCACGGCACCCGGTGCGACACCCGAGATCAACGCCTGGGTGGTGGTGCAGCCCGACGACACGGTGGTGATCCGCATCGCGCGCTCCGAGATGGGCCAGGGCACGCTCACCGGCCTCGCGCAACTCGTGGCCGAAGAGCTCGACTGCGACTGGGCCAAGGTGACCACCGAATACCCCACGCCCGGGCAGAACCTCGCGCGCAAGCGTGTGTGGGGCAACTTCTCCACCGGCGGCAGCCGCGGCATCCGCGAGTCGCACGAGTACGTGCGCCAGGGCGGCGCCACCGCGCGCGTGATGCTGGTGCAGGCCGCGGCCGGGCGCTGGAAGGTGCCCGCCGCCGAATGCCGCACCGCCAAGGGCGTGATCACGCACACGCCGAGCGGCCGCACGCTGCGCTACGGCCAGGTCGCACGCGAGGCAGCGAAGCTCACCCCACCGACCGACGTGCCGCTCAAGGACCCCAAGGACTGGACGCTCGCCGGCAAGCCCCTCGCGCGCCTGGACACACGCGACAAGACCACGGGCAAGCAGGTCTACGGCAGTGACCTGAAGCTCCCCGGCATGCTCAACGCCGCCATCAAGGACTGCCCCGTCTTCGGCGGCAAGGTCAAAAGCGTGGACGAGGCCGCGATCGCCCAGCGCCCCGGCGTGAAGAAGGTGGTGCGCGTGGGCGACAGCGCGGTCGCCGTGGTGGCCGACACCTGGTGGCACGCCAAGACCGCGCTCGATGCGCTGCCCATCGAGTGGGACGAAGGCCCGCATGCGCAGGCGTCGAGCGAGAGCATCGCCGCGATGCTCAAGGACGGGCTGGACGCACCCGAGGCCGTGGTCGGCAACCGCCAGGGCGATGCCAAGGCGGCGCTCGCGAACGCGGCGCGCGTGATCGAGGCGGTGTACGCCTACCCCTTCCAGAACCACGCGACCATGGAGACCATGAACGCGACGGTGCGCTACACCCCCGAGCGCTGCGAGGTCTGGACGCCCACGCAGAACGGCGAGGCGGCGCTCGCCGCCGCGAGCGAGGCCTCGGGCCTGCCCGCCGACCGATGCGAAGTGCACAAGCTGCTGCTCGGCGGCGGCTTCGGCCGGCGTGGCGCGGTGCACGACTGGGTGCGCCAGGCGGTGGAGATCGCCAAGGCGATGCCCGGCACGCCGGTCAAGCTGATGTGGTCGCGCGAGGAAGACATGACGCACGGCCGCTACCACCCCGTCACGCAATGCAAGCTGCGCGCGGGGCTGGACGCCGAGGGCCGGCTGCAGGCGCTGCACCTGCGCATCTCGGGGCAGTCCATCCTCGCGGGCGTGTTTCCGCAGATGGTGCGCGAAGGGCGCGACCCGGTGGTCTTCCAGGGCCTCAACCCGCCCGGCCCCGAGGCCTCGATCGGCTACACGATCCCCAACCTGCTGATCGACCATGCGATGCGCAACCCGCATGTGCCGCCGGGCTTCTGGCGCGGCGTGAACCTCAACCAGAACGCCATCTACCTGGAGTGTTTCCTCGACGAGCTGGCGCACGCGACGAACACCGATCCGCTCGCCTTCCGCCGCGCGCTGATGGCCCACCACCCCAAGCACCTCGCCGTGCTCGACGCCGCCGCCGAGCGCGCCGGCTGGGGCACGCCCGCACCGGCCGGCGTGTACCGGGGGCTGGCACAGACCATGGGCTTCGGCAGCTACGTGGCCGCGTGTGCCGAGGTTTCGGTGAGCGACGAGGGCCAGCTCAAGATCCACCGCATCGTGGCCGCCACCGACCCGGGCCACGCGGTTAACCCGCAGCAGATCGAGGCGCAGGTCGAAGGCTCCTTCGTCTACGGCCTCTCGGCCGCGCTTTTCGGCGAGTGCACGGTGAAGAACGGCCGCATCGAGCAGGACAACTTCAGCAGCTACCCGGTGGTCCACATGGAGCACATGCCCAAGGTGGAAACCATCGTCATGCCCTCGGGCGGCTTCTGGGGCGGCGTGGGCGAGCCCACCATCGCGGTGGCCGCGCCGGCCGTGCTCAACGCGATCTTCGCGGCGACCGGCAAGCGCATCCGCACGCTGCCGCTGCGCCACCACAACCTCAAGCGCGCCTGATGCGCGGCGCGGCGCTCGCGGCGGTCATGGCTGGGCTCGCCGCCTGCAGCGCCACGCCGCCCGGCGACCACGGCCTGCCCGCGCCGCTCACCGCCACGCCGGGCGATGCGGCGCGGGGCCGTGCGATCGCGGCCAGCCGCGAGCAGGGCCTGTGCCTGCTCTGCCACCCGGCGCCGATTCCCGAAGAGCGCTTCCAGGGCAACCTCGCCCCCGACCTCGCGGGCGTCGGCCGGCGCTACAGCGTCGCGCAGCTGCGGGCACGCCTCGTGGACCCGCGCCGCTACAACCCGCACAGCATCATGCCGGCCTACCACCGCCGCGAGGGCCTCACGCGTGTCGCGCCCGCCTGGCAGGGCAAGACCTTGCTCACGGCGCAGGAGGTGGAAGACGTGGTGGCATGGCTCGCCACGCTGCGCTAGGGTCGCCGCATGAGACGCCGTGACCTGCTCGTGACCCTCACCGCCGCCACGACCCTCGTGCGCCCGGCGCGGGCCACCTCGTCGGAGATGGAAGCGGCCATCCGCGGCTATGCCGACGCCAAGCCCGTGACGCGCGGCAAGGTCAAGCTCGACGTGCCCCAGCTGGTGGAAAACGGCAATGCGGTGCCGGTGACGGTCACGGTCGAGAGCCCCATGACCGCCGACGCGCACGTGACGGGCATCGCGATCTTCAACGACCGCAACCCGCAGCGCGACGTGGTGCGTTTCACCCTCACGCCGCGCTCGGGCGTGGCGCGGGTGTCCACGCGCATCCGGCTCGCCACCTCGCAGCAGCTGGTGGCGGTGGCGCGGCTGAGCGACGGCAGCCACTGGTCGGATGCGGTGGACGTGCTGGTCACGCTCGCCGCCTGCCTGGAGTGAGCGCGATGGTGGCGCGCACGCTCATCACCGTGCCCAAGGCCGCAAAGCGCGGCGAGGTGATCGAGGTGCGCACGCTCATCTCGCACGTGATGGAGACGGGCTTTCGCGCCGACGCCAACGGCGCGCTCAAGCCGCGCGACCTCATCACGCACTTCAGCTGCCGCTACAACGGCGAGCTGGTGTTCGCCGCCGAGCTCTACCCCGCCGTCGCGGCCAACCCCTACATCGTCTTCACCACCGTCGCCACGGAGAGCGGCACGCTCGCCTTCGAGTGGCGCGGCGACCACGGCTTCGCGCACCGCGAGAGCGTGGCGATCAGCGTGACATGAAGCGCACATGGGTGTTGCTGATCGTGGCGGCCGTGCTCGCCGCGCAGGCCCAGGAGCGCCGTTCGGGCTACGACGACATGAGCCCGCAGACGCAGGCCATGCAGCGCGACGATGCGCAGAACCCGGGCATGCTCTGGGTGCAGGAAGGCGCCGAGCTCTATGCGCAGCCGGTGGGCAACCGGCCGGCCTGCAGCGGCTGCCACACGCTTGCCTCGATGCGCGGCGTCGCCACGCGCTACCCGGCCTTCGACGCGGCCTTGCAGCGCCCGGTGAACCTCGCGCAGCGCATCAACCTCTGCCGCGAGCGACATCAATCCGCCGCGCCGCATGCGGCCGAGAGCGGGCCGCTGCTCGCGCTCGAAAGCGTGGTCGCGCACCAGTCGCGCGGCCTGCCCATCACGCCACCCGACGATGCCCGCCTGGCGCCGCACCGCGCGCGCGGCGAGGCGCTGTACCGGCAACGCCTCGGCCAGCTCGACCTCGCCTGCGCGCAGTGCCACGACGAGCGCGCGGGCCTGCGCCTGGGCGGAAATCGCATTCCGCAGGGCCGCGCCAACGGCTACCCGCTGTACCGGCTGGAGTGGCAGTCGCTCGGCTCGTTGCAGCGTCGCCTGCGCAACTGCCTCACCGGCGTGCGCGCCGAGGCACCGCCGTATGGCGACCTCACGCTGGTGGAACTCGAGCTCTACCTCGCCAGCCGCGATCGCGGCATGGCGCTCGAAACCCCGGCCGTGCGGCCATGACGACCACGAAGGAGGCAACCACATGATCGATCACATGGGACTGGGTGCCAGCGATTACGACGCCTGCATGGCGTTCTTCAAGGCAGCGCTCGCGCCGCTGGGCTACACGGTGGTGATGGAAGGCCCGCCGGGCGCCGGCGCCGGGCTTGGCCACCGGGGTGCGCCGGTGCTGTGGATCAGCCCCGCGAAGCAGCCGCCCGCGCCGCTGCACCTCGCCTTCACCGCCGAGACACGCGCCGAGGTCGATGCCTTCTACAAGGCGGCGCTCGCGGCCGGTGGGCGCGACAACGGCGGCCCCGGCCTGCGCCCGCACTACCACCCCAACTACTACGGCGCCTTCGTCATCGGCCCCGACGGGCACAACGTCGAAGCGGTGTGCCACAAGCCGGCGTAGCGCGCGCCCGGGGCAAACGCGCAGCCGCCTGCACGAGCCGGCGGCCTCTGACACACTCGCCGCTCCACTCCAACCCGCACTTTTCATGGCAGCGATCTGGAAACAACCCGCCACCATCGAGCGCCTGACGGCGATGAGCGTCAACAGCGCCTCGCATCACCTCGGCATCGAGTTCCTCGAGTTCGGTGACGACACCCTCACCGCGCGCATGCCGGTGGACCACCGCACCAGGCAGCCGGCCGGCATCCTGCACGGCGGCGTGTCGGTGGTGCTGGCCGAGACGCTGGGCTCCTGCGCCGCGGCCTTCGCCGCGCCTTACGGGCACCGCGTGGTGGGTCTCGACATCAACGCCAACCACATCCGCCCGGTGAGCTCGGGCTGGGTCACCGGCACCGCGCGGCCGATCCACATCGGCCGCACCACGCAGGTCTGGCAGATCGACATCCACAACGAGGAAGGCAAGCTCACCTGCGTCTCTCGCATCACCATGGCCGTGCTGGTGCCCGACGAGCCGCCGAAGGCGCCCGCCTGAGCCCTGCACCGATCACCCTCCGACACCGGACCCTCCACATGACGCTCAACGACTTCCCCATCACGAAGAAGTGGCCCGCGCGCCACCCCGATCGGCTGCAGCTCTACTCGCTGCCCACGCCCAACGGGGTGAAGGTCTCGATCGCGCTCGAAGAGACCGGCCTGCCCTACGAGCCGCACCTCGTGGACTTCGGCAAGAACGACCAGCTCTCGCCAGAGTTCATCTCGCTCAACCCCAACAACAAGATCCCCGCCATCATCGATCCGAACGGGCCGAACGGGCAGCCGCTCGCGCTCTTCGAGTCGGGGGCGATCCTCGTCTACCTGGCCTCCAAGAGCGGCCAGCTCATGCCCACCGACGAGGCCGCGCGGTATCACACGCTGCAGTGGGTGATGTTCCAGATGGGCGGCATCGGGCCGATGTTCGGCCAGCTCGGCTTCTTCCACAAGTTCGCCGGCAAGGACTACGAAGACAAGCGCCCGCGCGACCGCTACGTGGCCGAGAGCAAGCGCCTGCTGGGCGTGCTGGACAAGCACCTCGCCGGCCGTGCATGGATCATGGGCGACGACTACACCATCGCCGACATCGCCACCTTCCCGTGGATCAACAACCTGATCGGCTTCTACGAGGCGGGCGAGCTGGTGGGCTTTTCCGAGTTCGCGCACGTGCAGCGCGTGCTGGAGGCCTTCAAGGCGCGGCCCGCGGTGCAGCGCGGGCTGCAGATCCCGCGGCGCCCGGGCTGAGGCTCAGAGCGCGAGCAGCTCCGGCCAGGTGGTGCGCGGCTCGCCCAGCACGTAGCCCTGGGCGTAGTCGACGCCGGCGCTGCGCAGGCGCTGCAGCACGGTGGTGTCTTCGATGAGCGGTGCGATCACCACCGCCTTCATCGCATGCGCGAGGTCGGTCATGGCGCGCACCATGAGCACGCCGACCTCGTCGCTCGCGAGGCCCTGCACCAGGCTGCCGTCGAGCTTGACGGCCGACAGCGGCAGGCCGCGCAGGTGGCCGAGGCCGCCGAGGCCACGGCCGTATTCGTCGAGCAGCAGGCGCACGCCGAGCTGGTGCAGCTCGGCCAGCACCGGCTGCACCGCCTGCAGCTGGCCGGCGAGTTCGCTCTCCTTCAACTCCAGGCAGAGCTGCCCCGGCGCGAAGGCACCTTCCCGCAGCAGCGTCGTGAGACGCGAGAGGTAGCCCGCATCGAGCAGCGAGGCGACCGCCACGTTGAGATGGAAGCGCGAGGGCACCGGCCGCGCCTGCTGCGCGATCAGCAGGGCCACGCGGTCCATCACCCAGCCGTCGAGCTCGGGCATGAGCTCGAAGCGCTCGGCCTGCGAGAGGAAGGCGCGCGGCGCGAGCAGCGTGTCCACGTCGTCCAGCCGCAGGAAGACCTCGTGTCCATGGAGCGCCTCGCTGTGCAGCAGGCCCTCGATCGGCTCCTCGGGCAGGCGCCGCAGGTCGAAGATGGGCTGGAAGTGCAGCGCGAAGTTGCCGGCGGCGAGCGCGATCTTGAGCCGCTCCGACCACGACTGCTGCAGCGTCGCGAGCGCGCCCGCATCGCCGCCCAGGTCGAACATGTGGATGCGGTTGCGGCCCTCGCGCTTGGCGATGTGGCAGGCCGCATCGGCGCAGTTCATCGCGTAGGCCGGCGAGAGGGTGTGGCGGCTGAGCCGGCTGATGCCCACGCTGCCCGACACCTCGAACTCGCGCCCGCCGTGCGCGAAGTTGCCGTCGTCGAGGATGGCGCGGAATTTCTCGGCCAGCCCGAGCACGCTGCCATCGTCGACGTTGCGCAGCAGCACGGCGAACTCGTCGCCGCCCAGGCGCGCCACGAGGTCGGACTGGCGCGAGCGCGCCTTGAGCTTGCGCCCGATGCTCGCGAGCAGCGCATCGCCCGCGGCATGGCCGGCGGTGTCGTTGATGTGCTTGAAGCGGTCGAGGTCGATGAAGAGCAGCGCGCTCTGCTCGTGGCTGCGGCGCAGGCGGAAGATCTCCTGCTCGAGCATGTATTCGAAGTGGCGGCGGTTGTGCAGCTTGGTGAGGTGGTCGTGCCGCAGCTGCCACTGCGTCTCGGCCTCGAAGCGCTTGCGCTCGGCGATGTCGCGGAAGGCGACCACCACGCCCACGCACTCGCCGCCCTGGTGCTGCGGACGCACCGTGCACTCGACGTTGAGCATCTCGCCGTCGGCGCGCCAGAAGACCGTCTCCCAGTTGCTGAGCGAATCGCCGAGCTCGTAGGCCTGCTGCAGGAAGCAGGTCTCGGCCGGCACCGGGCGGCCGCGCTCGTCGGTGTGGTGGATGCGCTCGTGCGCCGACAGGCCCACGAGCTCGTCTTCGTGCGCGCATTGCAGCAGGCGCAGCGCGGCCGGGTTCACGAAGGTGATGCGGCCGCTGCGGTCCACGCCGTACACGCCGTCGCCCACCGAGGCGAGGATGAGCTCCAGGCGCTGGCCTTCTTCCTTGAGCCGGCGCTCGCGCTCGCACAGGCGCGCCATGCTGTCCACGCGGGTGATGAAGAGCTCGTCGGACTCGTTCTTGAACATGCACTCGCTGGCCCCGGCCTCGAGGCAATCGGTGATGAGCCCTTCTTCGTACGAGCCGGTGAGCACGGCGAGCGTGAGGTCCTGCGTGGCCGGCAATTCGCGCAGCGCGCGGCAGAGCATGGCGCCGTTCATGCCGGGCATGAAGTAGTCGATGACGGCGAGGTCGAAGCGCTCGGCCTGCACCCGCTCGAGCGCGGCCTCGGCGTGCTCGCAGGCGACCACGGCATAGCCGTGGCGGCGCAGCAGCCGCTGGTACTTGGTGCGACTGGTGCGCGAATCGTCGACCAGCAGCACCTTGAGCGCCGCCGGTGACTCGGCATCGGGCCGGTTCGCGCTGGCCACCTCGGCGAGCAGGCCGCGCACCAGGCGCGGCACCTCGGCCGGGCGCTGCATGCGCAACACGCGGGTGTGCTCGCGCGAGGCGAGCGCCGCATCGACACGGGCCGGATCGGCCGCCAGCACCAGCACCGCCACGCGCTCGCAGTCGGCCCGGTGCAGGCGCTGCACCAGGGCCTCGCAGACGGCCGCGGGCGTGTTGGACCAGCCGAAGACCAGCGTCGCCAGGCCGCGCGCGAGCTCCTGGTCGAAGGCCGCGAGCGCGCTCTCGTCGGCGGGCAGCGCGACCACGGCGTGGCCGTGGCGCAGCAGCAGTTTTTCCATGCCGCGGCGCAGGGTGGGCGATGACTCGACGAGCAGCAGTCGATGCATGGGGCGAGATGGTAGGAAGGGATGCCGCCCGCCGGGCGGCGCATTCCGTGACGGATTGACACAATGCCCCACGCGCCGCGAGAGCCCTCGGGTACGCTGCGCCACGCGCCGCACCGCGCGCGTGGAAGCCCTACGTGAAACCCCTCATCGTCCTTGCGCTCGTCATCCTGCTCCCGGCCTGCGTGGTGGTGCCGCGCACGCAGGTCGCGTTCGACGAGTGCCGCATGCAGCGCCGCGCCATGGTGCTCGACGTCCACCAGGTCGGCTATTTCAGCGGCTGCGCCAACGAGGCCTGCCTCGCGCTGCTGGTCGGCGTGGGCGCCGTGGCGGCCGCGTCGGCCGTCGTCTCCGGCAGCATCGCGGTGATCGGCAACGTGGTGTATTGGTGGGAAGAACGCGGCGCGCGCTGCGCGCGCTGAGCCCGCCCGCCACTCGATCTCAATAGCGCTTGCGGGTGAATGCCTGCACGACGAGGGCCGCCAGCGTGGCCACGCCGAAGGCAGCCAGCACGCCGACGCGCGGCACCGCGTGTGCAAGCGCGAAGCAGAAGGCCGCGAACGCGTAGAGCCCGGTCACGAGCGCACGCAGCAGCGCGGCCGTGTACGCCGCGCCCTGGCCGCGGTGCGAGAAGACCGCGAGCACGAGGGTCAGCACCGGGAACACCGCGAGCAGGCCGCTCCATGCGGGCCCGAGGCGATCGGAGGCGAGCGTCACGCCGAGCGTGAGCGCCGCACCCGCGACCACGCGGATGGCGAGCTCGACGCGTCCCATCTGGCGGCCGGCGACGATGGGCGCCACCTTGGGCGAGAGGTACGGCGCGAGCACGAGGGCCACCGCCGCCACGGCGAGCGCGAGCGCGGGTGACGCCGGCAGCGCCGAGAGCAGCAGCGCCATCACGGTCCACACGCCCACCGCCACCCCGAGCGCGAGCGGCCACGGCAGGCGCTGGCAGGCATGCGCGTAGGCGAGGCAGAACGACACCGTGGCGGCCACCGCCGAGAGCCCCAGCACCGCCGCGCCACGCGCGAAGACGGGGCCCTGCTCCCACGCCAGGAAGAAGAGGATGGGCCCGGCCACCACCGGCAGGCCGGCGAGCCAGCCGGCCATGGCCGGGCCGTAGCGCCGCCCCGCCAGCGAGACGATCAGCACGAAGGTGGGGACGAGGAGCAGCTTGAGGGCGAGCACGAAGGGCGCCTCAGCAGGAGTGCCCGGGGCGCCGCGCAAGGCGCAAGGCGCCGTCGTAGGGGCTCTCGGAAACGCGCGTGATCGTGTGCATGCGGGAGGTTATAACCGCGCCACCCCAGACCCCGTCTTCTTCCAAGGACTCCGATGCGTGTGATCCGCTGGCGCATCTTGCACGCCGTCGTTGCCGCCCTGTCGATCGCGCTCGTCGCACCCCTGCCGGCCTCGGCCCAGGCGTCACGCGGCCCCGGCGTCACCAAGGCCAAGCCCCACCCGCAGGTCGCCCTCGTGCTCTCGGGCGGCGGCGCCCGCGGTGGCGCGCACCTCGGGGTGCTCAAGGTGCTCGAAGAGCTGCGCGTGCCGGTGGACATCATCGTGGGCACGAGCGCCGGCTCCATCGTCGGCGCGGCCTATGCGAGCGGCCTGCCGCTCGACGAGATCGAGCGCGAGATGAAGGGCATCGCCACCGCCGATCTCTTCCGCGACGTGGCGCGCGAGGACGCGCCCTATCGCCGCAAGGCCGACGACGCCTACAACTACATCGGCCCCGAGGTCGGCTACTCGCGCCGCGGCCTGTCGCTGCCCAAGGGCGCGGTGGCCGGCGTCACGCTCGAAGCGGTGCTGCGCCGCCTGACGCGCCACCAGACCAGCACCGATTTCGACCAGCTGCCCATCCGCTTTCGCGCAGTCGCCACCGACATCGGCACCGCCGAGATGGTGGTGATCGGCAGCGGCCAGCTCGCGCTCGCGGCGCGCGCGAGCATGGCGATCCCGGGCGCGGTGACGCCGGTCGAGATGGACGGCCGCCTGCTCGTCGATGGCGGCCTCAAGCGCAACCTCCCCGTGGACGTGGCGCGCGCGATGGGCGCCGACGTGGTGATCGCCGTCAACATCGGCACGCCGCTGCTCGAGCCCGACCAGGTGCGCTCGCTGCTCACCGTGACCGACCAGGTGCTGCGCATCATCACCGAGGAGAACGTGATGCAGTCGGTGCGCGAGCTCACCCCGCGCGACGTGCTCATCACGCCCGACCTCACCGAGATCAACGCCGCCGCCTTCGACCGCCTGCCCGACGCCGCGCGCCAGGGCGAGCTCGCCGCACGCGCTGCCGCCGACCAGCTCGCGCGCTACAGCCTGCCCGAGGGGGCCTACGCCGCGCGCCGGGCGGCGCGGCTCAAGGTCGCAAGCGAGGCCGCCGGCCGGCGCATCGACGCCGTGCGCATCGTGGGCACGGACGCGGTGAACCCCGACGTGGTGCTCGCCGCCATGGACACCACCGCCGGCTCCGACTACCTGCCCGAGCGCATCGACCGCGACCTGAAGCGCATCTACAGCCGCGGCGACTTCGAGAGCGTCAACTACACGCTGGTCGACGAGCCCGGCACCGGCCGCGTGCTGCTGGTGGAGGTGACCGAGAAGTCGTGGGGCCCGCACTACCTGCGCGGCGGGCTCACGCTGTCGTCGAGCTTCGAGGGCAACGCCTTCTTCAACCTGCAGGCGAGCCACCGCGCGACCTGGCTCAACACGCTGGGCGCGGAGTGGCGCACCGACCTGCAGCTCGGCCACACCGGCCTCGTCCGCACCGAGTGGTACCAGCCGCTCACGACCGCGCAGCGCTGGTTCGTGGCGCCCCGCCTGGAAGCGCGCGACGAGCCCTTCGAGGTGTACGACGACGACACCGGCCTGCGACTCGCGCGTTTCCGGCGCCAGACGCACGAGATCGGTGTGGACGTGGGCGTGCCGCTCGGCACCGCGGGCGAGGCGCGCCTGGGGCTGGTCCGCGGGCGGCTGCGCTTCGACGACGACACCAGCGTCGTGCCGGCCTCGCTGCTCGGCGCCGATGCCGAGCTCGGCGGCGTGCTCGCGCTCGTGCGCATCGACAAGCTGGACAACCTGCGCTTCCCGCGGTCGGGCTATGCCGGCGAGCTGCGCGTGCTGGCCTCGCACACGCGCCTGGGCGCGAGCGACACCTACACCAAGGCCGAGCTCTCGCTGCAGGGCGCGGCGCACACGGGCCCGCACACGCTGCGCGTCGCGGTGCGCGCGGGCGGCAACCTGCGCGAAGGCCCGCTGCCCGACCACGAGCTGCTGCAGCTCGGCGGCTTCCTGCAGCTGTCGGGCTACCAGAACGGCCAGCTGCTCGGCCGCGAGATGCGCTTCGGCCGCCTGGTCTACAGCCACCGCATCGCGCGCCCGGGCTTCTTCGACGGCATGTACGTGGGCGCCTCGGCCGAGCTCGGCCGCATCGGCGACACCGTGGCCGGGCCCGAGCGCAGCCGCCTGCGGCGTGGCAGTTCGCTCTACTTCGCGCTCGACACGCCGCTCGGGCCGCTCTACCTCGCCTATGGCGTGGGCGACGGCGGCAACCGCTCGGCCTACGTCTTCCTCGGCCTGCCCTGAGGTGGCGCGCGGAAACCTCGCCGGGCGTGTCGAACGTCACGCCGCGCGGGGAGAACCGTCACGTTTTGAAGCCCCTGTGACAGGGGATGCGTGCCACGATGACCGGCACCATGAAGCGTTCTGCCTACACCACCGTCCTCGCCCGCAATCCCCACCCGATGGCCCTGATGCTCGGGCTGTTCCTCGGCCAGGTGGTCATGGTGATGGCCCAGCGTGACGGGGGCGGCATCGCCGCCTTCGGGTTCTCGGCCGTCTTCGTGGTCGCCGCGTCGGCCTCGTTCGTGAGCGGCGTGCTCGGCCTGCGCCAGAAGCGCGCGCCGCTGCCGGCCGCAGCACTCGGCAGCCAGGCCCGCACGCTCGCCGTCGTGATCGGGCTGGGCCTGCTGGTCTCGCTCCAGCTCTTCGGCTGAGCGCGACCGCCGGCGCTCAGAAGTAGAGCGCCACCACTTCCCCCACGTCGCCATTCATCACCGGCAGCGCCACGATGGCGTTCAGGCCGGTGTCGCGCGCCGCGTCGCCGATCACGCCGGGCTCGGTGTGCGCCTGGTCGTTGACCACCGGCACGCCGCTCGCAAAGGCCTTGCCGATCGCGCCCGCCAGCACCGTGCCGCCCTGCGTGGGGCGCAGCGCGCCCTCGGTCTCGCAGAAGCCGAAGAGCCGCCGCAGGCCGTGGCGCGTCTCGTCGGGCGCCCAGCATTCCAGGCGCAGCGCGATCGGCGTCGCGGCCGTCGACAGCAGCGTGAGCACGTAGGTGTCGTCGCCCGGCGTGCTGCACGGAATCGCCAGGCCCCGCTGGATGCCGATCTCGGCTGCGCTGTCGGCGCGCACGAAGCGGCCGGGGCTGCCCAGGTCGTCGAGCAGCACCGCCGCCCCCTTCTGCCACGCAAGGCCCGGCAGGCCCGATCCGCGCGGCAGCCAGGTGTCGCGGCTGAGGCTCGCGAAACGCTCGGCCGCACGGCCGCCGAAGTAGCCGTCGACCAGCGTCATGTCGGAGGCCACGCGCGCGTGGTGCCGCCACAGCTCCACGGCGCCGTCGTCCTCCTGCGGATCGCCGTCGCGGTTGGGGCCGCAGAAGAAGACCACCACGCCGCACAAGGCCTCGCCGAGAAAGAGCGGCAGCCCGACCGCGCAGGTGTAGCCGGCTTCGCGGGCGATGTCGGCGCGGCGGAAGGTGGAGCCGTCGAGCTGGTTGAGGACGATCGGGCGGCGGTCCAGCCAGGCGCGGCCGGGCAGGCCTTCGCCCTGGCCGAAGCACAGGCTCTTGCTGATGGCGCCGAAGGCGGTCGCACGGCCGTACCAGCCGCCGCCGAATTCGAGCAGGGTGCCGTCGGGCGTGGGCAGCCAGGTTTCGACGGCCTTGATGAGGGTGTTCATGTCTCGTGGGTGTCTGGTCTTCGACGCGATTCAGGGCATGCTCGTCTTGCAGGTTTCGAGCCAGCTCCGCTGCGACCACGGCCCTACCATGGTCGCTTCCTCACTTTCAGCCCCGCCTACGTCATGACCCAGAAGCAAGTCGCCGTCGTCACCGGATCGTCCTCGGGCATCGGTGCGGCCACCGCCCGCCTGTACGCCCGCCACGGCTGGAACGTGGTCGTCAACTACTCGCGCAACCCCGAGCCCGCGCAGGCCGTCGCCCGGGAGTGCGAAGCGCTCGGCGCCGAGGTGCTGGTCGTCAAGGCCGACGTGGCGCAAGACGCCGACTGCCGCCGCCTCGCCGCCGAGACCGAGGCGCGCTTCGGCCGCGCCGACGTGCTGGTCAACAACGCCGGCACCACCAAGTTCGTCGACCTCAAGGACCTCGACGGCCTGGAGGCCGAAGACTTCCACCAGATCTACAGCGTGAACGTGATCGGCGCCTACCAGATGACGCGCGCCTTCGCGCCGCTGATGCGCCGCCACCCGGTGGCCGGCGTCGTGAACCTGTCGTCGGTGGCCTCCATCATGGGCCGCGGCTCCTCGATCGCCTACATGGCCTCCAAGGGCGCGCTCAACGCGATGACGGTGGGCCTGGCGCGCGCGCTCGCGCCGCACATCCGCGTCAACGCGATCGCCCCCGGCCTGGTCGAGACGCCCTGGCTGCAGCAGGGCCTGGGCGCCGAGAAGTACCAGGCGGGCGTCGACTGGTACAAGGGCCGCGCCGCACTCGAGGAGGTGATCTCCGCCGAAGACGTGGCCGAAGCCGCGTGGTACCTGGGCGCGAGCGCCGCCAAGACCACGGGCGAGCTGCTGCTGGTGGACGCCGGCCTGCGCCTGACGAAGGCGTAAGTGCGCTCGCGCGTCAGGCGACCAGCGGCAGCGACCTCGCCCGCTGCCCCGTCAGCACGAAGAGCGCATTGGCCACCGCCGGCGCGATCGGCGGTGTGCCGGGCTCGCCCACGCCGCCCGGCGCGTTGAAGCTCGGCACGAGGTGCGTCTCGATCACCGGGGGCGCATCGGCCATCGTCAGCAGCTTCAGATCCGGGAAGTTGGCCTGCTGCACCACGCCATCGGCAATGTCGATGCGGCCGTGCAGCGCGGCGCTCAGGCCGAAGATGACTGCGCTTTCCATCTGCTGCGCCACGATCCCCGGATTCACCACCGTGCCGATGTCGGCCGCCACCACCACGCGGTGCACGCGCGGGCGGCCGCCCTGCAGCGAGACCTCGGCCACCTCGGCCACGATGCTGCCGAAGCTCTCGTGCAGCGCCACGCCGCGCGCACGGCCCGCGGGCAGCGGCTTGCCCCAGCCCGCCTTCTCGGCCGCGAGCCTGAGCACCGCCGCGTGGCGCGGCATGCCGTCGAGCAGCGAGAGGCGGAAGGCCACCGGGTCCTGCTTCGCCTCGTGGGCCAGCTCGTCGATGAAGCCTTCGCTGAAGAAGGCGTTGTGCGAATGGCCGACCGCGCGCCAGAAGCCCACGGGCACGCCGTGGCGCGTGGCCACATGGGCGATGCGCTGGTGTTCGATCGCATAGGGCAGGTCGTAGAGCCCTTCGCTCGTCGTCTTGTCGGGCGTGTCCACGGGGCCGGCCAGGGCGGGCAGGCCACGCTCCATCCAGCGCGGCGCGATCGCATCGCCGGCACTCGTGATCGCAAGCCCGGTGACACGGCCCTGCGCGTCCAGGCTCGCCTGCATCACCGCGGCGCCGGCCGGGCGGTAGAAGTCGTGCGTGGTGTCTTCCTCGCGCGTCCACACGAGCTGCACCGGGCGGCCGTTGGTCTCCATCGCGACGCGCACCGCCTGCGCGACCACGTCGACTTCCAGCCGGCGGCCGAACCCGCCGCCGAGGAAGGTGAGGTGCAGCACCACCTGCTCGACCGGCACGCCGGCCACGCGCGCGGCCATGGCGCGCGCCATGTCGGGCACCTGCGTGGGCACCCAGATGTCCACACGGCCGTCCTTCACGCGCGCGGTGCAGTTCATCGGCTCCATGGCCGCATGCGCGAGATAGGGCGCGGTGTAGACGGCCTCGAACTGGCGGGTGGCCGCGGCGCGCGCCGCCGGCACGTCGCCGCGTTCATGGAAGGCGACCCCGCCCCCGGAGGCCGCGGCCTCGCGCGCGGTGGCGACCAGCGATTCGGCGATGCGCCGGCTGTCGGCCGTGCCGGCGGGGGGCGCGCGCCATTCGATGTCGAGCGCCTGCGCACCCTGCCTCGCATGCCAGGTGGTGCGGCCGACCACGGCGACCGCCGCGGTGGCGCCGCCCATGGGGTTCAGGCGCACCACGCGCTCCACACCGGCCAGCCGCATGGCCGCGTCGGTGCCGACGCGGCCGGGGCTGCCGCCGAGCATGGGGCTGTGGCGCACCACGGCATAGAGCTGCTCGGGCTCGCGCACGTCGAGGCCGAAGCGCGCGCTGCCGTGCACCTTGGCGGCGAGGTCGTTGCGCGGGGCGCGGGTGCCGATCAGCCGCCAGGTGCTGGGGTCCTTGGGCTGCACCTGGCTCACCGGCGTGGCGGCCGCCACCTTGGCCAGCTCGCCGAAATGCGCGCTCTGGCGCGCCGCGGTGTGGCTCACCACGCCGTCGACGATCTGCAACTCGCCGCGCGGCAGCTTCCACTGCAGCGAGGCCGCGCCCAGCAGCTGCGCCCGCGCGGTGGCCGCGGCCAGGCGCAGCACCTCCCACGCATCGGCGACGCTGGAAGAGCCGCCGGTCACGCTGATGCCGAGCTCGCGCGCCACCTTGCTCACGATCCAGCGGCCGGCCTTCACGCCGCGCGTCTCGTGGCCGGGCTCGCTGTCGCGCGGGTGCAGCGGCAGGCTGCCGACGAACATGGCGACGTTGCCGTAGATCTTGTCGGGCCAGGCCTGCTCCAGGCGCACCTTGGCGAGCGAGATGTCCAGCTCCTCGGCGACGAGCATGGCGAGCGCCGTGTGCACGCCCTGGCCCATCTCGCTGCGGTGCATGGCGAGGATCACGTCGCCGTCCGGGGCGATCCTCAGCCAGCCGTTGAGGCGCACCGGGCCCTGCGCGGGCGGCGGGCGGTCGGGGTGGCCCAGGCGGCTGCGCGGCGGGACGAAACCCCAGCCGACGACCAGCGCGCCGGCCGCGCCCGCACCGAGCAGGAGCAGGCTGCGCCGCTTCATGCGTACACGCCCGTGGAGCCGCGCAGCGCGCGCGCCGCGGTCTTGATCGCCTCGCGGATGCGCGGATAGGTGCCGCAGCGGCAGATGTTGGTCATGGCCGCGTCGATGTCGGCGTCGCTCGGGTTGCGGTTCTTCGAGAGCAGGTCGGCCGCAGCCATCAGCATGCCGCTCTGGCAGTAGCCGCACTGCGGCACCTGGTGGTCGATCCAGGCCTTCTGCAGCGGATGCGGCCGCTCGGGCGTGCCGAGCGCCTCGATGGTGCGCACGCGCCGGCCCTGCACGGCGGACACCGGCGTCACGCAGGAACGTACCGCCTGGCCCTCCACGTGCACCGTGCAGGCGCCACAGGCGGCCACGCCGCACCCGAACTTGGTGCCCGTGAGCTGCAGCACGTCGCGCAGCACCCACAACAGGGGCATGTCGGCCGGAACATCGGCCTCGGGCAGCGACCGGGCCTGGCCGTTGACGTTGAGCTCCATCACGGTCTCCTCAAAGGGGGAGGGGCATTCTCCGGCATGGCACCCGTGCGCAGCGCGCACGACAATGCGGCGTCACCCACTGTTGCAGGTACGGCGATTGCATACAAGGCGACCGTCGTCTTCGGGCGCCGCACACTCACAACCGCATCTCTCACCCCCGTACGCTGGAGTCTTCCCGCCATGCCTCGTCTTCTCCGTTCCGTCGCCCTGGCCGCCGCCCTGTGCTGCTCGTCCCTGGCCGCCCACGCGCAGTCGTCCGTCTCGCTCTACGGGCTGATCGACATGTCGGCCGGCCAGTTCCAGGACGCCGGCACGCAGAAGGCCAAACGTGTCCAAAGTGGCAACATGACCACGAGCTACTTCGGCTTCGCGGGCAAGGAGGCGCTGAACGACACGCTCAAGGCCAAGTTCGCGATCGAGGGCTTCCTGCTCGCCGACACCGGCGCCTCGGGCCGCTTCGGCGGCGACGCCTTCTGGGCGCGCGCCGCCTGGGTGGGCCTCGAAGGCGACTTCGGCTCGACCACCCTTGGCCGCACCACCAACCAGTTCTTCGTCTCCACGCTCATCTTTAACGCCTTCGGCGATTCGTTCGGCTTCTCGCCCTCGATCCGCCATGTGCTGGTGCCCAAGGCGGCGATGCTGCCCTTCCTCGGTGACACCGGCTGGAACAACTCGCTCCTCTACTCGAGCCCCAACCTCGGCGGCCTCACGATCAACCTGCAGGGCTCGCTCGGCGAGGGCGCCGCCACGTCCACCGGCAACAGCTTCGGCGCCAACGCGGTGTACTTCAGCGGCCCGCTGTCGGCGACCGTCGCCTACCAGCGCGTCAAGCACGGGCTCAACCCCGGCGTGCCGGCCATCGTCGCCACGGGCTTCGAGTACCAGGAAGCGGCCACCCTCGGCGTGGCCTACGACTTCAAGGTGGTCAAGCTCTTCGGCCAGGGCGCGCTCGTCAAAACCCACGCCGCCACCGGCACCGAGACCCAGTACTTCGGCCTCGGCGCCGCGGCGCCGGTCGGCCCGGGCAAGGTGCTCGCGCAGTACGGCCAGGCCAAGGCCGAACAGCCGGCGGGCGACACCACCAACAAGACGCTCACGCTCGGCTACGACTACTTCCTGTCGAAGTCGACCGACGTCTATGCCGTGTACCTGCACGACCGGCTGA
The DNA here is from genome assembly GCA_044507405.1 of Rubrivivax sp. Lineage (GTDB taxonomy): Bacteria > Pseudomonadota > Gammaproteobacteria > Burkholderiales > Burkholderiaceae_C > Rhizobacter. Next base: position 16,446 of record JBIQJS010000018.1, on the reverse strand, counting down.
CCGGCGCCTCCAACGGCAACACGCTGGCGCTGGGCATCCGCGTGCGCTTCTGATCAGAGCCGCACCAGCAGGAGCTCGGCGCAGCGCGCCGGGTCGTCGGCATCGGTGACGAGGCACACGTCGAGCCCGGCGGCGTGCTCGCGCACGGCGATGCCCTCGGGCTTGTGCGCGACGGCCAGGCGGTGCAGCGCCACCAGTTCGCCCGCCGCGTTCACGAGGCCGAGCGCCGCGCCGCGGCAGGGCCCGTCGGCCACGCTGTCGGGGGTGTCCTCCGCGGCGGCGCAGAACACCCAGGCGCCGCCCGAGAGGGCCGCGCCGTCGGTGCAGCCGAGCGGCACGCCGTCGATCGCGCCCAGCACCATGTGCCGCACCTGCGGCGGCGGGCCGATGCCGCCGCGACCGTCGATCGCTGCCACCAGCTGGCGGCGCTGCAGGCGCAGCACGGCGTTTTCCACGCCGCCCTGCCCGCCCCGGTGCAGCAGCACCAGCTCCGCGCCCTGCATGAAGGCGCCTTCGATGTTGATGCGGCCGAGCGCCGCGCGCAGCGGGTGGTAGAGCGCGGCCAGCGTGAAGCGACGCACATCGCGCGTCGGCCGGCCCTGCTGGTCGAGCACCACGGCCACGCCGATGTCGCGCTCGGGGGTGGAGCCCGAGCCCAGCGCCACCAGCGCCTGCCGGCCCCGCGCGGGGTAGTGCTCCAGCAGCACCAGCGCCTCGAAGTCGGGCTTGCGGCGCTTGCGCAGGATGGGCTCGGCCGGCAGGTCGCCGCGCAGCAGCCGGTGCAGGCTGCCCGGACGGTGCAGGTCGTGGAAGACGGCGAGGTGGTGCTCGTCGTCGGCGATCACGTAGGCGCGCCCGTGCGCGCAGACCAGCCCGCTCGCAGCCGAGAGATGGCCCGCGCCGCGCGGGTGCTGGCGCGGCCGCACGGTGAGCGTCCGCAGCCGCTGAGCCGGCAGGGCGGACTCGGCCGCCCCGAGCAGGGCGCCGTTCAGGCGTTCACCGGCTTGAAGTAGCGTGCTTCCAGCGCCTTGGCGTTGGTGAGGTGCAGCTTCACCATCAGCCGCTCCATCCAGGTCAGCGGCTGGATGCGCCCATCGGGCATGGCCAGCACCGGGCCGAGGATGGGTTCGTCTTCGATCCGGGACTCCTGGTACTCGCGGGGCTGCAGTGCGTCGCTCATGTGAGGTCTCCTGTGCGCGGGCTGGGTCGGACGGGCGGCACGCCATGTGCCTGTAACCACTTGTAGTCTATGCGTCCACCCCCAAGCCCGGAAGGCTTGCCGCCCCCTGGCTAACCCGTGCCCCACGATGGGTCACACTCCCCCGATGACCGCCACCGCCCTTGCCCACCTGCCGCAAAGCGGCCCGACCGAGCTGCTGTTCCTTCTCTTCCACGGCGTGGGGCAGGACGCCTCGACCATGGCGCCGCTCGCCCAGCGCCTGGCCGCGCAGTACCCGCAGGCCGCCGTCGTCTGCCTGGACGCGCCCGATCCCTACGAAGGCGCCGGCGGCCAGGGTTGGCAGTGGTTCTCCCCCGTGGGCCTCACCGAGGAACGGCGCGTGGAGCGCGTGGCCGTGGCGCTGCCGCGCTTCATCGCCACGGTGCGGGCGGTGCAGGCCCAGCTGCACATCGGCTGGGAGCGCACGGCGCTCGTCGGCTTCTCGCAGGGCGCGGTGATGTCGCTCGAAGCGGTGCAGGCCGAGCCGCGGCTCGCGGGCCGCGTGCTCGCGTTTTCGGGGCGCCATGCGACGCCGCCGATGCACGCGCCCGAAGACACGGTGGTGCACCTCTTCCACGGCATGGCCGACCGCGTGATCCCGCCCGGCCCGGCGATCGACTCGGCCGAGCGGCTGGTCGCGCTCGGTGGCGACGTGACCGCCGACGTGCTGCCGCAGATCGGCCACGAGCTGCACCCGGCCCTGATCGAGAAGGCAATGGAGCAGTTGCTCAACTTCCTGCCGAAGAAGGCGTGGCGCGAGGCGATGAGCGAGGCGCCGGTGATCTCGCGGCCGGCGTCGAGCCGCGAGCTCGACGATTGATCAGCCCGAGGCCGCGCAAGGGCGGCTGATCAGCCGCCCTCGGCCCGGCGCTTGAGCGCCTCGTTCATGGCGACGAAGCCGGCCTCGGTGGCCGCGCGCATGCGGCCCTGCATCACGAGCGGGACCAAGAGGCCGGTGAAATCCTCACCGTGCGTGAAGAGCACCTTGCCACCGGGTGCGGCCGCGATGCGGAAGTGGTGCTCGCCGTCGAAGAGCCCCGGCATCAGCAGCCTGCCCTTCCAGCGCAGCTCGCGCCCCGGCTCGCACGCGAGCACCGTGGGCTTGAACGACATGGGCTTGCCGCCATCCGGCTGCACCGTGACCTGCAGCTGCGCGCCGCGCTCGAGCGGGCCGGCGATGTGGCGCACGAAGGGGTTCCACTCGGGATAGCCAGCGAAGTCGGTGAGGTGGCGCCAGACGGCTTCGGCCGGCGCGGCGATCTCGATGCGGGTGGTGATCTGCTGCATGCGCTTGCGTTGCTCCTGACCCGGCGATTGTCTGGCCGCTTCAGTCGAGCGAGACCTCCGCGCGCACCGCGCCTGCGCGATCCGCGCGTGCACTGAGCGCGAGCCGCGTGCCCTGGGGCGCACGCACCACCCACTCGGCCACGGCGCGGTCGCCGGTGATCTCGCGCGCCGGCAGGAAGGCCTGCAGCGAGTTCTGCGGCGCATGGCCTTCGAGCTGCGGGCCTTCCATGCGCTCCTGCCCGCTCACGAGCGAGACGGTGGGGTCGCCGGCGGGCAGGTGGATCTCGAAAACCACGCCGCGCACGGCCTTGCGTTCGAGCGCCCGGCGCGTCACGTAGGCCGGCAGCCAGCCGCTGTTGGCCACCGCGAAGCGCACGCGCCAGCTGTCGGGCCCGAGCGCGCGCACCTCGGTGCGCAGCACTTCGAGCCGCGGCAGCGAGAGCGCGATCTGCGTCATCCACTTCGGGAAGCGCGCGGCCTCGCGCTCGCGCAGATGCGGCGGCGGGTTGCGCCAGTAGTTCATCTTGTCCCAGCCGCCGATCTCGACCGCGCCCAGCTGCGGGTGGTGGAAGGGCTTCCAGTCGACATGCGCCTGGCCACCGCACTGCTCGTCGCTCCACTGGAGCAGCTTCAGGTCGTCTTCGACCGGGTGCTCGCGGTACCAGTCGATCCACTTGTAGCCGGTGATGCCGGCCTCGCGGTTGGGCGCCCACATCTCCACCACCCAGAAGAGCGCGCCCAGGTGCTCATAGAGCCAGTTCTGCGTGCCGGTGATGACTTCCTTGGGGTGGTACTTGAACTCGTGCCAGATGCCGATGGCGGGGTAGCCGGTGAGCTTCTCGCCCAGCGCGCTGAAGCGCTTGTACGACCACAGGTCCTCGGGCGTCATGTCGTCGTCGCCGTGGGTCGCGGGCGGGCGCAGGATCACGCCGCTGTGCGTGTGGTAGCTGATGCCCGCGCCGATGTTGCGGTGCTTCAGGATGAAGTCCACCATCGCCCGCACCTCGGGCTCGCTCGTGGGGTAGGGGCCGGCGCCCACCTGCTCGTGCTCCTGGCGCCAGCCGGCGGGGAAGTTGCGGTTGAGGTCCAGGCCTTCGAGGTCCTTGTTGACCTTGATGGTCAGGCCGTCGTAGTTCCTGAGGTAGCCCTCGGGCATGAGCCGGTAGTACTCGCCGCCGAACTCGCCCGGCTCGCGCGGCACCATGAGCCGCGGGTCCTGCGCGCATTTCTTGTAGGGGCCGTGCGGATCGGGCACGCGCATGAAGAGGATGCGACCGTCGCCGTCCACGTCTTCCACCGTCAGCCCCTCGACCGGCGGCTCGTCGTAGGGATAGGGCCGCGTGGAGGAGCGGATGTGCCGCGGCCGCTCGGCGAGCGCGAGCTCGGCGCCGTCGGGGTTGAGCCGCGGGCAGAGGTAGACCACCCGGGTGTCGAGCAGGTGGGTGATCTCGCGGTCGCTGCCATAACCCTGCACCAGCTGCTGCAGGTAGTACAGCACCGCGGTGCTCGCGGCGAGCTCGGCCGCGTGGATGTTGCCGTCGACCCAGAAGCCGGGCTTGTCGGCGGCCGCCCCCGTCTGCTGGTTCGTCACCGTCGCCACCCAGATGTCGCGTCCTTCGTGGCTCTTGCCGATCGAGGCGACCTGCACCAGCTGCGGGTAGGCGGTGGCGTAGTCGTGCAGCAGCTGGGTGAGGGCGTCGTAGGGGTAGAAGGTGTCGAAGCGCTGGGCGGGCGGGAGCGGCATGGTGGTCCGTGGGGAAGAGGCGCGGAGGCTTGATCTTGCCGCAGCGAGCGCTTGCGTGGGCCCTTCGACGGGCTCAGGTCGAGCGGGGCCGCTACGCCACCGGCGAGCCGTCCACGAACACCTTCAGCTCGCCCGGCGCGAACGGCTGCCAGGACTCGTCGGCCGTGAGCGGCTCCGTCACGACGACGGCCACGCGGTCGTGCGGGGTGGTGAGCTGGGAGAAGTCCACGCTCATGTCCTCGTCCTGCAGACGTGCTGCGCCGAAGGGGTGCTGGCGCACGATGTAGTGCAGCTTGGTGGAGCAGTGCGCCCACAGGGCCTGGCCGTTGCTCAGCATGAAGTTGAAGGTGCCGTGCGCCGCGATGCGCGGCACGAGCTCGTCGAGCGTGCGCGTGAGCTCCGCGATCGTCGGCACGCCGGCATGCGCCTTGGCCAGCTCCTGCATCAGCCAGCAGAAGGCACGCTCGCTGTCGGTCGCGCCCACCGGGCGGAAGGCGCCGTGCAGTTGCGGCGCGTAGCCCTTGAGGTCGCCGTTGTGGGCGAAGACCCAGTAGCGGCCCCACAGCTCGCGCTGGAAGGGGTGGGTGTTCTGCAGCGCAACGCTGCCCTGCGTGGCCTTGCGGATGTGCGCGATGACGTTGTCGCTGCGGATCGGGTAGGTGCGCACCATCTCGGCCACGGGCGAGTGCGCGGCGCTCTGCGCATCGACGAAGAGGCGCACGCCGGTGTCTTCGAAGAAGGCGATGCCGAAGCCGTCCTTGTGCTCCTCGGCCCGCCGGGCAAAGCCGGTGAAGCTGAAGACCAGGTCGGTCGGCACGTTGGCGTTCATCCCCAGGAGCTGGCACATGCGCTACTCCCGGAAGAGGCGGACGAGGCCGCGCGCACTCACGAGGTGGCCCGGGTTGCTGGTCTCGTTGAGCACGCCGCTCATGCGCGTGCGCAGCCGCTCGCTCTTGCGCGCGCGCCACACCAGCAGGTCCACGAGCCACGGGTGGGCATTGACCTGGTTGGCCCGCTCGTAGAGATCGAAGCGTGGCTTGAGCGCGAGCAGGCCGGCCTCGTAGGCGCGGCGCACTTCGGCGTCACCGGCCGCGCGGTGGCGCAGCAGCGCCTCGGCGGCGAGCATGCCGGTCTCGAGCGCCTTGCCGATGCCTTCGCCGGTGAAGGAGTAGGTGCTGCCCGCCGCCTCGCCCGTGACCAGCAGGCCGGGGCGGCTGTATTTCGCGCCCTCGAGCGTGCAGCGCAGCGGAGCCCCCTTGAGCCCGCCCAGCACCTGGCCGCCGGCCATCAGCTCGCGCGCCGGCGCATACACCTCGCAGAAGCGCTCGAAGACGCGCTTGAGGTTCACGTCGTGCATGGCGTGCTGGCCGTCGGTGTCGCGCGCATGGCCGTCGACCACACCGGCGCCGATGTTGAAGACGCCGTCGGGACACGGGAAGATCCAGCCGTAGCCGGGCCGCAGCTTGCGGTGCCACACCACTTCGAGCGAGGTGATGCGGCCGACCATCGCATCGTTCTTCACATAGGCGCGCAGCGCCACGCCGGTGGGCGTCTGGCGCTCGCACATGCCTGCGGCCATGAGCGCCTGCGGCACGGCGCCCGTGGCCAGCACCACCCAATGGGCATGCACTTCGCGTGTGTGCCCGCCCTGCGCGAGGCGCGCGCCGCACACGCGACCGGCCACGTCGGTGAGCGGCGCCTCGAACTGCACCGGCGCATGCATGCGCGCGCCGGCACGCACCGCGTTGCGGCAGACGATGTCGTCGAGCTCGCGCCGCGGCAGCACCGCCAGCCGCCCGGGCACGTCGACCCGCAGGCCGCGCGGGCTGATGCAGCCCACATGCGTGGCGCGCTCGGCGCGCGCCATCACCTCCTCGAGCACGCCCAGGCGCGCGAGCGCGGCGTGCGCGTCGGGGATGAGGCCATCGCCGCAGACCTTCTCGCGCGGAAAGGCGCGCTGGTCCACGAGCACCACGTCGAGCCCCGATCGCGCCAGCAGGGTGGCCGCCGCGCTGCCCGCCGGGCCGGCGCCGACCACCAGCACGTCGCAGCGTTCGGGGAGTCGGGCCAGTTCCTGATTCATTGCCAAAGCGTCCATCGCGAGAAGCATAGCGGTGCCTCGCCTGTCACAGGCTGGCGCAGGCGGGCGGGGAGCGTGGTGTCCGCTTGCGGGAAAACACCTTGTTGTGACGGAATCGCGATCTCCTGATGATCGAGCGGCACCCCGCCGCATCGACGCGGGGAGGGGCGGCGGCGCAGCCCCACCACACCACTCAGGAGACTCCCATATGAAGAAGCACTGGATCGCCATGCTGGCATGCGCGCTCGGCGCAGCGCTGCCGCAGGCGGCGCAGGCGCAGCCCAAGGGCTCGGAAGAACACATCCGCGCGGTGACCTCGCGCATCGACGGACGGGCCATCGCCCAGAACGCCACCACGCGCGACTGGCCGAGCTACGGCCTCGACTACGCCGAGACGCGCTACAGCCGGCTCGACCAGATCAACGAGAAGAACGTCAAGGAGCTCGGCCTCGTCTGGAGCTACAACCTCGAATCGACCCGCGGCGTGGAAGCCACGCCGCTCGTGGTCGACGGGATCATGTACGTGACCGCCTCGTGGAGCGTGGTGCATGCGGTCGACGTGCGCACCGGCAAGCGCATCTGGACCTACGACCCCAAGGTGCCGCGCGAGTACGGCGTGAAGGGCTGCTGCGACGTCGTCAACCGCGGGGTGGCGCTCCACAAGGGCAAGGTCTATGTGGGCTCGTTCGATGCGCGCCTGATCGCGCTCGACGCCGCCACCGGCAAGCTCGTGTGGGAGAAGGACACCTCCATCGACCGCAGCCGCCCCTACACCATCACCGGCGCGCCGCGCGTCTTCAAGGGCATGGTGATCATCGGCAACGGCGGCGCCGAGTACGGCGTGCGCGGCTACATCACCGCCTACGACGCCGAGACCGGGGCGGAGAAGTGGCGCTTCTACACCGTGCCCGGCGACCCCGCCAAGCCCTACGAGAGCGAGGCGCTCGCCCGCGCGGCCAAGACCTGGGACCCGAGCAACAAGTACTGGGAAGTGGGCGGCGGCGGCACGGTGTGGGACACCATCACCTTCGACCCGCAGCTCAACCTCATCTACATCGGCACCGGCAACGGCACGCCGTGGTCGCGCGCCAAGCGCAGCCCGGGCGGCGGCGACAACCTCTACCTCGCCTCCATCGTGGCCATCAACCCCGACACCGGCAAGTACGTCTGGCACTACCAGGAAACGCCGGGCGACAACTGGGACTACACCTCGACGCAGCCGATGATCCTGGCCGACATCAAGCTCCAGGGCAAGACGCGCAAGGTCATCCTGCACGCGCCCAAGAACGGCTTCTTCTTCGTGATCGACCGCACCAACGGCAAGTTCATCTCGGCGAAGAACTTCGTCGACGTGAACTGGGCGACCGGCTACGACGAGAAGGGCTTCCCCATCGAGACCGCGCTCGCCCGCAGCGCCGACAAGGGTTACGACAGCATCCCCGGCCCGCTCGGCGCGCACAACTGGCACCCGATGTCGTACAGCCCGAAGACGGGGCTGGTGTACCTGCCCGCGCAGAACATCCCGCTCACGCTGATGGACAACAAGAACTACAAGTACAACGAGATGACGCTGGGCGCGGCCGGCTCCAACCAGGGCTGGAACACCGGCATGTTCATCGGCGCGGTGCCGGCCACCAGCAAGCCCTTCGGCCGCCTGCTCGCCTGGGACCCGGTCGCCCAGAAGGAAGCCTGGCGCCACGAGCACGTCTCGCCGTGGAACGGCGGCACGCTCGCCACCGCCGGCAACCTCGTCTTCCAGGGCACGGCCGAGGGCCGCTTCATGGCCTTCAACGCGAAGACCGGCGAGAAGCTCTGGGAGACGCCCACCGGCACCGGCGTGATCGCCGCGCCCGCCACCTACATGGTCGACGGCAAGCAGTACGTCTCGATCGCGGTGGGCTGGGGCGGCTCGTACGGCGTCTCCAACCGCGCCAGCGACAAGATCGGCCCGGGCACCGTCTACACCTTCGCGGTGGGCGGCAAGGCGGCGCTGCCGGAGATGGCGCAGGTCAGGCTCAACTCGCTGCTGCAGGGCGTGGCCTACGACCCCAAGCAGGTGCCCGAAGGCCAGGGCCTGTACGTGGCGAGCTGCGTGCTCTGCCACGGCGTGCCCGGCGTGGACCGCGGCGGCAACATCCCCAACCTCGGCTACTCGCACCCCGACATCATCAACAACCTCGAAGCCTACGTCTTCGGCGGCGCCGCCAAGCAGCGCGGCATGCCCGACTTCACCGGCAGGCTCAAGCCCGAGGACATCCCCAAGCTCAAGGCCTTCATCCAGGGCGTGCCGGATTCCATCCGCGCGGCGTCGACCAAGAAGCCCTGAGCGGGAACCCTCTGGTGCGTGCGGCCGGCTCTTAGCCGGCCGCTTTTTTTTGGGGAGGCCGGAGCACCACCTCCGTTCGCCCTGAGCTTGTCGAAGGGCCTAAGCGGTCTTCACCCGAACCGCCGGCTCACGAACCGCGACCCCAGGAGCCCGAACCGCCACGGCATCTCCTGCGCCTTCGAGATCCCGATGCGCGGCCCCACCAGCACCTCCACCGGCGCCGGCGCTGCATGCACCTCGAACGGCGCCTGGTCCAGCGGCCGGCCATCCAGCACGCGCGTGATGCCGAGCGCCTGCCCCACCCGCCCCGGGCCCGAGCACAGCAGGCGCACGTCCTCCACGCCGCGCCGGGCGCGCATCACCTCCAGCCCGTGCGTGGGCTCCACCGCGCGGATCAGCACCCCCGCGCCGTGCCCCGCCTCGCGGCAGACGAAGTTGAGGCACCAGTGGATGCCATAGGAGCGGTACACGTAGGCATGTCCCGGCGGGCCGAACATCGAGGCATTGCGCGCGGTCGGGCCGCTGTGGCTGTGCGAGGCCGGATCGTCGGCGTCGTAGGCCTCGGTCTCCACGATGCGCCCGCCCACGCCATCGACCAGCAGCACCGCGCCGATCAGCGCGCGCGCCACCTCCAGCGACGAGGCCGAGAAATCGATGCCCACGGCAGGCGATGGCGTGCGGCGCGCCATGCGGCTAGGGCTGCGGCTCGGGCGGCGGCGACGCGAGCTTCTCGCGCAGCACCGCATTCACCTCGGCGCCGTAGATGAGCGTGCTCGCGCTGATGTAGAGGAACACGAGCGTGGCCACCACCCCCGCGAAGCTGCCGTAGATGAGCGCGAGCTTGCCGGCCGTGCGCAGCGTGTACGACAGCCCCGCGGCCGCCCCCACCCAGAGCGCCGCGCCGATGATGGCGCCGGGCAGCACCGTGCGCAGGCGCTGGTGCACGTCGGGCAGCCAGCCGTAGAGCAGCGCATACAGCACCACCAGCACGAGATACGCCGCGCCGTAGCGCACGCCGTGCTCCAGCCAGAGCGTCTCGCGCCCCACGCCCACCGTCTGGCTGAGCCACAGCCAGATGTAGGGCATGACCACCACCGAGCTGAAGGCCGCGAGCACCCCGGTGCCCACCACCACCGTGAAGAGCGTGACCTTGAGCCGCGCCTTCCAGAACGCCATGCCGCGCTCCACGCCATAGGCCTTGTTCAGCGCCGTGCGCACCGCCTGCATGCCGGACGAGGCCGTCCACAGCGTGACCAGCAGGCCGATCGTCACCAGCGCCTGGTTGCGCCGCGCGAGCACCTCGTCGACCACCGGGTGCAAGGCATCGCGCACCACCGGCGGCGCATACCCCATCACCCGCCCGGCGAGCGCCGCCGCATCCCCCGGCTGCCCCACGTAGGCGGCCGTGGCCGAGATCAGCAGCAGCAGCGGAAACATCGCCAGCACCGTCGAGAACGCCATGCTGCCCGCCTGGTTGGCGCTCTGGTGGAGGATGTAGTTGCGGATCGCCTGCAGCAGCACGCCGAGCACCGGCGCCGTCATGGCGGCATGGGCCAGGCGGCGCAGGAGGTGGGTCAGGCGGTGCATGGGGCGGTGGCGAAGGTCTCGGTCGGTGCCGAGCAGCATAGTGACTCGCCGCTTGCGCGGCATCGGGACCGCTTCATGCCCTTACGGCGCGGCCGCGCGCCGGCGGTTGCCAGGGCCTGTCATCTGCCTGTCGCGGCGGCCCTCACGGCTTGCGTTTGCGCGTCTCGGGCAGCAAGGCGGTCGCCAGCCCCAACAGCGGCAGGAACGACGCCACGCCATACACCCACACGATGCCGTGCCGGTCGGCGAGTGCGCCCAGGCCGGCCACGCCGATGCCGCTGATGCCGAACATGAGGCCGAACATCAGCCCGGACACCAGCCCCACGCGGCCGGGCACCGCCTCCTGCGCGTAGACCACGAGCGCGGCGAAGGCCGACGACATGACGAGGCCGATGACCATCGCGAGCACGGCGGTCCACGCGAGGCTGGCGTGCGGCAGCGCAAGCGCAAACGGCGCCACGCCGAGGAAGGAGATCCAGATCACTGCCTTGCGCCCGATCCGGTCGCCCACCGGGCCACCGGCGAAGGTGCCCGCGGCCACCGCGCCGAGGAACATGAAGAGGAAGACCTGGCTGTGCTGCACCGTGAGGCCGAAGCGCTCCATCAGGTAGAAGGTGAAGTAGCTCGTGAACATCGCGATGTAGACGAACTTGGCGAACATCAGCACGCAGATCACCGCCACCGCGCGCACGATCCCCGCGCGGCTCAGGCCCTCGCCGTGCGCCCTGGCCAGGCTCTGCGCACTCGCCTGCCCGTGTCGGCGGAACCAGCCGGTCAGCCGCAGCAGGACGAGGATCGCGATCACCGCCACCACCATGAACCACGCGATCGCCGGCTGCCCATGCGGGATGACGATCGCCGCGGCGAGCAACGGTCCGATCGCCGAGCCGGTGTTGCCGCCCACCTGGAAGGTCGACTGCGCAGTGCCGAAGCGCCCGCCCGACGCGAGCCGCGCGATGCGCGAGGCTTCGGGGTGGAAGGTGGCGGAGCCCACGCCGACCACGGCAGCGGCCACGAGCAACATGGGGTAGCTGCCGGCCGTCGCCAGCAGCGCGATGCCGATCAGCGTCATGACCATGCCCGAGGGCAGCAGGTAAGGCTGGGGGTGCTTGTCGGTGTAGAGCCCGATCCACGGTTGCAGCAGCGAGGCCGTTACCTGGTAGACGAACCCGATGAGCCCGATCTGCCCGAAGCTCAGCGCGAAGTTCGCCTTGAGCAGCGGGTAGACGGCCGGCAGCATGGCCTGGATGAGGTCGTTGAGCAGGTGCGCGAAGGCGGCGCCCCCCACGATGGGGAGCAGGAAGCCTTGCGGCGTGTCGGCCGCGGGCGTGGTGTCGGGCGCGTGGGCCGCGTCCAGCGCGGCGGTCTTGGGGGTCATGCGAGGGCGGCGAACGGCGGAATCGGGAGCCCGCAAGGGTAGGCGGGCATGGGCCGGCTCAGCCTCGACAACGCGCCAATTTGTGTCGAGAAACCGCCAGATCGTCACGCGCAGGGCAGACCCATGAAAAAAGGCCACCCGAAGGTGGCCTGGCCTGCCATCAGCAACTCCCTCAAGCCGCCTGGATGCGCTCCGGCGTGAACGGCATCGCGCGCAGGCGCTTGCCGGTGGCCGCGAAGATCGCGTTGCCCACCGCCGGGCCGATGAGCGCGGTGCCGGGCTCGCCCACGCCGCCCGGCTTCTCGGTGCTGGGCACGAGCACCGTCACGAGCTCGGGCGTCTCGTTCATGCGCAGCAGCCGGTACTGGTGGTAGTTGGTCTGCTGCACGCGGCCCTTGTCCAGCGTGATGTCGCCCCACAGCACGGCGGTCAGGCCGAAGAGGATGCTGGAGGTGATCTGCGCCTCGACCGTGTCGGGGTTGACCATGCGGCCGAGGTCGGCCACGGTCGTCACCTTGTGCACCCGGACCTCGCCCTGGTTGAGCGAGATCTCGGCCACCATCGCCATGTAGGTGTCGTAGCCCTCCATGAGCGCGATGCCGCGCGAGCGGCCGGCGGGCGCGGCCGTGCCCCAGCCGGCTTTCTCGGCGGCGAGCTTGAGCACGTTGGCAAAGCGCGGCTTGTTGGGCAGCAGCGAGAGCCGGTAGGCGTACGGGTCCTGCCGGGCGTTGGCCGCGAGCTCGTCGATGAAGGTCTCGTTGGCGAAGGCATTGAGCATGTGGCTCACGCTGCGCCAGTAGCCCACGCGCAGGCCGGCGTCGTGCTTGAGGATCTGGTGCCGCGTCGCCGGGATCTCGTAGGGCGCGATGGCCGCCTCGGTCATGAGCGGATCCTGCACCGGCGCGGGCAGCCCGAAGACGCGGCCCGTCACCGACTGCGAGGTGAGGCGGAAGGTCATGGCGGTCGGCTTGCCGTCGTCGCCGATGGCCGCGGCCAGGTGGTGCACCGACTGCGGCCGGTAGTAGTCGTGCGTCATGTCGTCTTCACGCGTCCACACGAGCTTGACCGGCTTGCCCACGGCCTTGCTGATGAGCGCGGCCTGGATGATGTAGTCGATGTCGATGCGCCGGCCGAAGCCGCCCCCGAGGAAGGTGGTGCGCAGCGTCACGTTCTCGATGGGCACGCCGCACACCTTGGCGATGGTGCCGGCGGCGGCGTCCTGCCACTGCGTGGGGCCGATCAGGTCGGCGCGGTTGCCGTGCACGTGCGCGGTGAAGTTCATGGGCTCCAGCGGCGCGTGCGACAGCAGCGGCATGGTGTATTCGGCGCGGATCACCTTGGCCGCGCCCTGGATCACCGCATCGGCGTCGCCCACCTTGGGCAGCTCCAGCGGCTTGGCGCCCTCGGCCACGGCGGCGGCCTTGATGCTCTGGAGCATGCCGGTGTGCGTGAGCGCCGCGCCCGGGCCTTCGTCCCACTCGACCTTGAGGCCGCGGCGGGCGCTGTTGGCGTGCCACCAGGTGTCGGCCACGACCGCGATGCCGTCGGGGATCTGAACCACGTCGATGACGCCGGGCATCTTCTTGGCCTCGGTGGCGTCGTAGCTCTTCACCTTGCCGCCGATCACGGGGCACTGCTCCAGCGCGGCGTAGACCATGCCGGGCAGCTTGACGTCGATGCCGAACTCGGCCGTGCCGTTGGTCTTGGCCGGCGTGTCCAGGCGCTTGGTGGGCTTGCCGACGATGCGGAAATCCTTGGGGTCTTTCAGCTTCGGGCTTTGCGGCACCGGCAGGCGGGCGGCCTCGGCGGCGAGCTGGCCGTAGGTGGCCTTCTTGCCCTGCGGGCCGAGCACCATGCCGTTCTCGGCACGCAGCTGCTCCTCGGGGATGTTCCATTTCAGCGCAGCGGCGGTGACGAGCATCATGCGCACCTGCGCGCCGGCCACGCGCAGCTTGTCCCAGCCGTCGCGCACGGAGGTGGAGCCGCCGGTGAGCTGCGGGCCGCCGAGCAGGGCGTTGCCGTAGAGCTTGCCGTTGGGCGGGGCCATGGCCACGCGCACGGTCTTGAGGTCGACGTTGAGCTCTTCGGCGATGAGCATGGGCATGGACGTGTAGACACCCTGGCCCATCTCGGAGCGCGCCGAGATCAGCGTGATGGTGTTGTCGTCGCCGATGTGCACCCAGGCATTGGGCGTGTGCACGGTGCCGGCGGCGATGGCCTTGCCCAGGCCGCCGACGTCGACGCCGAGCAGCAGGCCGCCCGAGGCGACGGTGGAGGTCTGCAGGAAGCCGCGGCGGCTCAGGCCCGGCTTGCGTTGCGCAGCAGGCGTGGTGGGGGTCGTCATGGCGCGCTCCTTCAGGCCTTGCGCAGCTCGGCGGCCGCGGTCTTGATCGCGGCGCGGATGCGCGGGTAGGTGCCGCAGCGGCACAGGTTGCCGCTCATGGCGGCATCGATGTCGGCATCGCTCGGGTTGGGGTTGTTCTTGAGCAGGGCGGCCGCGCTCATGATCTGGCCGCTCTGGCAGTAGCCGCACTGCGGCACGTCGTGCGCGATCCAGGCCTTCTGCAGCGGATGGCTGTTGTTGCGCGACAGGCCCTCGATCGTCGAGACCGACTTGCCGGCCGCGGCCGAGAGCGGGGTCTGGCACGAGCGCACGGGCTGGCCGTCGAGGTGCACGGTGCAGGCGCCACACAGCGCCATGCCGCAGCCGAACTTGGTGCCGGTCAGGCCCACCTCATCGCGGATCACCCACAGCAGCGGGGTGTCGGGCTCGGCCTTGACGGTCGTCGTCTTGCCGTTGATCTTCAGGCGTGTGGTCACGGTGGTCTCCTTGGATGGGCGTGCGCTTTTCGAGGTGCGTGCGCACTGCTCGATCTAGCATCGGACAAGCTCGGCGCGAAGTCCAACCTGGGCAAACCCGAGGTGCGAAACGGCGATCAGGTGATGTCGGTCGGCCGGTGCTCGCTCGCCGGCGGCTCGTCGTCGCGGCGCACCACGCCCGCGCCTGGCGGTTGCATGCGCCAGCCCGCCACGGCCGCCAGCACGCAGATCGAGCCGAGCAGGACGAAGGTCTGGTGGAACGCACGCATGGGGTCGTCGGCGTGCGCCTGCAGCCGCCACTCGAGGAAGATGCCCGCCACCGCCACGCCCACCGCCCCGCCGAGCTGGCGCAGGAAGTTGATGCCGCTGGAGCCGTGCGAGATCTGGTGCATGGGCAGCCGCCGCACCGCGCCGAGGTTGAGCGAGGGCAGCACGGTGCCCAGGCCGATGCGCCCGACGATCGCAAACGCCGTGATGACCCAGAGCGAGGTCTGCAGCCCCACCAGCGCCATCAGCCAGAACGAGACCGTCAGCAGCACGATGCCGATCGCCACCAGCTTGTTGTAGGGGTAGCGGTCGGCCAGCCGGCCGCCCAGCGGCAGCATGAAGGCGAGCACGATGCCCGCGGGCAGCAGCACCGCGCCCGCCTGCGAGGGCGGCAGCTTGAGGCCGATCTGCATGAACACCGGCACCAGGTAGGTGGAGCCGAAGAGCGCCATGCCGTAGATGAAGGCCACGCACGCGCCCATGCGGTAGGCGCGGATGTCGAAGAGCTTGAGCTCCATGAGCGGATGCGCCGTGCGGCGCTGGCGCCAGAAGAAGATGCCGGCCGACACGGCCGAGATGGCGAGCAGCACGTAGGCGTGGGCGGTGGGGCTGTGCAGCTCCACCAGGCCGTTCATGCCGGTGACGACCGCGATCGCGAGCAGCACGAGGCCGGGCACGTCGAAGCGGCGGTCGGCCGCGTTGACGGTCTCGGCGCCCGGCGAGGTGTGCGGCAGGTAGCGGCGCCCCATGGCGAAGGCCGCGAGGCAGAACGGCACCACCACGAAGAAGATGGAGCGCCAGCCCCAGGCCTCGACCAGCACGCCGCCGATGGAGGGCCCGAGCGCCGGCGCAAGCACCACGCCGAAGCCGAAGTAGCCCATCGCCCGGCCCTGCTCGCGCCGCCCGAAGATCTGCAGCACGATCACCGGCGGAATGGGTTGCATGACGCCGGCCGCCAGCCCCTCCACCACGCGCATCGCCAGCACCATCTCGAAGCTCGTGCTGAAGCCCCCGCCGATGCCGCCGATCATGAGCAGCCACACCGCGGCGAAGTAGGTGTGGCGGTAGCCGTAGCGCCCGAGCAGCCACGGCGTGGTGAGCATCGCCACCGTGACCGCGGCCATGAAGCCGGCCGAGAGCCACTGCGCGCGCTCCTGCCCGAGCGTGAAGACGTGGCTCATGTCGGGCAGGGCCACGTTGACGATGGTGGAGGCCATCACCGAGGCGATGGTCCCGAGCATCACGGTGATCAGCACCCGCCAGCGGTAGCTGGGGCCGTGGCGTTCCTGGAGGGTGGCGAGGCTGTGGGAGTGGGAGGCCGGGGTCACCGGGCCATCCTACGCGGCGGCGGGCGCTTCGATCAGAGGCCGGTGCTAGCCCGCATGGACCGCACGCCAAAAGAAAACGGCGCCCGCAGGCGCCGCTTCCGATCGCGGTGACGCAAGCCTCAGCGTGCCGCGGCCTTCACCTTCAGGCGCCAGGCGTGCAGCAGCGGCTCGGTGTAGCCGCTCGGCTGTTCCTTGCCCTTGAAGACGAGGTCGAGCGCCGCCTGGTAGGCCATCGAGGTGGTGGCGTTGCCGGCGAGCGGGCGATAGGCCGGGTCGCCGAAGTTCTGCTTGTCGACCACCGCGGCCATGCGCTCGAAGGTGTCGCGCACCTGCTGCTCCGTCACCACGCCGTGGTGCAGCCAGTTGGCGATGTGCTGGCTGCTGATGCGCAGCGTGGCGCGGTCTTCCAT
>JBIQJS010000131.1:0-7458 GCA_044507405.1 Rubrivivax sp. | reverse complement strand
GCCGCATCGGCGCGGCCGAAGAGTTCAGGCAGCGCGGCCTGCGGCCCGACCGGCTGCACCGCAAGGCCGAAGCTGGCGCTCAGGTGGAGGATGCCGCCATCGGGCAGGCGCAGCGGCTGTTGCTGCATGGCCAGTCGCAGGCGCTCGGCCAGGGCGAGCGCGGCCTGGTCGTCGCAATCGGGCAGCAGCGCGATGAACTCCTCGCCGCCGTAGCGGGCCAGCAGGTCGCCGCTGCGCAGCTGGGCCTGCGCGAGCTGCGCCACATGCCGCAGCACCTGGTCGCCGGTCTCGTGGCCGTGCTGGTCGTTGATGCGCTTGAAATGGTCCAGGTCGAAGAGCAGCAGCGCCATCGGCCAGCGGTGTCGCCCGGCCTGCGCCAGCAGGGCCGGCGCGAGCTCGTCGAAGGCGCGGCGGTTCATCAGGCCGGTCAGGTGGTCGCGATGGCTGAGCTCGCGCAGCCCGGTGATCAGGGTCTCGCGCTCGGCCTCCAGCTCCTGAGTGCGTTGCAGGCTGGCCTGCAAGGCCAGCACCGCGGCCTGCAGCTCGCCGATCTCGTCGCTGCGCTGGACTGCGGGCAGCGGCAGGGTCAGCCGGCCGCGCATCAGCGCCACCATGTGCCGGGTGCTCAGCAGCAGCGGCGAGAGCACGCGCCGGCGCAGCGTGATGAAGGCGCCCACCTCCAGCGCCAGGATGCAGCCGCCGATCAGCGCGTTGACGCGCAGCCGCTGCCGGGCTGACGCCACCTCGACCAGGGCCTGCTCGCGGCCGACGTGGTGCAGCGTGTCGCGCAGCTCGACGATGCTGCGCATGCCCGGCACATAGAGCGCGACGAACTGCGTCGAGTCCAGGCCATAGGGCTCGCCGGCCAGCCCGCGGGCGGTGAGCTCGGCGATGAAGGGCAGGCTCTGGCCGAAGTAGCGCTCGTGCTGGGCCTTCAGCGCGGCGTCGATGCGCGGGTCGGACAGGCTGGTGCGCGCCTTCACGTCGAGCAAGGTCTCGAGCTGCTCGATGCGGCCGAGCAGGCGGGGAATGCCGTCGCGCTCCTGCGGGCCGAGCGGCGTGCCGCTGGCCAGCGGCGCGGTGAACTGCGAGCCGAGGCGGCCGGCGTGCTCGCGCAGCTCGGCCGCGTAGCGCGAGCCGACCAGCGGCAGCGAGAGGCTCGGGTGGATGCGCTCGGCGCTGGCCGACAGCAGCGTGACCGCCTCCAGCACCGTGTCGACGACCGCGAACATCTGGTCGATGACCTGCCGCGTGCTGCGCTTGTCGGCGTCCGAGCGCTCGGCCTGGGGCAGCGCCGCCACGCGTTCGAGCTCCTGCCGGGCGGCCTGCATCTGCGCGCGCGAGCGCTCCAGCACCGGCAGCGCGGTCAGCAGCTCGGGCTCCTCGCGTCGGCGCAGCCGCGTCAGCGCCGCATCGAAGGCCGCATCGGTCGCGTGCTGGAACTGCGCCAGGCGCTTGCGCAGCGCGTCGGAGGGCGGATCGTTGAGCACGGGGATGGCGGGGCCGCGCTCGGCCGAGGCGTGCTCGGCGACCTGCATGGCCGCATACGCCAGCTCCATCGCCTCGAGGCCGGATTCGGCACGGCGCACGCCCTGCCAGTCGGTCCACATCGCGCGCACCAGCATCAAGGTGACCAGACCGAGCACCAGTGCGGTGGTGCAGAGGAAAAGACGGCTCAGGCGCATGGTGTTCGTATTGTTGTCCTGACGCTGGCGCTGCGGCCAAGCGCCTGTGCGCAGCGGCGATGGTTCCGCAAACGCGCGCTTTTTCGGTCGCTTCCCGCGCTGATGCGATCGCGCTGCGTGCCGCTCGTGCTCACCGAATGGTGCGGCGGGGTGGCTCAGTGGTGTGGCGTCAGTGGTGTGGCGTCAGTAGTGCGGCGTCAATAGTGCGGCGGCAGTTCGTCGCGCAGGCTGCGGAAGGCCGGCGCACCGTCGGCCGTGGGCAACTGGTTGCGCAGCATCGCGAGCTCGCTGGTCAGGCGGTCGATCTGGGCCTGCTGGCGCGCGACGATCTCGTTGAGCGTGTCGAGCAGGTCCTCGGTGTAGCTCGCCTTGATCTCGAGATCGGTGAGGCGGGCATCGGCGTCGGTGGGTTGCATGGGCCGCATTGTCTCGCGCGCCCTACTCGCCCTGCCCCTTCCCCGCCACCTCCGCCCCGGGCTCCGCCACCACCGCCACCGCACGCGCGGCGGCCGCCTGCTCCAGGCTCTTCTTCATCGCGGCCAGCTGGCGGCGCCGCTCGTAGCGCAGCAGCGCGGCGCGGGTCCACGCGGTGAGGTCGCGGGTCGAGAAGGTCATCACGCGCAGGCGCAGGGCGATGGAGAGCGAGATGAGCGCCGGCAGCACGATGGGGCCGGCGATCACGCCGAACCATTGGCGCATGTTGTAGATGAGCGCGCCCGCACGCGGCGAGTGGAACTGCCACCACAGCCAGGCGGAGCCGGCCATCCAGCCGAGTGCGAGCAGGCCGTTGCTCGAGATGGCGCGCCACGATTGCGGCACGTTGCCGATCACGAAATCCCACGCGAGCCGCGCCACGGTGAAGAGCACGATGACGGTCAGCGCGAGCATGAAGAGCGAGCCGAAGGACACCATCACCGAGGCGGCCGAGCGTTTCTGGATGCCGGCAAAGAGCACGTGCTGGCCGCGCTCCAGGTCGTCGATGCAGGCGGCGCGCGCGTCTTCGAGCTGCTGGGCCTCGTCTTCCGTCAGCTCGGGCGGCGCGGCCTCGCTCATGGCGGCCCAGAGCGCCGTCATGTCGGCCGGGCAGCCGGTGGGGGTCTCGGCGCGGCCGATGGCGCTCTGGTAGCCGGCGAGAAAGAGCAGGTGCGCCTCGGTGGCGGCAAAGTCGTCGAGGTCGGTGCGCAGCGCGCGCAGGTGCGGCCACCACTCGACGCCGCTCGGCTGCGAGATGGGGTCGCGCAGCGAGATGAGCGTGCAGTTGTGGGCGCGCAGCACGTCGCCGCGGGTCTGCTCCATGAGCAGGTCCATGGCGCGCATGGGGGTGGTCCAACCGTCGACCGGCCGCAGCGGCAGCGCGGGCGCCGATGCATCGATGCAGGTGGCGTGGCCGAGGGTGTCGTCGAATTCGCGCAGGCCGTGGTTGTCGAGCACGCCACCGTCGCCCAGCTCGTGATCGCCGCAGCGCACCGGCTCGAAGACGCCGGGCACCGCGCTCGATGCGGCGATGGCGCGCGCGATCGAGAGGTCGTGCATGGTGAGGTAGGTGGCATCGGGCTGGCGCGGCAGGCCGCGGTCACCGAGCAGCACGATGGCGCGGTTGGTCCGCGCGTAGTCGGAGCAGGCGATGCGCCACTCGGGCAGGGTGCCCGGCCACAGGCCGGTGGCGGCCACGCGGCGCAGGCTCGAGAGCCAGCGGCGGTGGATGCGCGCCATGGATTGCGAGAAGCCGAATTCGTTGCGCACCAAGCCGCTCGCGAGCGCGCGCACCGACGCCATGGCGCGCATGCGCGGGTGGTGGCGGCTCTTGCGAAAGAGCGCCTGCTGCGCGCGCAGCGCGCATTGGGCGAGCGCTTCGTCGTCCACCGGTCCGCGCTTGGCGACGGCCAGCCATTCCTGGAAGAAGAAGCCCGCCGCGATCGAGCCGCCCGAGATGGTGACCAGCATGCGCAGGTCGCGCAGCCGCCCGTGGCGGGCGAGCGCATGCAGCGCCCCCAGGTGGTAGAAGGCGGCGCGAAAGCCGCCTCCGGAAAGCGAGAGCTGGTGGATCGGCCCTTCGAGAGGGTTGTCGCTGGAAGGAAGCATCGGGGTGCTGCAGTGCACGGCGGCTGGAAACAGCGCCCACTGTACCGAGAACGCCCCGCGCGTTCCGTCGCGCGGCGCCCAGGCGTTCACGGACCGGCACGACTTACGCGTTCGGTTTCACCGATGTGCAGGCCCGGCGGTCGGGCCGGGTGGCTCAGTTGCGGCGCGCGCTGTCGGCCGCGGACCTGGCGGCGCTGTCCTGCCGCCAGGGGGCCATGGCATCGGCGCGGCTGCGGCCGCGCGCCTGGCGCACTTCTTCGATCAGCCGTTCATACACGGCGGGCTCGACGGGCTTGGTGAGGAAGTGGTCGAACCCCGCGCGCAGGCTGCGCTCGCGCAGCTCGGGGTCGTCGCGGCCGGTGACGCAGACGAAGACGGCATCCACCCTGCCCGCCTGCCGGATGCGGGTGAGCGCGCCTTCGCCATCGAGATCGGGCATGCCGAAGTCCATGAAGACGATGTCGGGGCGGAAAAGCTCGGCCAGCCGGGCGCCGGTGATGCCGCCGAAGGCGGCGGCGGTCTTGCAGCCCATCAGCTGCAGCAGCTCGCAGACGGTGTTGGCCACATCGACGTGATCGTCGATGACCAGGGCTCGCAGCGGGGCCACGCGTTGGAGGTGTTCTTCAGGCATCCCCGCGGTGGGGCAAACGGTGTGCCAACCTCCCGCGCCGCTGCGTTCGGCCTGAGTTCCCGAATGCCGGGCAAGACGCCGTCACAACCGCGCCAGCGCCCTCTGCACGGCGTCATCGCCCACCGGCTTGGTGAGATGCATGTCGAAGCCCGCGTCCAGCGAGCGCTGACGGTCCACCCTGCCGCCGCGGCCGGTGACAGCGATCAGCAGGGCCGGCGGATGCTCGGCGCTGCGGCGCAAGGTGGCCGCCACCTCGTAGCCGTTCATGCCGGCCATCTCGATGTCGCAGAACACCGCCTGCGGCTTGAAGGCACGCACCGCTTCCAGCCCGGCGCGGGCGCTGTAGGCGCGGTGCGTCTCGTGGCCGTGGGCTTCGAGCAGCATGGCGAGCGTCTCGGCGGCGTCGGTGTTGTCGTCGATCACGAGCACGCGCAGCTGCTTGTCGGTCTTCTTGCGGCGGCGCTCGGTGGCCCGCACGGCCTCGCTCGTGGGCGGCGCGAGCGTGGGCAGCCGCAGGGTGAAGCGCGCGCCCTGGTCGGCGCCGGCGCTCTCGGCCTGCACCGAGCCGCCGTGCAGCTCCATCAGCCGGCGCACGAGGGCGAGGCCGATGCCCAGGCCGCCTTGCGCGCGGTCGAGCGTGCGGTTGACCTGCGCAAACATCTCGAACACGCGGTCGATCATGTCGGGCGGAATGCCCACGCCGGAGTCCTCGACGGCCACTTCCACGATGCCGTCCACATGCGTCATGCGCACCGCGATGCGCCCGCCGTCGGGCGTGTACTTCACGGCGTTGTTGATGAGGTTGCTCACGACCTGCGAGAGGCGCGCCGGGTCGCCGTGCACCCACACCGGCTCGCGGTGCAACTCGACCGTCAGCTGGTGGCCGGCCGATTCGATCAGCGGCTGGCAGCCTTCGAGCGCGGTCTCGATGATGCTGCGCATGTCGGCCCGCTCCTTGTGGAGCACGACCTTGCCCGTGGAGATGCGCGAGATCTCGAGCAACTCGTCGATGAGCTTGACCATCTGCACCATCTGCCGGTCCATGATCTCGTGCAGGCGGCGGGTCTGCTCGTCGGGCGCGCCTTTCTTCGACAGGATCTGCAGCCCGGTGCGGATGGGCGCGAGCGGGTTGCGCAACTCGTGCGCGAGCGTGGCGAGGAACTCGTCCTTGCGACGATCGGCCAGCATGAGCGCGGCCTCGGCGCGGCGCAGTTCCTCGATCTGGTCACGGATGCGGTACTGCTTGCGCCGGTCGCGCAGCGCCGACTGCACGGCGCTGATCATCGACCGGGCGGAGACGGGCCGGTCGAGCACGGTCACGTTGTCGAGCGACTGCAGCGCGCGGTTGCTCGCGAGCGAGGCGTCGTGGTCGCGGATGAGCACGACCAGCGGCACCTGCGACCACGCGGGCTGTTCCTGCAGCGCCGAGACGAGCGAGTGCACGCCGGGCCCCGAGAGCGCCACCTCGGTGAGCATGAGCGTGCCCACGCCGGCCGCCAGCTCGCGCACTGCGTGCCCGAGGTCTTCACACACCAGGCACTCGATGCGCTGGCTGCGCAGCAGCCGCTGCGTCACCTCGCCGTCGCGCCGGGTCACCGGCACGACGAGCACGCGTTCGCCGGCGCTCGATCTCTCAGTGGTCATCGGAGGTGAGCGGCTCGCGGGCATCACCCTGCACCTCCACCGGCACCCCCGTCAGCACGCCGCGCAGGTGCATGAGCGGCTCGCTCAGGTGCACGCCGCTCGCGTCGAACCACAGCCGGCGGATCGAATCCTCGTGCGCGCCGCTGCGCTTCTTGGTCACCGAGATGGCCTTCCTCACGGCGCCTTCGTGCTCGTACATGCGCAGCAGCACGACGGTGTCGGCCAGGTAGCTCGATTCGACGGGCGAGCGCATCTCGGTGCCCACCATCCCGGTCTGCGCCGCGATCAGGAAGCTTGCGACGCCACGGTCGTTGAGGTAGGCCAGGAGCTCGTGCAACTGCGCCGTGAGGAACTGGCCGTCGGGGATCGCATTGAGATAGCCGTTGAGGCTGTCGATCACGACCACGCGAGCCCCATCCACCTCGACGGAGCGGCGAACCATGTGCGAAAACTCTCCCGGCGCCACCTCCACGGGGTCGATGTGGTAAACGGCGATCTGGCCCGGGCCGTTGCCTTCGCGGATGGGCATGCCGATGCTCTCGGCACGCGCGAAGAGGATGCCCTTGAATTCCTCGAAGCTGAAGATGGCCGCATGGTCGCCCCGCCCGGCTGCGGCATGGGCGTACTGCAGCGCGATCGTCGACTTGCCCGAACCGGCCGGCCCCACGAGCAAGGTCGTGGTGCCACGGTCGATGCCGCCGCCCAGCAGCGCATCGAGGCTGCGCAACCCGCTGGGCACCACCTCCCGCTTGAAGCCGCCGTCATGCTCTGCAGCGGCCACCCGCGGGTAGACGCTGAGGCCGCCGTGCCGGACGGTGAAGTCGTGCAGGCCGCTCCTGAAATCGCTCCCCCGGAACTTGACCACGCGCAGCTGCCGCCGCGTGCGCCCGTAGGCCGGCGTGTGCGAATCGAGCGAGATCACGCCGTGGGCGATGCTCTGCAGCTGGTTGTCGGGGCCTTCGGAGGTGCGGTCGTCGAGCAGCAGCACGGTGCAGTTGTAGCCCCCGAGGTATTGCTTGATGCCGAGGATCTGCCGCCGGTAGCGCAGCGAGGTCTGCGCGAGCAGGCGCATCTCGGAGAGCGAATCGAAGACCATGCGCCGCGGCTTCATGGCATCGACCTTCTCCAGCGCGCGGCGCGTGGTGGCGCTCAGCTCCACCTCGGAGGGGTGGTACATGGTGAGGTCGCTGTCGCCGTCGATCTGCAGCTCGTCGGAGATCAGCTCGAAGATCTCGATGCCGTCGAGCGACCAGCCATGCGAACGCGCATTCGCGACGAGCTCGTTGCGCGTCTCGGAGAGCGTGATGTAGAGGCAGGGCTCGCCGAGGCGCACGCCTTCGAGCAGGTACTGGAGCGCAAACGTGGTCTTGCCGGCGCCCGGGTCGCCGTCGATCAGGTAGATGCGCCCTTCGATCA
>JBIQJS010000130.1:0-7704 GCA_044507405.1 Rubrivivax sp. | reverse complement strand
CGGGCAGCGTCTCCTGCCCTTCGGGCAGCGTGAGCGCGCCCACCGGCGCGTAGCCGGAGCCGCCGACGGTGATGCGCATGCCGTCGGTCACGACGCGGCAGGCGGTCATCTCGTTGCGGGTGAGCGTGCCGGTCTTGTCGGAGCAGATCACGGTGGTGGCGCCCAGCGTCTCGACCGCCGGCAGGCGGCGCACGATGGCGTGGCGCGCGGCCATGCGGCGCACGCCGATCGCCAGCGTGATGGTGATGACCGCCGGCAGGCTCTCGGGCACCAGGCTCACCGCGATGGCCACCACCACCATCAGCGCATCGACCCAACCCTGGCCCTGCACGCCCACCGCAAACGCGAGGAGCAGCGCCGCGAAGGCGATCGACAAGGCGGTGAACTGCCGCCCGAAGCGGTTGATCTTGCGCAAGAGCGGCGTGGCCAGGCTCTGCACCGAGCCGAGCAGGCGGCTGATGCGGCCGATCTCGGTGTGCGTGCCGGTGGCGACCACGAGCCCCAGGCCCTGGCCGGCGGCGACCAGCGTGCCGGAATACGCCATGCCGTCGCGGTCGCCAAGCGCGGCCTCCCGCGCCACGGCCCCTTCGGTCTTGCTGCTCGCGACCGACTCGCCGGTGAGGATGGCCTCGTCGATGAGCAGGCCGCGCGCGCGCAGGAGCCGCAGGTCGGCCGGCACGCGGTCGCCGGCTTCGAGCAGCACCACGTCGCCGGGCACCAGGCTCGCCACCGGCACCACCTCGCGGCGGCCGTCGCGCAGCACACGCGCATGCGGCGAGAGCATGGCCTGCAGCGCTTCGAGCGCCTGCTCGGCCTTGCCCTCCTGCACGAAGCCGACGATGGCGTTGACCAGCACCACGCCGACGATCACCGAAGCGTCCACCCAGTGCCCGAGGAAGGCCGCGAGCACCGCCGCGCTCAGCAGGAAGAGGATGAGCGCATTGGCGAACTGTGCGGCGAAGCGCCTGAGCGGCCCCACGCGCGGCGGCGCGGGCAGCGCGTTGGGGCCGTGCCGCGCCAGGCGCTCAGCGGCCTCGTCGGCCTCCAGCCCCTCGCGCCGGGAGGCCAGCGCCTCCAGCGCGGCCTCGGCGTCCAGGGTGTGCCAGGGAAGGGCGTCGGGGGGTGTGGCGGGAGTCGTCATGCCGGGCGTTCGAAAAGTCGGAGATCAACTGACGAGCCGCACCGCCTGCCGGGCCGCGACCCATTCCTCGTTGGTGGGCTCCACGCCGACCGCCACGCGGCTGTCGGCGCGGGAGATGAGGGGTGCGTGGGCCGCGTTGCGCGCGTCGTCGAGCGTGATGCCGAGGAAGCCGAGCTCGCGGCAGACGCGTGCGCGCATCTCGACGCTGTTCTCGCCCACGCCGGCGGTGAAGACGAGCAGGTCCAGCCCGCCCAGCACCGCCACCAGCGCACCCACTTCGCGCACGATGCGCCGCACGTAGAGCGCAAGCGCCAGGCGCGCACGCTCGCCGGTCGCGTCGTCGCGGCCCTCGGCGGCGAGGAGCACCCGCGGCTCCGGCGACAGGCCCGAGACACCGAGCAGCCCCGACTGGTGGTAGAGCATCTGTCCGACCTCGTCGACCGACAGCCGCTCGGTCTGCATGAGGTGCAGCAAGGCGCCCGGGTCCAGCGTGCCGGTGCGCGTGCCCATCATCAGGCCCTCGAGCGCCGAAAAGCCCATGGTGGTGGCCACGCTCACCAGCCCCTGCATGGCGCACAGGCTCGCGCCGCTGCCGAGGTGGGCCGCGATCACGCGGCCCTGCGCCAGCTCGCCGTGGCGCTCGCCGAGCGCGACCGAGAGATAGCCGTACGAAAGCCCGTGGAAGCCGTAGCGGCGCATGCCGCGTTCCCACGCGCTGTAGGGCAGCGGCAGCACCTGCTCGACCTTCGGCACGGTGTGATGGAAGCCGGTGTCGAAGCAGGCGACCTGCGGCAGAGCCGAGTCGCTTGCCAGCAGGGCCTCGATCGCATCGAGCGCAAAGGGCTGGTGCAGCGGCGCGAGCGGGATGTAGCTGCGCAGGTCGGCCAGCACCTCGGCATCGATCACCGCCGGCTCGAAGTACTTGCTGCCGCCATGCACCACGCGGTGCGCCACCGCGCGCAGGCCACGCCCGGCGAGGCGTCGCTGCACGTGCTCGCGGATGCAGGCGAGCGCGCCGTCATAGGGCCGCGCCGCGTCGAGCGCGAGCGCCTCGGGCGCCGCGCCGCTTTCTTCATAGGCCGGCGTGGGCCCGCCGATCCCCTGCACCTTGCCGCGCCACAGCGCCTGGCGCGGCAGCGGTTCGCGGCTCGCATCGAAGACGGCGAACTTGATGCTCGACGAGCCGCAGTTCAGCACCAGGACGAGGTCGCCTTGCGCGCTCATGGGGGCGACACGCGGTAGTGCTGGGCGAGGAGCACGGCGATCGCGCACGAGGCGATGCGTGTCTCGCGGCTGTCGGCGCGGCTGGTGAGCACGATGGGCACCTTGGCGCCGAGCACGATGCCGGCCGTGGCCGCGTCGCCCATGTATTCGAGCTGCTTGGCGAGCATGTTGCCGCTCTCCAGATCGGGCACGACCAGCACGTCGGCCTGGCCGGCCACCGGCGAGGCGATGCCCTTCACGCGCGCGGCGGCGGCCGACACGGCGTTGTCGAAGGCGAGCGGGCCGTCGAGCACGCCGCCTTCGATCTGGCCGCGGTCGGCCATCTTGCACAGGGCCGCGGCGTCGAGCGTCGCCGGCATCGCCGGGTTCACGGTTTCCACGGCCGCGAGGATGGCCACGCGCGGCTCGTCCACGCCGATCGCGTGCGCGAGCGTGATCGCGTTGCGGATGATGTCGGCCTTGTCCTGCAGCGTGGGGGCGATGTTGATGGCGGCGTCGGTGATGATGAAGGGCCGCGGATAGGCCGGCGTCTGCATCAGGAAGCAGTGCGACACACGGCGCTTGGTGCGCAACCCCGCCGTGGCGTTGAGCACCGCGCTCATCAGCTCGTCGGTGTGCAGGCTGCCCTTCATCAGCGCCTGCACCTCCCGCCGCCCGGCGAGCTCGGCGGCCCGCGTTGCGGCGGCATGGCTGTGGGCCACGTCCTCGATCTCCAGGCCGGTGAGGTCGAAGCCGGCTTCGGCGGCGACGGCCTCCAGCCGTGCACGCGGGGCCACCAGCACCGGCTCGATCAGGCCGGCCGCACGCGCATCGAGTGCGCCGCCCAGGCTCAGCTGGTCACAGGGGTGCACCACCGCCGTGCGGATCGGCCCGAGCGCACGCACATGCTCCAGGAGGCGCGGCAGGCCGTCGGCGGTGCGCAGCCGCACCTCGGGCAGGGTGGCGGCCGCATGCTCGATGCGGTCGGTGGGCGCGAGCACCGTGGCCTCGCCCTCGATCACCGTCTCGCCGCGTGCGTTGGTGGCGTGGCAGGCGAGCGTGACCTGGCGGCTCGCGGTGTCGATGGCGCGCACCACGACCTCGATGGCGAGGGTGTCGCCCACACGGACCGGCGCGGCGAAGCGCAGGGTCTGCGCGAGGTAGACGCTGCCGGGGCCGGGCAGGCGGGTGGCCAGCAACGAGGCGATGAGCGCTCCGCCCCACATGCCGTGCGCGATCACGCCTTGCGCCGGCATGACGGCGGCGTCGTGCGGGCTGAAATGCGCGGGGCTCGCGTCGCCCGACATGACGGCGAAGAGCTGGATGTCCTCGGCGGTGAGGGTGCGTTCGAGGCTGGCGGTGTCGCCGATCGCGAGCTCGGCGAGGGTGCGGTTGCGGATCGTGGCGGGCGGTGTGGGCATGCGCTCGGGCCGGTTCGGTGGGCAATGCCGCCGAGCGTACCGCCTGAAAGCGATCAGGGGTGGGTTCCTCCCGGAACCCACCCCTGAAATGGCCGACAGGCTTGACACGTGTCAGAACGGGATGTCGTCGTCCATGTCGTCGAAGCCGGTGGACGACTTGGGCGCCGGCCGGGAGGCCGGGCGCGAGGCCGGGGCACTGCGCTCGCCGCCGCCTTGCGGGCTGCGGCTGTAGCCGCCGCCCTCGTCGCCGCCACCACCGCCGCCGCCGCCATCGCGGCTGCCGAGCAGCTGCATGTTCTCGGCGATGACCTCGGTCGTGTACTTCTCGACGCCGTCCTTGTCGGTCCACTTGCGGGTCTTCAAGCGGCCCTCCACGTACACCGGACGGCCCTTCTTCAGGTACTCGCCGGCGATCTCGGCCAGGCGGTCGTAGAAGACGACGCGGTGCCACTCGGTCTCTTCGACCTTGTCGCCGCTGTTCTTGTCTTTCCAGTTGCGGGTGGTGGCCACGGTGATGTTGCAGATGGCCGAGCCGCTGGTGGTGTAGCGCACTTCGGGATCGCGGCCCAGGTTGCCGATGAGGATGACTTTGTTGATCGAGGCCATGGGGCGCTCCAGGAAGAAGTGCTCGGGTGAGCGGTCAATCGGGGGAATGGGCGGGATTATGGGGTGCGCTGCCCCATCCCACCTTCCCTCCAGGGAGTTCCCACCTCAGGGTTGATACCCGGCCACGCCCATCTGCCAGAGGAAGAAGGCGAACATGTCGGCGCGCTCCTCCAGCATCTGCTTGCGGGTGCTGCCCACGCCATGCCCGGCGTCGTACTCGAGGCGCAGCAGCACGGGCCGGCCGCTGGTGGTCGCGGCCATCAGGCGCGCCGCGGTCTTGGTGCTGTTCCACACCTCGACCCGCGGGTCGTTCACGCCGTGGGTGAGCAGCACCGCCGGGTAGGGCGTGCCGGGCCGGATGTGGGCATAGGTGCTCATCTCGAGCAGCGCCCGGAAGCCGGCCACGCTCTTCACGCTGCCGAACTCCGGAATGTTGGGCACGCCATTGGCGGTGGTCTCCATGCGCAGCATGTCGAGCGCGCCCACCGCCGGGATGACCGCGGCGAAGAGCTCGGGCCGCTCGGTCATCGCACGCCCGACGAGGAGGCCCCCCGCGCTGCCGCCGAGGATGCCGAGCTTCGCCGGCTGCGTGTACTTCTGCGCGATCAGGTACTCGGCGCAAGCGATGAAATCCTTCCAGGTGTTGGGCTTGGTCGCCTGGAAGCCGCCGCGGTACCAGGCTTCGCCGTGCACGCTGCTGCCGCGCGGGTTGGCGATGGCGTAGACACCGCCCGCCTCCAGCCAGGTGAGGCGGCTCACGCTGTAGAAGGGCTCCTCGGTCACGCCGTAGCTCGCGTAGCCGTAGAGGATGGTGGGGTTGGCGCCGTCGAGCGTCACGTCGGCCCGGTGGAGGATGGACATCGGCACCATCGCGCCGTCGTGGCTCGGCACCTGCACCTCGGTCGCGACGATGCCTTCGGGCCGGTCGTACGGCCCGGCGGGCTGCAGGCCGGTGTTGACGACACGCCCATCGGCCGCGACGAGGTAGATCTGGCGCGCCGCATTCCAGCTCTGCAGGTCAAGCAGCAGGCCGGGCAGGCGCGGGTTGGCCGCGCCCACGCCGCCCTCGGCGCTCACGATCTCGAAGGAGCCTTCGAGCGGCAACGGCACCTCCACCGGCGCCGCGTCGCTGCCGTGCGGGCGCTTGTAGAGCCGCTTGATGTTGCCGTCGCGCACTTCGATGTAGACCGCATCGGCCGCGGCCGCCACGTTGACGACCACGCGCTGCGAGGGCGGCATCAGCACCTGCGCCGAGCGCAGGTCGGCTGCGTCCAGCCGCAGCGCGAGGACCTGGGAGCGCGGCGCATCGCGATGCGAGACGAGGTAGAGCGTGTCGTCGAAATAGGTCATGCCGGTGACCGCATCCGACGCGCCGAACACGCGCCTCCACTTCGGCTTGCCGGCAAGCACGCCCGCCTGCGGCGCGACGTACAGGCCGAGCTCGCGCTGCGTGCCGTTGATGACGAGGCCGAGCGCCCACTTGCCGTCGTGCGTGAGGCTCACCGCCGGGATCTCCGCCGGCCCGATCGCCACCCCCTGCACCGCGGTGCCGAAGACCGGCCGCGCCTGGCCGATGGACTGGCCCGCACGCAGCACCAGCACCTGGCTGCGCTGGTACTTCTCGGTGGCGCGTGCGCCGGGGCGCTGCGCCCGCAGGCGGTTCAGCACCAGCGTGCGGCCATCGGGCGCCCAGTCGACGATGCCGAAATCCGCACGCGGGATGGGCCGACCCACCGCCCGGCCGCTGCGCGTGTCCATGAGGTGCAGCACCGCCGCCTCGGAGCCTTGGGCGGACAGGCCGTAGGCCACCAGCGACCCGTCGGGCGACGGCATGTACCAGTTGATCGCGTGCGGCTGGCCGGACCTCCGCTCCAGCGCCTCGGGGTCCACCAGCAGCGTCTCGGCGCCGTCCAGGCCGCGGCGCAGGTAGAGCTTGAACTGGTTCTCGTCGGCGCCGCGCCGCTCGATGAAGTAGAGATCCCCCGGCACGCGGCTCACCTGCGCCACACGCTCGGAGGCGGCGGCGTCGTAGCGCTCGATGCTCTGCAGCAGCGCCTCGCGCCCGGGGATGCGGCGCAGCACCGCATGCGCGTGGTCGCTGTGCGCCTTCATCCACTTCGCGACCTCGGGGTCCGCGCGGTTCTCGAAGTGGCGGTAGGGGTCTTCGACGCGCACGCCGTGGTAGGTGTCGGTCACCGGGCGCACGGCCGCCACCGGGAGCGCCTGCGCATGGCCTGCGGCGGCGAGGGTGGCGAAGGCGAAGGCGCAGAGCAGCTGTTTCATGCGGGGCAAGTTTGCACGCGACGCTGCGCGGCAGACATCCCCACTTCATCGCCACGGGGGGTCGCGTACCATGCCGCCTCCCGTCCGCCATGCCCCCGACCGTCTCTCCTTCCGCGCCGCCGACCGACCCCTTGCGCATCCTGCAGGAGGTCTTCGGCTACCCCGCCTTCCGCGGCCAGCAGCAGGCCATCGTCGAGCACACGCGCGCGGGCGGCGACGCGCTGGTGCTCATGCCCACCGGCGGGGGCAAGAGCCTGTGCTACCAGATCCCCGCCATCGCGCGGCACCGCGCCGGCCAGGGCGTCGCCATCGTGGTGAGCCCGCTGATCGCGCTGATGCACGACCAGGTCGGCGCGCTCGAAGAGGCCGGCGTGCACGCCGCCTTCCTCAACTCCACGCTCACGCTGGAGGACACGCAGAAGATCGAGCGCGAGATGATGAGCGGCCGCCTGGTGCTGCTCTACGCCGCGCCCGAGCGCGTGACCACGCCGCGCTTCCAGGCGCAGCTCGATTCGCTGCACGAGCGGGGGCTGCTCAGCCTCTTCGCGATCGACGAGGCGCACTGCGTGAGCCAGTGGGGCCACGACTTCCGCGAGGACTACCTGCAGCTCAGCCTGCTGCACGAGCGCTACCCCGATGTCCCGCGCATTGCGCTCACCGCCACCGCCGACGAGCTCACGCGCGCCGACATCATCGAGCGCCTGTCGCTGCACGAGGCGCGCGTCTTCATCAGCAGCTTCGACCGGCCCAACATCCGCTACCAGATCGTCGAGAAGGACAACGCGCGCACCCAGCTGCTGCGCTTCATCCAGGACGAGCACGAGGGCGATGCGGGCGTGGTCTATTGCCAGTCGCGCAAGAAGGTCGAAGACACCGCCGACTGGCTGAAGGCCGAAGGCGTCCACGCCCTGCCCTACCACGCCGGGCTGGACGCCGAGGTGCGCAGCCGCCACCAGGACCGCTTCCTGCGCGAGGAAGGCGTGGTGATGGTCGCGACCATCGCCTTCGGCATGGGCATCGACAAGCCCGACGTGCGCTTCGTCGCCCACC